>JASHQE010000130.1 GCA_030037705.1 Acidobacteriaceae bacterium | reverse complement strand
GCTGATCCCCAGCGAGGAAAAAATCTGCTGCTGCACATCCTTGCGGTGAATGCGGATCGATCCCGAGCCGAGCTCCAGCCCGTTCATCGCCAGGTCATAGCAGTCGGCGCGAACAGAGGCGGGGTCCGAAATGAGGTTGGCCATGTCCGCCTCGTACGGCGCGGTGAAGGGATGGTGCGCAGGCACCCACTTACCCGCCGCCAACTCATACTCGAACATCGGAAAGTCGACGATCCAGATGGGGTGAAAGGCCTTCGAGCCATCCATCGCGTCCGCAGCCCCGTGCGCATGAGCAGCTTCCACGGTCTCTTCGGTGATCTTGAAGGCTCCGTGCCGGTCGGCATACTTCTTCGCGAGCTCAGTGCGGAAGTTGCCCGCTGCCGCGTAGACGTTGATCTCGCGCTCGGAGAGCCGGCCGGGAAACTTCGTGTCGCTGGCCTTGATGTGATGCGCGGGATCGCCGGCAACGATGATGACAAAATCCGCATCGGCAGCGCCCGCAAGCTCGCGCACCTTGATAACAGCTTCGGGGAGGCTCTTCGCCAAGCGCTTGAAATCATCAATGAATTTTGCGCCCTTCTTCTGGTCGAAGAGCGGATGATTGTCTTCGCGCTCCTTGCGGCTCAGCTCGCCGACATGGGGAATACGGAAAGCGACGACGGGCAGCGCAGGATCGATCTGCAGCGTGGCGAGGTTTTCATCGGTGAACGCCACACGCACATCGATGAGTCCGGGCAGGCGCAGGTCCGGCTTGTCGGTGCCGTACCGGCGCATGGACTCGTCATAGGTGATGCGCGGAAAGGGTGTGGGCAGCGAGACACCTGCCGCTGCGAATCCTGCAGCCAGAAACTTCTCCACCACCGCGAAGACCGACTCGCGCCGCGGAAAGCTCATTTCCAGATCGACTTGCGTGAACTCAAGCTGCCGGTCGGCACGCAGGTCCTCATCGCGAAAGCAGCGCGCAATCTGGAAATACCGGTCGAATCCTGAGATCATCAGGATCTGCTTGAAGATCTGCGGCGACTGCGGCAGCGCATAGAACTCGCCGGGATGGACGCGGCTGGGCACCAGAAAATCGCGCGCGCCCTCGGGCGTGGATTTGGTGAGAATCGGCGTCTCGATCTCGAGAAAGCCCTGCTGGCTCAGATTGTCGCGGATCGCCAGCGTGATCTCATGGCGCAGCTTGAAGTTGCGCTGCATCTCGGCGCGGCGCAGGTCGACGTAGCGGTATTTGAGCCGGACCTCTTCGTCCTTGATTGCTTCCTCAGCGGGCGAAAAGGGCGCGAGCCGCGTGTCGTTCAGAACGCGCAGCTCCGTAGCCTCGATCTCGATCTCGCCCGTCTCCATCTTAGGATTGATGGCGTCTTGATCGCGCAGCCGCACCTTGCCCACGGCGGCGACCACGTACTCGGGCCGGACGTGCTCGCCCTTCGCATGGCCCTCCGGCGTGATCTCCTTATCCAAAACAACTTGGCAGATGCCGGAGCGGTCCCTCAGGTCGAGGAAGATCAGGTTGCCATGATCGCGGCGGCGGTTCACCCAGCCCATCAGGACTACGGGCTTGCCGGCATCGGCCGCGCGCAGCGTGCCGCAGAGATGCGTCCGTTCGAGGTTCCCTAAAAAGTCGAGCACAACCCTACCCTTTCAATCTCAATCCCGCTGAACCACAAACATCGGGTGCCCCAGGTCTTCCGCCGTGGCGGACTGCGGCGGAGAGACCTGGGAAAGCACGAACCAGGGATGGCTCGCACTCATTGCTTGAGGAAGCTGACCAGCTCCGCGCGCGGCACTTTGCTCTGCACGCCGGTCGAGAAATCCTTTACCGTCAGGATACCGGATTGAACCTCGTCCTCGCCCAGGATGACAATGCGGCGGGCGACGTTGTCCGCGGCCTCAAAGGACTTCTTAAGCCGGAAACTGCCATCGCCCAGCTCGATCCGCAATCCTGCGCGGCGCAACTCCCGCGCCAGCGCCAGCGCGGCGGGATTCACGGTTTCGCCCAGAGGTGCCACATAGGCATCCACTTGCGGTGGAGCAGCTTTTTGGTCGAGTGCCTGCAAAGTTAAGACGAGCCGGTCCTCGCCCATGGCGAAGCCGATGCCCGGCGCCTTCGGCCCGCCGATGGCCTCACTCAGGCCGTCGTAGCGGCCTCCGCCGAGCAGCGCATTTTGTGCGCCAAGCCCTCCGTGCGTGAATTCAAAGGTCGTCCGCGTGTAGTAGTCCAGGCCGCGGACCAGGCGCGGATTGCGCTTGTACGTCACGCCGCCTGCATCAAGAGCCGTGAGCACGGCGGCAAAGTGATCCTTCGATTCCTGGTCGAGCGAGTCGGCAATTACTGGCAATTTCTCGATGATCGGCTGATCCTCGGGAACTTTACAGTCCAGCACCCGCAGCGGGTTGGTCACGGCGCGCCGCTGGCAGTCCTCGCACATCTGCCCAACCACAGGAGCCAGCGCGGCCCGCAGCGTCTCGTTATAGCGGGCTCGATCGGCAGCCGATCCGACAGAATTCAATTCGAGCGTCCATCCCGTGATGCCGAGCTCGTCGAGAAGAGTCGCCAGCATCTCCAGGACTTCGGCGTCGCGCAGCGGACTTTCGCTGCCCGAAGAAGGCGGCCCGATCACCTCAGCGCCGATCTGGAAAAACTGCCGGTAGCGCCCTTTCTGCGGCCGCTCGCGCCGGAACTGCGGCCCGATGTAATAAAGCTTTTGAAGCTGGCCAGTCTCGCCCAGCTTGTGCTCGATGTAGGCACGGACCACCCCTGCGGTGTTCTCCGGCCGCAGCGTGAGCGATTGCGCCTTTTCCGACTGCGCCCGCGCCCGGTCTTCCCAGGTGTACATCTCCTTCGAGACAATGTCCGTCTCTTCGCCCACGCCGCGGGCAAAGAGCGAAGTGTCCTCGAAGATCGGCGTGCGGATTTCGCCGAAGTTGTAGCGTGCAAAGACGGCGCGCGCGGTCGCCTCGATCCGGTTCCACAGCGCCGTCTCCGGCGGAAGAAGATCGCGCGTGCCGCGCACGGCTTTCAGGGTTTGACTCATAGTTGTGGCCAACTTTTTAGGATACAGGGTGAATGGCGGGTTCCTCGGCGGGCTGGCGCCAGGGCTCCATGAGACTTTTCCGACTGATATGCACGGGCAAAACCGACGGCTACTCAGCGGTCTGGAGCCGTCTTTGGCGGTTCCCGAAATAGGCAGGCGGGAGAGAACTTAAGGAGAAGATGGTCCACGAAAGCGTACCTTTTCCTACAACTTTCGAGCCGTTACTTTTAAATTTTCTTCAATACACTTAAGTTTATCGGTTTCATTTTTGGTTACTACTTTCACAATCGTGCGCGGCTTCTCAGCGCTGGAGTTGAACAAAGCAAAGTAACCCTTTGCGTTACACGCTCAGTGATTCCCCTTTCGGAGCAGTTTCTGGGGTTGAGCCCAATCCGGAGGCATTCCATGCAACACCAGAGATCATCCCCCTTGTTTCAGTGGTCTTCTGCGTTCTTTCTTCTGTTCCTGGCGGTCGGCGGCGCTTCCGCGCAGATCACGACGGCGGCCATTCACGGAACCATCACAGATCCAAGCGGGGCCGTAGTAGCGAACACACAGGTCACAGCGCTGAACACCGCCACGGGAATCGCAACGACTACGACCTCGAACAAGGCCGGCTATTTCGTTTTCCCCGAG
>JASHQE010000129.1 GCA_030037705.1 Acidobacteriaceae bacterium | reverse complement strand
GGCGACGCGCTGATCGAGTTCGTAGAGAAGATGGACTACGATCGCGCCGAAGCCAGGCATAGAGCTACGGAGGTCTGGCGCGCGGCGCTGCCCGATCTCATCGACAAGACCACCACGCTCGCCTACATCGCCTGCGTCAGTTGGGGAATGCGAATGCAACTGATCACAGCGGTAGAAGCCAAGACCATGATCTTCCTCGCGCAGACGCAACTCAGCGCCATGAAGGTCGAACAAGCGAAGCAGCCGGGAACGGCTGAGACGGTGCAAGCGGTCGCGCAGCCTGGGCTGTTTAACGGCGAAACAGATCCAGGCCGCTTCGATGCGAAAAAAGTGAAGGGCGGTGCATCGTGATCGAACAAGCGCCCCTGTTCACCAAGGGCAAGCTCAACGAGCTCGAAGAGTGCATGTGCAACCTGCTCAACCAAACCGCGCAAGACCTGTGGGATATCGGCATGGTCATCTTCACCACGGGCATCGCCGGCGCGGATGATTGGGAGGCTGCGCGCGCGTGTCTCTCGCACGCGCTCGCGGCTTTGCAAACACCCCACTTTGAGAGAGTCATAGACACCGAGGCTCCGCGCAAGCTACTCTGAGCCAAGCAAGCGAAGATCATGGGTTGATCGAACAAGCCCGCCGTGGGGAAGCGGCGGGCATTTTTGTATGCCCACACTCGAAGGCATCCACGCCGGCGTGCGCGCCATCCTGGCGCAGCGTCTCGGCTCGGGTAAGACCACGGTCAAACTGTTGAGCGCGCAGACCGGCTTGAGTCCCTCCACCATTTGCAACTTTCGTTCGGGCCGGCGCAGGCTTGGCCGTCACGGTCTCAGCCTGGTGATCGCCGCGCTCGGAATAAGCCTCGAACCGTGCAGGATGGAACCAAGGGAGTAACCATCATGAACTGGGTTCGATTCGCACTCTCCATCGCTGGCGGCATCTGCTTCGCCGTCGCCAATCTTCTCTGCTCGCTCCAGCGCGGCAAGTAGCCGCGGACGCATCCCCAAAAGCCATAGATATGCAAGGCGTGAACGAGCCTCTACAAGGTGCGCCTGCGCTTCGCTCCGGCGATCACAATTCGCCCCGCTCCGCGTGCGCGCGCCGCCGGCAGTGGAATCACGATCGCGCGCACGCTGCGCTGCCCGCCGGCTTGCCGGCGCACCCCGGCGCTCGCGCTACGCGCTTCGGCACTCGCTTCGCTCGGCTCCCGCCGCCCTGCGCCGCCCTCGTCGCCTCGCTGCGCTCGCTCCTCGGGCCGTGCGGGGCGGGTCTGTTGCCGGCAAGCTCATCCCATCGTGGCGCTCGCCAAGACTCTGCTGCCCGCCCCGCACGGGCAACCCGGATAAATACAAAGCCATATACGGCGTGGCCGTGCTCGGCTGCGCCATCGCATCCAGGCGCGGCGAAGCCCAACCCGGCCAGCGCGCAAAGTCCGCGCGCCGGATACGCCGGGTTGCCGCGCCGGGGGGATGACGGGGCGGCGCTCGCCTTCGCCGCGCCAACCCCGAGGGCTGAAAGCTGACCACCGGGGTCCCCACGGACAGGTCTTCGTCCGTGGGGTGGTAGACCACCCCCCTCCCCCGGGGTCCCCGCGCGCTACGCGCGTGGGGTGGCCCCACCCCTGTAAATCATTCACGCGGGGCCAGCGTGACAAGCGCGTGACCGCACCAAGTCACGCCCTTTGGTCACACCACGGTCACAGTTGACAGAACTGATTCCTCAGAGGATACTCTTTTTCGGGTCACAAACCTGGTCACCAACTAGCCATAAACCGCTACTCGACATGGTAGTTGGGCGCCTCGCGGGTGATGATCACGTCGTGAACATGGCTTTCGCGCAAGCCTGCTCCCGAGATGCGCACGAACTGCGACTTCTCCTGCAGATCCTTGATCGTCCCGCAGCCCAGGTAGCCCATGCCGGAGCGCAGACCTCCGACAAGCTGGAAGACCATGGATTCGAGCGGCCCACGGTAGGGCACGCGGCCTTCAATCCCTTCCGGCACAAACTTGGCCAGGCGGTTCTGGTTGGCGCGCTCGCGCTGCACGACGCCCTCGGTCGATACTTCGACATCGGCCAGGTCGGCGCTCGACTGGAAATAGCGCTCGCCGGAGCCCTGGCTCATCGCGCTCAACGAGCCCATGCCGCGATAGGTCTTGAAGCTTCGCCCCTGGTAAAGAATCGTCTCTCCAGGGCTCTCGTCCACACCCGCAAAGAGTGAGCCGATCATCACCGAACTGGCGCCCGCCGCAATGGCCTTGGCAATCTCGCCCGAATACTTGATGCCTCCATCGGCGATGACTGGAATGCCACGTTCGCGCGCAGCGCGATATGCTTCGGCGATAGCCGTGATCTGCGGCATGCCTGCGCCGGTAACCATGCGCGTGGTGCAGATGGAGCCGGGCCCGATGCCGACCTTGACGGCGTCCGCGCCTGCGTCGATGAGGGCCAATGCACCATCGTACGTGGCCACATTGCCTGCCAGCAGCGCCACGCCGGAGAAGCGCCTCTTCACCTCACGCACAGCTTCGAGCACGCGCGAGGAGTGTCCGTGCGCCGAATCGATTGCCAGCACGTCTGCGCGTGCGCGGACCAGCTCTGCCGCGCGCTCGAGATAATCACCTGTCGCGCCGATCGCTCCGCCTACGCGCAGTCGGCCCTGCGCATCCTTGCTGGCGTTTGGGTATTTCAGTTTTTTCTGGATATCCTTGACGGTGATCAGGCCCTTGAGCTCGTAATCGCCATTCACAACGAGCAGTTTTTCGACGCGGTGCTTGTGCAGGATCAACTCGGCTTCTTCGAGCGTGGTGCCCACCGGAACGGTGATGAGATTCTCTTTGGTCATCACCTGGCCGACAGGGATATCTGTACGCGTTTCAAAGCGCAGGTCGCGATTGGTGAGAATGCCGACCAGACGCTTGCCCTGCGTGACCGGCACGCCGGAGATCTTGTACCGGCGCATCACCTCGAGCGCGTCGGAGATCAACTGGTCAGGCTCGATGGTGACCGGATCGACAATCATCCCGCTTTCCGAGCGCTTTACCTTGTCGATCTCACCCGCCTGGTCGGTAATGGAGAGATTGCGGTGCACAATCCCGATGCCGCCTTGCTGCGCCATAGCGATGGCCATGCGCGACTCGGTCACTGTGTCCATAGCTGAGGAGATCAAGGGCGTGTTGAGCGAGATGTCGCGGGTGAGCTGCGTCTGCGTGCTCACCTGGATGGGCACGACGTCGCTGTAGGCAGGCACCAGCAACACATCGTCAAATGTGAGAGCTTCCGGTAAGTTCTGAGCCAGCATAATGGTATGGCGCGCCCGCGAATGAGTTGGATCCAGCACCGTGATTGGCAGGCGGTTCGTTCTATTGTAGCGGAGAGGCAGGGGGCCTACTTGATTGCGGCATTTTAAGGCATTTCTTCTTTAGATGCAGCTCTCGCATCTTTATGCCAGGGTGCGTTTTCTTGGCGAAAACGCAACTTGAAGGGAATGCTTCCGGTATGCAGCGGAAGGAGGAATGCTTTAAACGCCCACCGGGAACGGCTTCGGGCTTGATTCATCCACATTGGAGCTGCCGGTGCGCCAGCGCTCGAACCGGCCCTGCAGCAGGCTCATCAGCCCCGTATACCAGTAGCCCACGACAAACAGGATCAAGAATGGCGCGGTGAAGTAATTATGATTGGAAAAAGTGTAGAGGATAGCGAGAAGGAAATATAAACCGAGCAGCAACTCGATCCATGGGGCCAGCTTCAATCGTTTGCGGTACTTGGCGGCCTGCGATCTTTCGCCCTTCTGCGCCACGCGATATTTGGGCGTGCGCACAAACGCGCTCTTGATGCCAAACAACGCCTCCATTACAGCCTTGGTGTTGGTGACGGTGAGACCAATGCCCAACGCCATCAGAAACGGCAGGTAATAAAAGGTCCTCTTCCAGGTCTTGGGGTAGAGCTCCCGCTGGCTCATCACGTAAAACACTGCGATAGACAAGCTGGACGCGGTGAACAGCGGCACGTCGATGAGCAGCATCTGGAACCAGCCCTGATAGAAACGGCAGATCATGGCGGGGATCAGCAGCGCCGACATGACCACCATCAGCGGATAGCTCAAATTGGCCGTCAGATGATAGACGGCTTCGATCTTGTTCCGCCGCGAAGCGCCCGAGCGGAAGACCATTGGCAGTACTTTGATGCTGGTTTGGATCAATCCCTTGGCCCAGCGTGCCTGCTGGGTCTTGAACGCGGTCATCTCGATAGGCAGTTCTGAAGGACACGCAACCTCCGGCAGGTACTTAAATTTCCAGCCTGCCATCTGCGACCGGTAGCTCAGGTCGGTATCCTCGGTGAGTGTGTCGTGCTGCCATCCGCCGCCATCGGCGATCGCTTGGCGGCGCCACATGCCCGCGGTGCCGTTGAAATTGAAAAACTCACCGGTGCGGAAGCGCGCCCCATGTTCCAGTACGAAGTGCCCGTCAAGCAGGATGGCTTCGATCTGGGTCAGCAGACTGTAGTCCCGGTTTAAATGCGTCCAGCGAGTCTGCACCATGCCGATTTCCGGCTCGGCAAAGTGATGGATCACTTTCATGAGCCAGTCGGACGGAGGCACAAAATCAGCGTCAAAGATGGCGACGAATTCACCTTGGGCGACCTTGAGTCCCGCATCGAGAGCGCCAGCCTTGAATCCGTGCCGGTTGGTGCGGTGAAGATAGACGATCCGGTGGCCCAGAGCCGCATAGCGTTCGACAATCCCCGCAGCAACCGCCTGTGTCTCGTCCGTCGAGTCGTCCAATACCTGGATCTCCAGCTTCTCGCGCGGATATTCGAGCGCGCAGACGGCCTCGATCAGGCGGTCGATCACAAACTGCTCGTTGAAAATGGGCAGTTGCACGGTGACGGCGGGCAATTGTTCGAAATGGCGGGGTGGGGCGGGATTGTAGTTGCGCCTGTATTTAAAGTACTGATAGCACAGCGTGTAGCGGTGGATCCCATAGAGAGAAAGCACGATCATGACCGCGAAATAGGGAATCAGCAGCGAAGCGTCGAAGGCATTCCAATGATAGAGCCCCTTAAAGGTCTGATCGGCATACTGCATCTTCAAGTAATGACGCAGACCGCCCTGCGGGGCAAAGACCAGCAACGCCATCACGTGCGGAAGCGGTCCGTTCAACCGGAAAGCGGCGGGATGCATGAGGTTAAACATGAAGGCGGCCAGGAGCAATCCTCCCGAAATGGGCTAAGAAAATTGTACGCGATTGGCTGATCAGGATGGGCCGATCAGGCGGTTCCAACGGCAGAGGCGAGCCTGGCTGAATGGCGGTCCTGTCCAAAGCATACAAACAGGGCACACAAACAGGGTTGCCCCGGGAGCATATCCAGCTCCTTATGCGTCCAATCATCAAGGTCTGATTGCCGCTAAGCGTTTGGGAATTGCCCTTTCGCCTGGAGTCGGGTACCTTTGAGTCGCATTTGGAGAATGCGCCATGATGTCTATCCTGACTGTCTCTCCCGTCTTCGCCGCTCCGGGCGGCAGCTTTTTGCTCGAAACGCGGAATTCCTCCGAGGTCTTTATCCCCGAAGACCTGAACGAAGAACAGCGCCAGATCGCTGCAACGGCCATACAATTTGCCCGCGAAGAGATTCTGCCCGCGGCAGAGGCCATTGAGGCCAAAGCACCGGGAGCGATGACCGCCCTGCTGTGCAAAGCGGCCAAGCTGGGTTTTACCTCCGTCGAGATCCCCGAGGGATACGGCGGAATGGGGATGGACAAGATCACCTCCACGCTGATCGCGGATCATCTATCCGTGCTGGCCAGCTTTTCCACGGCTTTTGGAGCCCACGCGGGCATTGGAACCCTGCCGCTGCTCTGGTATGGCACGCAGGACCAGAAACAGCGCTACCTGCCGAAGCTGGCTGCCTGTGAATGGATCGCCGCGTATGGGCTGTCGGAAGCCAGTTCCGGGTCGGACGCCATGAATATCCGCACCCGCGCGACGCTTTCAGCCGATGGCTCCCATTACATCCTCAACGGTGAAAAGCACTGGATTACGAATGGCGGCATCGCCGGGCTCTATACGGTGTTTGCCAAGATCGACGGCGAAAAATTCTCCGCGTTTTTGGTGGAGCGGGAGACACCCGGGCTGAGCGTGGGCGCGGAAGAGCATAAGCTCGGAATTCGCGGCTCATCCACATGCCCGCTCGTCTTTCAGGATTGCAAAGTTCCGAAAGAAAATCTGCTCGGTGAACCCGGCAAGGGGCACCACATCGCGTTCAACGTGCTGAACGTTGGACGATTCAAACTGGGTGCAGCTTGCGTAGGCGGCGCGCGCTACGCCCTCACGCATCTGGTCCGGTATGCCAAAGAGCGACGCGCCTTCGGCAAGCCAATCGCTGAAAAAGGTTTGATCCAGAAGAAGATGGCCATTTGCGCGGCCCAGCTCTACGCCGCCGAGAGTATGACGTATCGTACCGTCGGGATGATTGACGCGCGCTTGGCAGCGCAGAATACGGACCAGGCACCGGGCGAGGCGGCCAAAAGCATCGGCGAGTACGCCGTAGAGTGCTCAATCCTCAAGGTCTATGCGTCCGAGATGCTCGCATTGGTCGCTGACGAGCTGGTGGCCACGATGGGCGGGTATGGATATGTCGAAGAATATCCGGCGGAACGCACTTACCGCGATGCGCGCATTAACCGGATCTTCGAAGGCACCAACGAGATCAACCGGCTCATCATTACCGGATGGCTCATGAAGCAGGCAATGAGCAGCAAACTGCGTCTACTTCCGGCTATCCAACGCGTGATGGATGAAGTTACGCAGCCGCCATCGTTCGAAGCAACGGCCGAGGCCGACGAGCCTATGGCGCGCGAGGCTGGTATATTAGCCGCGGCGAAGAAGATCACGCTGTTTGCAGCCGGCGTGGCCAGCCAGCGGTTCATGACAGATCTGGAGGAGCAGCAGGAGATCATGGCTGGGCTCGCCGATATGATCAGCCAGATCTATGCTCTCGAATCCGCCTGGCTGCGAGCGCGCAAGCTCGCTGACATGCGGCAGAATTCCGCTTCGGTCGCAGCGGCAATGACGGGGCTGTTAGCAGAAGAAACAATTGAACTCGCCGATCAGCGCGCGCGGCGCATTCTGGCAGCCTCCGGCGAGGGCGATGCGTTGCGGACACAGCTTGCCATCTTGCGCAGGCTGGCCCGCTACACACCGGCTGATACGGTCGCTCTCAGCCGCATCGTGGCGCGGCAGTGCGTTGAGCTGGAGCGTTATCCGTTGTAGAAATTGGATATCGCCATGACTTCGTGAAGCGACAGCATCAAGCCACCCGAGTTTGTTGCGCGCCGCGGCTCACTGAATTGATGATCGCCTCCTTCAAGGAAGCTCGCGCACTTTGAGATCCTTGAATTCGATCCGGTAACCTTCTGACTCCAAGCCGATGTATCCTTTGTTGACTCCGGTTTGAATTGTGTTTACGACTTCGCCATTGACCACGAGTGTGCAGGCTGAGCCCACGCAGCGGATATCGTATGTGTTCCATTGCCCCGGCGGTCGAAGGCGATTTTCCTTCATGTCTTTCTTTTCGTTAAAGCGGGTCAGCTTTCCGTCTATAAGTGTTTCGCCAAAGATGTAGCCGCCATCTGTCGCAGTCTGCGCCTGGTGCCAGATGGTTCCATCCTCGTTGTTCCTGAAGAAGATGCCGCTGTTGTATTTAGGCGTTCCCGGCAGCTTGGTGAAGCGCCACTTCACGTGAAAGGTGAAATCGCCGAGCTCGTGGTTAAAGCGAAGCCATTCGTGGCCGCCGTTTCCGTCGCAGACGATTTTGTGCCTGCTCGCGTCCAAATGCCATTGTGCAATCTGGCTCACCGGATGCGTGGGCGGGATCGCGATGCGTGTCCACTGATCCGGGTAATTGGCGGGGAAGAGGTTGACGGATTGCGGCGCCACGTACGTAGCGCCCATGAGCAGAGCAAGTGATAAAGCAATGCAATGCAGAGAGAAGGCCTTTGGTTTGATTAGAACCGCGAAATACATATGCTCCTCGCCGATTGCCGGTTTGCAAAGATGCCTTCCTGGCAGCGGCAATCGGCTGGAATTGTAGCACCGGGAGTGCGGTGAGCCAAAAAATGCGTAGCGGGTCAGTTTGGCCGGGCTTGAAGGGTACGGGCTTTAGCCCGTACATAAAAGTTCAACCAAATCGGCGGGGCTTTAGCCCCTGAGGGAATATGCATTCAAACTGACCCACTACCAAAAACGAGCAGAAATCTAAAACGGCGTGCCGCCGTTGAAATCTTTCGTGAGCGCGGTATACACGCCAGTCATGCAGGCCGCGTCGGAAAAGATGAGGCCGAGTTCGCGGTTCTTGGTGAGGGAGTCGGCAGTGAAGTTCTCTGAGCCGAGGAAGAGTTTGGCATCTGCCGTTTCGTAGTCGGCGAGAACGGCTTTCGCATGAATGTAATAGGCATTGCTCTTCGTGGAGGTGTACACGGCAATCTTGGCGCCGGCCTGCTTGAGGGCGGTAAGTGTGGAGGTGTATTTGTTGTTTTCGTTTTCCTGGATCAGCGTGACGGAGACGCCGCGCTTCAGCGCCGCGACGAGCGCCGATTCGATCACACTCTCGTCGAATTCCTCTTGTGAGATGAGCAGCGACTGCGTGGCGCCATTGATGAGGCCTTCAAGTGAAGAGAGCGAATTCGTAGGGCTCCAGACCAGGTTGTCGCCCACCGGCGGGGTAATGCTCTTATTGGCGAAATCGGCGTTGAAGGTAACTTCGATCGCAGCTACGTCGGCCGCGTCATTCGTAATGACCGCAAAGTCGCGCGTGGTGGCATAGTCAGTCGGTGTCAGGTTGAGCGTCATGATGGCGGAGGTTGCCTGATCGACCGTGATGGTCTTCTGGTGGGTGACGGCATAGGCGGGATTCGCCCAGTGGGCAGAGACCTTGTTCTGTATGAGGTAGTTATAGGCTGGTGTATTGCTTGTTTTCTCGCTGTTCTGGTCGAGAATGACGCGCACCGCGATTCCGGCAGCCGCGGCCTTGGCCAGTGCATCCGTCACGGTTACGTCCGTCAGTTCGTACATGGTCATGTCGATCGACTTTTTGGCAGACGAGATCAGCGTATAGATTGGCGTCAGCCCTTGATCCGGCTCGGTAACCAGTGTGTAGGTAGCAGCGTTAGGAGGTGTGTGCGGTTTATGCGATGTGGAAGGGATGTGATGCTGCTCATGATTGGAGCGCGCTTTTTCCATGGCTTCTCTCTCTGTGCCGGTAGGAGCAAGGAGCAACCCGGTCGTAGAAATTGTAGTGGCCATCGCGGCTTCGTTTCTGGATTTACTGTGAAAATTGCGTGAGTTGGGCCTGGCATGGAATTTTCTAAACGTAATAAGTATCGGGAATGAAATCTATGAGGACATACCTCTATATCAATTATAGATACTATGGTCTGACCTATATTTCAATTCAGGAATGCCGCATCTTTAAAATTTAAGAGAAAATCGCGCAATCTTGACAATTCCATATTGCTGTTTGTAGACTGCGCCGCTGAAGTGGTTAGACCACTTGAACGATGATCGGAATCCCCCATCCAATTCGGAGGTATCAATGCAAAGAATTTTTGGGACCCACATGCACACCGTTGCGTTAGCCCTATTGACGCTTGCCACTACCGCCGCCGCGCAAACCTATGCCACAGGCGATCCCCGCAACCCTTCCGAGCCGCAGACACCGGGGACTTGCGAGACGCTCGATGCGCAGTTCACTGCGTCGGAGGTCGACGTCGAAAACCCGACAACCAGCGACGACACCACGCGCATTCAGGATGCGCTCAACGCCTGCGAAGGCTCGGGCGAAGGCGTGGTCCTGCATATCAACGGCTCAGACAACGCCTTCCTGAGCGGCACACTTACCATCAACAGCGGTGAAGCCCTGGTGATCGACTCTGGCGTCACGCTCTATGGCAACAACAGCTATAACAGCAACGCGGAATTTATCAACATCCCCAACAGCAACACGGGAATCTACGGGGCGGGCACGATTGACGGGCGCGCCAACGTGTACACCTTCAGCAATACGCCACGCCTGGTGCAGACCAACGGAGCCAGCAACTTTGTCGCTGCCAACATGACACTGCAGAATGCGGCGCACCCCAACCTCTACATCCAGGGAGGCAGCGGCGCCACGGTATGGAACGTCACCATCAACACCTCGCCCAACCAGGCCAACGCCGATGGCATCGACATCGATAGCATCAGCGACGTCACGGTAGCCGACTCCAACATCACCGCCGGCGACGACGGCATCGCTGTGAAGACCAACGAAGCCGCCGCATCGAACATCACGGTGAAGAACACGAACGTGTATGGCACGCACGGACTGTCGATCGGCAGCCAGACATTCGACGGCGTAACGAACGTTCTCTTCGAAAACAACTACGTGTATGGCAAGGACTCCGCTGGCGTAGCATCGACCGACGCCAACGCCATCAACATCAAAACCGATGAGGATTGCGGCGGACTCGTTAAGCAGGTGACTTATGAGAATACCTGCATCGAGTACGCCAAGCACCTCATCATCGTGAACGCCTACTACGGAAGCTGCAGCGGAACCGCGGGCACCCCGCAGTTCCAGAACATCATCGTCAACGGCGTAAAGTCCACGAATTCGGTCTCCGGCGCCTATGAGACCTTCGCCGGGTACAACTCCAGCAATCTTGCCCAGATCTATCTCGGCAACATCGATCTTGACAGCAACACGCAGGATGGCGACGAATACGCCGACATCTACCTCGATAACGTGAACGGACTCGATCCCTCGGGTACCGACGTGACCGATGGGAGCTGGAGTGCGAGCGGCAGTGTGCCAAACTGCTCGTTCCAGTTCTAGATTACTGGAAGGCCGTGGAAAAGAATTCCGGCCCGCACCGCTTGATGCAAAGGGGGGCAGATTCACGCTGCGAACTGCGCAAAGCTGCGGCAGGTTCCGCGAGTGAAGGAAACAATTCGGCCCGCTGTTCTTGCTCAGCAGCGGGCCGCTTCTTTATGGCTGGGAAGAAGGCTACGCCTTGGCCGACGTCAGCGCGCCGAGATCGGCGGCGATCTTCTCCGTCGAGAACGCCTCAAGGATGTCGCCTTCCTTGAGGTCGCCGAAGTTGGCGACGCCGATACCGCACTCCATGCCGTTGGTCACTTCGCGCGCATCGTCTTTGAAGCGCTTGAGCGAGCCGATCTTGCCC
>JASHQE010000128.1 GCA_030037705.1 Acidobacteriaceae bacterium | reverse complement strand
AGAAGACAGAACACCCAGGACGGACGCCAACTGCGCCGCTATCGACGGCGATGGAAAGTCGAACGGCTCTTCGCCTGGATGCATAACTTCCGCCGCCTTGTCACTCGATGGGAGTATCACGTCGAGAATTTCCTCGGTTTCGTTCAACTTGCATGCCTGCTCATGATGCTCAGGCATTTATGAGACTGCTTCTAGTGTCCTGAAAGATAAGTTCGGGTTCGCCCCCGAACAACAGCAAAAAACCGAAATCGCTGCCCTGGGTCGGGAGTGACTCCCCATTCGGTCCGGGAATGTTGGTGTAATCAAGAGGCGTTGCTCCTCCATAAGTGGTATTCGTAATGCTCTCGTGCATGTCATTCTGCGTAATATTGAAACGTAGCTCGTTCGCCTGCGTATTAGTGAAAGAATTGGTGGCTCCTAAGGTTATCCCTTGAACGCTCACTGCCTCGCTGGACTTCCCTGCCGCGTGACTCAGACTCCATCCACTCGAGGGGGTATAGGCGTATCGGCCGAAAAGCTTCAGTCTGTCCCCGAAACTGTGATCGATACGCAGTCCGATGCTGTCCAGTGAGTCCGGCGCGGAATACGCGAGATTGTAAAGAGCCAAGCCATCATTCAGGCCGTCCTCAGGGCCATTCGCAATGGGAAAGGCATTCAAGAATGGCTGCAGATCAGCCGGCGCCGCAGTATCTCCGGAGGCACACTGGCTTGTTTGCCCCCGGAAACACAGGTCTGGAACGGAATATTGCTGGACGGCATATGGCACTACTAGGCGCAGACCCTCGTAGGAGAAAAAGAAGAAGGTTCGATCCTTGCCGCTATAGAAGCGCGGGATTGTCACCGGACCACCTAGCGTGCCGCCGAAGTCGTTCTGTCGTTCAGCCTGCCTGGCCACCCGCGGAATTGCATGATTGTTGAACCAATTGTTCGCGTCAAATGCATTGTTGCGAAGATAGTCGTATGCCGAGCCATGCAGGGTGTTGGTTCCGGAGCGGGTGGTAAAGGAAAACTGGCCACCAGGACTGCGGCCAAATTCTGCAGAATAGGTGGACGTACTGGCTCGAAATTCCTGCAGAGCGTCGACGGAAACGAGACTCTGCGTCGTCCCCAGCATAGTTTCGCCAGGAAGGTTACCGGCAAAGCCGGCGCCCTCAAAACTATTGGTGATACTGGTACCAATATTTCCGCTGACTCCGTCGACGGTGAAGTAATTTCCTTCGCTACGCTGACCGTTTACTGTAATTTCCCCGCTCCAACCTGCTCCTGAGCTTTGTACCTGAACCACTCCCGGGGCCAGAATCTCCAAGTCTTGGAAGCTTCTGCCATTGAGGGGCATGTTCTCTACGAACTGGCGATCAACCACTGTGCTAACCGAAGCGTCGGTCGTGTTGATGTTGTTCTCGCCCGCCGAGACGGTTATCGATTCAGAAACGGAACCAACTTCCAGGCGGAAATTCTCCTCAAGGTTGTCCTGAACGTTCACCGTCAATCCGACGAGGTTGGCTACCTTAAACCCATCGCGCTCCACCTGTATTCGATACCGTCCGGGCTGAATGCCGGGCAGCACATAAACGCCGCTGCTATTAGTTTTGGCATCCGTCTCGGTTCCCTTGTCGATATTTACCAGGCGCAGGGTTGCTCCAGGGATGATTGCTCCGGAAGGATCGCTAACACGGCCAGCGATGGTCGCCGATTCTGTTTGGGCCAATGCAAGGGGGACGAAGCAACAGGGAAGAAGAATCGCAAGAAAAGCCACTGCCAACCGCGTGCAAATGTCGTGCATCGTGTACTGCCCTCCACAACCGTTTGCACGGCAACCTGTATGATTTCCCCAACGCGCAAGGCGGAAATTTGCAGTTTTTATACGATCTTCATATGGGTCGCAGTGCGCAAGTAGCGGGCGGCCAGTGACGGGAGGGGATTCATGCGGCCAAAATCATCGCATGGTTCGGGCTATAGCGGTTTCCGAATGGGCGTAGTCCGAAAGCACGCCCGCCAAGCGGCGTCCACCGCGGCGGACGCCTCCCTGCACGGCTTTCAAAAAGTCCACATTCATTCGGGAACTGCTCTAAACTTGTCTCTTTGATCAGCCACTTGCTACCAACCACTCGTCACTGCACTTCTCAGGGGTGATTTGGCTTTGCGCCTAGAAACGCGTACAGGATTGGCTTCCCGTCGGGTTTCTCCACGTTCTTCTTCGATTCGGCAGTAACAAACACCGTATTGATCTCGGCGAGCACCTGCGGATCATCGAAAGTCAATACCCACCGCCCGGCGCCTCGATCCTCATTGCGAAAGATGCCCAAGTTCTTGACGACGTGCTCGTTCCCGAGGGTGCCTCCCCACACATAGAACGCAACCTGCTTCTTGAGCTTGGCGGCGCTGTCGAGGTCGTAGGCGTAGAAGACGATCTGCTTGCCTTCGGTGTAGAAAATGCGTCCAAATGCCGTCTGCCGTTCGCCCTCGCCGTTGTTGTCGTGCACGTCGATAATATGCAGATTGCGGGCGGTAATAAGGTCGCGCGCTTGGCTGCCTGCGGCCAGCAATTGTCGCTGCTCGCGGATCGTAATATCACGCTCGGCAAGCTGATCTCGCAGGTCTTGATTCTGAAGCCGGCTCTCAGTTAGCGAGGCAAGCTCGTCCCCATTCACAGATTCGTTCTTCTTGATCTCGCTGTTTAGATCGGCTATCTGAGTGTCCTTCGCGGAGGACTGCTGTTTCAACTGATCGATTTGCTTTTGAAGCGAAACGATTTGTGCAGCAAGATCGCTAGAGTGCGCCAACTCGGCCTTGATCTGATCATTGAGTTCGCTTGTTTCCCGAGCCAAGTGCTGCTTATCTGCTAGGACCGCGTTCAACTCGACCTGAACGCGCTTCACGGCATCGTCCGAGATGCTATGGCTCCCTGCGTTGACTTCCTCGGTAGTTGACGCGGGCGGCCGCGCGCTCGTAGCCAGCTTCTTGTCTTGGTCACTAGCTATATTGTCAATCTTTTGTAAGTTCCCGAAGGCCAGAAGAAGAAGCATGATACCGGCGGCAACGGCTCCTGTCCAAGCGAGCGGATGTCCCGAGGCCCAGGCCGGCAGGAAACTGGCCGGTTGCCGCAGTGGTATCCCTTCCGTAGCCGCACGCGCCACAAACCTCGCACTCATGCCGCTAGGAGCTCGACGCTTGCCTTCGCCTCTTGCTGCCAGAATGCCTGCACTCATCGCGGTGAAGTCCCCTAAACGTTCGCGGCATTCTTCGCATACCTCAAGATGCTCGCACAGTTCCGCGACTTCCTCAGGCAACGCCAGGCCGCCAGCAACCGCAGCGCAGAGTGCCTCGAAATATTCGTGGTCATTCATCGTCTTCACTTCACCGCACTTTGCCACGCGTCGGCTTGCCTTTCCCACCGATTACCTGCCTCAAGATGGACCGAGCCTTTTCCATTCCCCGGTACAAATTGTGGTAAACGACGTTCGTCGAGTCCCCGGTTCGCGCTGCAATCTCCTCGGCGGTGCATCCCTCGTAATAGACGAGTTCGATCACTTCCCTCTGCCGTGGCTGTATCTTCGCCAATGTCTCCCGAACCAGATGGGCAGCCTCGGCCGCCTCAAATAGAAATGGCCGCTTCTTCTCCGCAATTGAGTGGTCCCGTAATACCTCGTCAAGATCCTCGATTTCGTAGAACCGTGCCGCTCGTAGTCCGCGCTTGCGATTGAGAGTCCGCTGATAGGCATACATCAAGAGCCACACTTTAAAAGTGCCCTTGGCAGGATCGAATTTGGCCACCGAGCGGAACACATCGAGAAAAACTTGTTGGACCGCGTCCTCAGCTTCGGCGTCGTCACGGAGGATACTGCACGCGATTTTGAACACCAACGAGCTGTAGCGCTCAAATAGGATGGTCAGCGCTTCGGTTTCCCCCGCCTGTAATTTGGCCATGAGTTCTTCGTCGGTGCTCAACTGGCACTTTATCCAGCCAAACATGGAAGTTTCGCGGGAAGCATGCGCACCAAGAGATTCCCCCTCCTTTGTGCGCAGCCCTTCGAGCGGCGCGAGTCCGTCGAGCAGAGGCCGGGCTATTCGGGAATCCATTGATAAAATCCTGATCCGGGGATGAGGTGAGCATAATTCATCTTGGTAAAAAGAAAGCCAACGACATCTGTGCTTCGCAAGCGCAGCAATCATCACAAGAAGCTCAAATCTTCATACTGTATGCACGCAAACCTCATGGATTTTGCCACCTGACAGAAATTTATTTTTGAGAGCTGCGTGGATTGATAAGTTTCCGCGTGACCAAAATGCCTAGCCATTCCGCTCGACTATGCGCAGGTTCCACAAATCGCAAGGTTTCCGGCGCAATCTTGGCAAAAATGCCCTTTGGGTGTGCATTTAAGAGCAATGCGTACTGGAGGGGCCGCACAGGCAGTGTCTGGTGAATCATGAAGTAAAGCGGGTTTTGTAACAGGGTGAAAACACATAACTTCTCGTAGCAACTGCCGATTCGACCCCATATTGTATTTACCTTTTTCCAAGGCCTATGATCACTCCTGTGCTGACGCGCATATTGACAAGCGCGATGCCGAGCTTGTGCCCACGGCAGACCTTCGTCGCTTTTCTGCGCCGTACCGATGAAAACACGCTTGGTCGCATCGTGGTCGAGTCCGCAATTCTCTTGGCAGCCTCGCGGGCCAATGCCTCGCAGGTATTACGCGACGCAGCCACTGCATACAAGGTGGACACCGACGCCATCGCCGCCAAGGTTAAGCAGGAGTTCGCGACCAAGGACAAGGTGAAGGCCGAAAAGAAGCCCGTGCCGCAATCCTCGGCTAGGCAGCCGAAGACGGCGAAACGGCCCGCAGCCGCATAACCATCAACCCAACCACAACACTCGCGCGGGGTCTCCAACCACGGGCCCCGCTTTTCTTTTTGCTCACCTGACCGTCTGCGCGCGAACCTGTCTGGATACGCGGTTGAGCCTGTTAACCGGCGACCGATGGAGGGTCGTAGAACCGCCATCACAGCTACCACACTGCAGGAATCAGCGCCTTCGTCCTTGCGCGATATGCCGGATATTGGTCCGGGAAAAGCTCCATCATATACATCTCTTCGCGGCGTATGCGCCAGGTGAAAATGAGAGTTCCCGCAACAAACACCACCATCCAGAACGGACCGTTGACCAATCCAGAGCCAAACAAGGCCGTCAGCACACCCGTATAAATAGGATGGCGGACAAAATGGTATGGCCCGGACGTGACGAG
Source organism: Acidobacteriaceae bacterium (assembly GCA_030037705.1). Classification (GTDB taxonomy): domain Bacteria; phylum Acidobacteriota; class Terriglobia; order Terriglobales; family Acidobacteriaceae; genus Telmatobacter. The sequence goes on along the minus strand of JASHQE010000128.1, from coordinate 5,455 downwards.
TTCGTGGTTGATTTTCATGGTTGCCCGGCCGCTCCAGTTGCGGCCGAGATGGCGGCGCGCCCAGACAGCAAATGCAATGCCGATAGCTGTGAGAACCGCGCCTGCGGTGCGCACAACTCCGTTGTTGAAAAAAGCCAAGCCGTTGGCAAAATTCCAGAACTGCGAAAGTACACGCATCTTGACAAGGGCAATCAGTATGGCTGCCAATGCGAGGCGTGACAATGCCCATCCTCTCCAACTGCCTTTTCCCGATACTGGTTTCTTCACCCCTACCGCAGAGATGCCCCAGTAGAAGATAAAAATCAGCCAGAGAATTGCGACAATGGCATTCAGAATGTCGAATGAATGGGGGCTCACGTCTTTACGTTCTCCTCTTCCTCTTCATCTCGCAAATCTATATTCGAGTACGTGGTCAAGGCTGGAAAAGTTTTCAGGTTATCCGGTGATCTGCGTTTTGACGCTTCGGCGCATTTTTTGCTATGCATGCCCGTCTTCCCGCCCACTTGTGTGGCTTCTGCCGACGGCAGGAGCGGCAGATCCACCCACGGGCCGAGTCGTAGCACGCACTCAGTCCGTCCACATTAAGGCCACATAGCCTACACTGCCGACCACAAAGTAATGGCGCAGAGTGCCGATCCCATTGCCGCCGAGTCTCGTGGATCTCACGGCGGTGCCTATTGTTCCGCGCCGCGAATAAGAATTGCGGTGCGCGGAAAGCTGTATGACCCGCCTGCATCATCGATGACATTCACCTGACAGATATACGGACCCGGCTTGAGACCGCCAAGCGGCACATCAAACTGAAACGCGACCGCGGCGCGCGCGGGTTCGTTGATTTCGGTTGCCTTAACAAGCGGCGTCTCATAGGCGATGATGCCGCCACTAAGGAACTCCACATTGGTAAACACACGAGTGGATGGAGGCTGTGCTATGGTTTGCCCAATCTGTTTGACGGCGGCCACGTGTCCCGCATCATAAACTTCGTAAAGCAGTCGCAGGTCTTGGTTCTGAACAAAGACGTGTGGCAGATTCGGAACTAACTGACGGCCGTCGCGGATCAACGGGCCGTCACTCTTCTTGCCTGCGGGGATGATCTGACTGGCGAGCACCACGGAACTCATTTTGAGCGGCGCCCTGCGTAGATCGGGCACATTCAAGTCCGTTTCGAACGAACCCATATGGCCTGTCTCATTCTCACGAACAACGACCTTCAGGTGATAGCTACCGACCGGAAGCGTGAAGTTCGTTGTGTACTGCACATTCTTTTGCTGCACTTGCTGTGACTGGTCGATGGCGAGCTTCACGGTGTCGCGCACATCGCCAATGTCGTGCCCTGCCGAGTCTTTAATCTGGCCGATGATGTCGAGAGTGGCCTTGTCCTTGTCGCCGCCTTTGACGAACGGAATCTGCGAGCCGGGGACAACAATTGAAATGGGCACAACGGCGTGAGTTTCGTCTTTACGGAAGTACATTGCTTGCAGGTAGACCTCGACATCAGTAGCGGGTAGATCGCTTGCCAGTGCATCCTGCAGCTGACGCTCGCGGTCCTCTTTGGTCGAATGCTGAAAGTCTGCGGGAGCATAGTAGCCGGGCCGGTATTCGAGCTTCACATCCTTGCGGTCGACTCTGATCGTGAGACGGCGATAGCCACCGTCGCGGCGTGTGTCGGAGGAATGGAATCCGATCACATAATAAGCCGAGGTATCGCTCTGAATTCGTTGAAAGGCGGGTGCAAAATCGTTGTTATCAAAGAAAGCCTTGCCGCCCGTGTCGGTCGAGAGCGTAGCCATCACCTCCTGGGTGTTGAAATTGGTGTCGAAGTTGTTCTGAGCAGCTATGCCACTATAGGCGCTCACGCCACGTAAGCTGCCGGTCGAGGCATCGCCGAGCGGTGAGATCGCCTGTAGACCCCGGGTATCGACGGAGTAGATTGCCATGTTCGCGCGGACTGCTGCGTTGACTGCAGCGTGAAGTGACGCTTGGTTCTCGATGCCGTCGCGTTGAATCCCTCCGGAGAAGTAGAGCAGCGATTTTTTCTCGTTGATATAGGCGAGCGCATGAGAGATGTCTTCAATCGCGAACAGCTCGCGGTCCGTGTTGAGATCGTTGTATTCCGTTTCGTCGGGGGTGAACGAAGTCGTGTCTTCCACCTGATTGGTTGTGCTCGTGGCTCCCAGTTCGTAGCCGGAGCCCTGCGTAGTGGAATAGCCGCCAACTGCCTTGAGCAGCAGTTGCTTGTTGGCTGTAAAGTCTTGGTTGAGCGCCAACGAGCTGTCGAGTGACAGAACGGCAACAAGATCGGCTGGCTGCATCTGGTGTTCGATATAGTTACGGGCCGCTTGCTGAGAGCGTTCCAGGTCATCGGGTTGCATGGAAGTGAGATCAAAGAACATGACGATCAGGCGACGGTCATGCAACTCCTCTGGTGTGGCCGTGCCATTCTTCGCATTGAATACACTACTCGGAGCTGTACCGCTGATGGTCGCTTCGTTGAGGGCGGCCTGGTCTACATTTTCAAAATCGAAGCTCGTGATCTGCTGGGGTTTGCCGTTCTCAAGAATCGTGAAGTCCTTTTCGCCGAGGCCGTACACGATTTCGCCTGACTTTTTTTCCCGAACCACGATATTGGTGAGGACCAGGTCGCTGTTGACCTTAAGAACAAACCCTGGCGATTCGCCCGACTGAGACTGACCTGCCTGCTGGGCGCAAAGCGCCGGCGACAACACAAGACAAAAGAGGGCGGCAAGGAAGGCATCCGAAAGCAGCTTTTTCTTTTTCATGATCGAGCCTCACTTAATAGCGATACCGCGCCAGAAATGTGAACTGGCGCATAGGAGCCGCGCCGGTCACCTGGCCAAAACTTGCCGAGCCAAGCGTCGAGTCCACGGTTGAATACTGGACGGTGTTGAAGACATTGTCCGCGGTTGCCCTCAACTCAAACGTGCGCGTTTCCGAGAAGCGAATAGTCTTTGACAACGATGCATCGAAAGACACCGTGCCTGGACCGGGAATCGAAAAGCGCGATGCTGTACCGTAAACGTCAGCTGGCGCAGTAAATGCGTCTTTATTGAACCAGCTGTCTAACGAGCCTCCGCCTTGCATCAGCGAAATGCCTGGCACTCGATCCGGCCGCAGCGATCCGGCGCTGCCGCGCGCTACGTCAGCAACGGTCGCCGCGTAGCGTGGCGTGAGCGGCTCGCCGCTAGCAAAGTTGAAGGTTCCTGAAACCGATATGTTGCTGAGCGCGTGGCCTGCCCGCCCGGTGGTTAAGAGGTGCGTGTCCGGTCCAAAGGGCAGCTCATAAAGGAAGTTGCCCACCACTTGCTGCCGGATATCGAAGCTGGAGTTCGATTCCTCGGCAAGCAGGTCTTGCCAGTTCTGAGCCGGCACCACCGCTGTACCGCCATGGCCGCCGATCGAGCTGGCATCATCGATCGAGTGCGAATAGGTGTACCGAGCCTGAAGCGATATTCCGCCGGTGAGCCGCTTACGAGCGCTGGCTGTCAACGCATTGTAATTGGAAAAGCCGAAGGAATCCTCGTAGTCGTAAAGCACGCCGCTCAGCGACCCCGTTGCAGTCCGGCCTGGCGCATCGACGATGTCCAGGCGCGTTCCTTTCGAACCGCTGTATCCCACATTGAGCACAACGTTCCATGGGACCGTGCGTTGCAGGTTGAGATTCCATGCCTGGATATACGGGAGACGATAGTTTTTGTTGATCGCATAGTTGCCTTCCGCATCCGGCGTCAGGAAGCCATTGGGAAGCGTGATGGGCGCACCGGCACTGAATTCGTTCGTCTGCACATCGGCCCAGGGCGGCTCGAAAGCGAGGTTCTGTGCGAATGTCACATACTGGCCGTTCGTAAAGTTGATCCCATACCCACCACGGAGAACGGTCTCTTTTGCAACGCTCCACGCAAAGCCGACGCGCGGCGAAAAGTTCCCGTGTTCGGGATACACCAGGCCGCGTGGAAATTTTCCGGTAAATGGACCGATTCCATTTGGCAGCACCGTGGCCACTGAAGCGAAGTCGTCACCCGTGTCGAGCGTCGCCAGGCGATCGTTCTTCTCTGAATAAGGGGAGAAGTATTCGTAACGGAGGCCATAGAGCAGCGTTAAACTAGGCAGCGCGCGCCAGTCATCCTGCACATAGGCATCGTAAGTGTTTTCGCGGAGATACGCCTTCTGATAAGGAGCTTGGATGGTCGTCTGTTGCGGAAGACCAAGCAGCAGATCCGCAAGCGAGGAACCAGACTCGCCGATTCCGTTTGAGCTTGTGCCAGGTTCTGCGGTGAAGACTCCCGTGAAGATGTAATTCCCAGTCGAGTTTGTTTCACCGATCATGTCGAGATGCGCGCGGCGAACATCGGCGCCGAACTTGACATTGTGTTTCCCGTGCGTCCATACGCTGGATTCGGAAAGGGCGATAGTCTGGTTAATCTGGAAGTTGGGCTGCTGTTCGCTCAGGCTGCTGAACTGATTCATCGTGATGTTCGGTAGTCCGTAGAGAAGCGGATTGGATGGTAATCCGTTCAAGCCGATTGCAGCGGCGACGTCCGTCGCGTTGGTGAACTCATTACTGATCTGCGTATTGGTACGGTTCCAATTCGCGGAGAGATTGTTGGTCAGCTTACCGATCCCCAGCGAGTAACCAACCTGCAGCGAGTACTGGTTGATCTCGCTCTTGCCATCGAAATCGGGAAACAGGCTCGGTTGGTCCGCGCCAGCGTGCATGAAGTTGTAGTTGATATTGATGCTTTGGCCCGGAGCGCTTCGCCCGAGGTACCGCTGCAGCATGCCCACGAGCGGCGATCCGGCGCCCGAGCCAATGCTGCGGTTGTAACGGAAACCGAACTTCGTCGTATTGGTTTGTGCTGCGGTCAGGCGTTGATAGTTCAGGAACTGGCCCGGGAGGTTGGGAAGCGGCACGTAGTTCAGCAATGCCGTTGCTTGCTGCGAGACGCACGCCGACGGAATGACGTTGCCAAGGAAAGCCTGACCGAGCAGATTCCCAGCGGCAGTGCAGGCCGTTGGAGATGCAGAGGGATTGTAGATCGTGATGGGGTTGCCGCTCTGCGTAGTCAAAGTAGAAAGATTTCCGGCGCGCTCTTCCGCAGTGGGAACAGTGCCGTATTCGTCGAAGGGTTGCGAAGAGCGTTGCGTGCTGAGCCCCAAGAAAAGGAAATCCTTGGTGTCGTTTGTGAGCAGTTTCGGAATGTAGGGCGCACCGATGTACGTCAGTCCGAATTGGTTTTGCCCATAGCTGGGTTCCACAATCTGCTGTTCACGGATTGCGAAGTCTTCAGCATTGAGGGCTCCATTGCCGCCCGTCCAGAAGAATGCCCCGTGCGGCTGATTTGGTTTCAGGTTGCGAAAAATCGCTGCTACGCGGCCAGCGTTGGCTCCGTTCCCCATTCCTCCCGCATTGCCGCGCAACCCAGCCAGGCTACCCTGT
>JASHQE010000127.1 GCA_030037705.1 Acidobacteriaceae bacterium | reverse complement strand
GACGAACTGCACGCAACAATGGACAGGCTGGCGGTCGGCTCAGCGATGGTCAACTGAGACCGAAAAAATCTTGAACGACAACCGAAGCGTGGCGCTTCAGAGAGGAGACGGAGACGACTGACATGGCTTGGCTGCACGGCAGTTTGAAATTTGCTGCCAATTTGCTGCCAAACTCTGGAGAGGGGTTCCGCTAAGTTGTTGAGTAATTTGGTGGACCTGATCGGGATCGAACCGATGACCTCTTCCATGCCATGGAAGCGCGCTCCCAGCTGCGCCACAGGCCCACATCGGAGAAAGATACAACCTCTTCATTTTCTCCGTTAACCTGGAATTCGTCAAACAGGCGTCGGGATCTGTCTCAATCTGTCTCAGCCTCTGCTTTCTCCGGCGCACTCCCCAGATGGCCTCGCATACTCCCAACAAAAGGGCGGCAAATAATTGTATTTGCCGCCGGCCCGTCCCTGGGCTGCCTTAAAACTGCAACTCTGCTTTTTATTGCAGAAGCTTAGTCACTTCCTGCTGCACGCTGTTGGCTTGCGCCAGCGCCGCGATACCAGTCTGGCTCAAGATCTCGTATTTCGACATGTCTGAGGTTGCTGAGGCATAGTCGGTCGCCTGGATCGCGTTCTGCGCGGAAAGCACGTTCTCCTGCTGGGTGCTCATCACCTGGCTAATGGCGTTGAGCGTATTAATCTGTGCACCGATGTAGCCGTCTTGTGCGGCAACATAGGTAATCGCGTTGTTCAGTACACTCAATGCGTTCTGTGCGTTGCCGGCTGTGTCGAGGTTGGTGGTGGCGAGATCGGCTGTCTGATCGCCCCCTGTCGCAGTTACGTAGTTGATCGTCGTAGTGGCAGCAGTACTCGTAAACAGTCCGGTCGGTGTAATTGCTGTCGTCGTATCCTCGAAGGCCGTTGTCGCCGGCGGACCGGCTGCGGTGACTGAGAGAGAAATCTGGACATTGGCATTGGTATTGGTGAGCAGGATGCCTGTATCGCCACCAGCCACCGCGCCATCGCCCACCGCAGCGGCGGTGGTAAAACTCGCTGTCACGCCGGGAATACCGTCCTTATTGATCTCCGTGATGAGTCCGCCTACGGTCGTAGCGCTCGTCGTCAGCGTGCTCGTCGTTCCATCAGGATTGGTGATGGTAAAGACCAGGTTGCCAGCCACGGCATCGGTCTGCTGCGCTGCCGTGGTCAAAGATCCGGCGGTATCTTTCGAAAGATCCACGAACTTGCCGGCATCGCTCTGCTGCACCGTACCACCGGAGTCACCGACACTCGCCGAGGTAAGCTTGGCGAAGAAAAGGTCGTCGATCGAAGAGCCGGTTGCGGACGAGTCGCCGGTATAGATAGCCACTCCTGCCTGCGAGCCATTAAAGACTTGGTTCTGGTTGTATGTCGTCGTCGATCCGATGTTGTTAATCTCGGAGAGAATGGACTGATACTCCTGGTTCGCAGCCGATTCCTGTGAACTGTCGAGCGTCCCGTTCGACGCCTCGGTGGCCAATGTAATTGCCCGATTCAACAAGCTAGTCACCTGCGAGAGCGCGCCATCGGCCACCTGCAACAGCCCCACTCCTTCGGTCGCATTGGTTGTGGACTGTGTGAGTGCAGCCGAGTTGGCCCCAAGGCCATTGATCAGCGAGAGCCCTGCAGCATCGTCCGCGCCGGAATTGATGCGTGAACCAGACGACAACTGCTCCAGAACAGTCTGCAAGCTGTTGTTCGTATTGTTCAGGTTGTTCTCTGCATAAATAGCGGATAGGTTGTTCAAAACACCGAGGGCCATGGAACTCAACTCCTTTGTGGATGCTCGATTGGGCTCCCTGCGCCCTCGGCATCTCGGCCGGGGCTGTGGCCGCATGGGCCTTTCTGCATCCACCCCATTCATCGGTGACAGCCAGAATAACTTTAGTCATAATTTTTTAGAGCCGCCCGAATGCATTCTGTTGCGCTGCGATTCAAGTTGTTCCGGTTTTGCTCATCTGATGTCCCAACCCACGCCAGATGCTGTAGCAGAGCGGTTCGCATCGTTGCTTCGTTTGTGGACATCTATAGCGGTTCCCGAATTGATGTGAACCGAAGCCACGCATTCAAGTGGCCTTTTCCTCAAGAAAAGGCCACCTCTCATGTCACTCAAAAAGTCGACGGTAATTCGGGAACCGCTCTAATTGCTGTCAGGAAGCCGCCGAGCCTGCCCCGGCAAATGACCGTTCCAAAAAAAATCGGCGGTTTGGGTCATCCCCAAACCGCCAACGGTCTCCAAGGAGACCGCATTTGCTCTCTGCTCTACGAAACTATTGCGCGTCTCCAGATCCCGGCGCCGGGGCAGCGGGAGCAGTTTGCTGGCCCGCTGGAGGTGGTGGAGGAGGACCTTGCCGGTGGAACCGGCCCTCCGGTCCACCTGGTCCATGCGGTCTGGGTCCGTCATCCCGTCCCCAGTCGCCACGGCCGCGCGCATGATCCTCGCGGAACTGCTGCACCTGTTTCCACTGGTCTGGCGTCAATTTGCTGCGAATCGCCAGCAGAAAACGCGCGTTTCCCTTTTCCAGCTCTGCGCGTGCCTGGGCGATCTTGTCGATCTGCGCCAGAATTGCATTTTCATTGGGTTCGTCGGCACGCATCAGCGGCTGCATCTGCAATTCTGCCTTCTCCACATTGGCCCGCAGGTCAATTAAAGTCATCCGATGTTCCTGCAGGATCCCATCCATCGCCTTTCGTTGATCGTCTGTCAGCTTAAGCCTTTCCACGATCTTCGGATTGTTCCAAAACTGTCCCCGTGCACCTTCAAACTGAAAGGCCTGTTCCATCGGAGGCCGATGCCCTTCAAAGCCGGGCCCCATGCCCGGTCCCTGCGCAACAGCCAATACGCCGCCCATACAAATTCCCGCAAACGCGAAAACGAAATGTCTTACAATTGCTCCCTTCATTCCTTACCCCCTTCTGCATCTCTCCTGCAGCCCATACCTTCATTGCCCTGCATCGCCGCCGTCCATCAACTGGGCCAGAGGCTCCATCGCCGCCGGAACCGCACGCGACACATCGCTGTCCACGTCAGCCAGCAGATCCTCGTCTGCAATACTCGCGCTCCGCTCGGTCGCTAACTGTTGCTGCCTCGTCTCCTGATCGGCCTTGATCTTGGCGATCACATGCCGGTGATGACGCTCATAGAGGCCGCCTGCCAAGCTTCCCATCGCCAGTACGCATCCCAAGGCCCATCCGGCCGCCAGCCGCCAGCTTCTGTGCGCAGTGACCCGCGGCATAGACCGGGGACGGCTATAAACCGCCTCGCTCCAGGCATGCACGCTCTGCCGGAAGTTTCCAAGCGCCCGCCCCAGCATCGGCTCCATCCCTGGATCCTGCATCCAATTTTTTGCTTTTCCGTTCTGTAAACTCATCGCCCGCCTCCCAGCTCCGCGCGCACTTTTTGAAGTGCCCGCGACAGGTGCGCCTTCACCGTGCCCTCACTCAATCCCGTTGCCCGCGCGATATCGCTCAACTCCTGATCCTCGATATAGCGCAGGAGAAACACCGTCCGCTGCCGATCGCTCAAACCCTGAACAGCCTTCCAAACCTTCCCCACCTGCTCGCGTGCCAGAATCTGCTGCTCGGCAGTGCGTTCACCGCTAGGCAGCCATTCGCTCGCCTCGTCCAGATCCACGGCGTTGGTCTGCGTGTGCCGCCAGAACTGCAGACGCCGGTTGCGCCAGTGATCCTTCTGCAGGTTGATAGCGATCCGCATCAGCCAGGTCATCGGGCTCGAATCACCGCGGAAATGACTCCAGTTCCTGTGGGCTTTCAGGAAACACTCCTGGGTCAAAGTTTCCGCCAAGTCAATGTCGCGCGTGGATGCCAGCAAAAACCGGAAAATCTGCGGCCTGTGGCTCTCAACAATGCGCGCAAATTCTTCTGCGGCCAACACTTCCGCCGCTTCCGCCATCATCGGCTTGACCGCTGTTCCGGCTGCCATCACTCTGGTAGACGCCCGCATATCGCGCAAGTTTACAATCTTCCAGGCATTTTCGCGCAGCCCAGATAGAGCCTTTCGGGCCCAATCCAGACAGGAATTCCATGCCTGCTCTTTCGACTCAGTTCACCGGAAAGGGTGGGGGGCGATGCGCCAAATCTCTCCTTGCGATGCCCGGCGATATAATTTCATCCGGCAACGAAATAGGGACTGGAGATGGTCGATGATTTCACGGCGAACTTTTGTCAATAGCCTTGCTGCGGGCGTCGCAGGCACCGCATTCGCATCCACAGCGAAAAGTTACGCGCAAATCATGGGCGCGAACGATCGCATCAACTTTGCCATCAACGGCCTGAACGGCCGCGGCCACGCCCATCTTGCCGCGCTCAGGGACCTGAGCAAGGATGCCCGCGTGGCCTATATTTGCGACGTAGACACGAACATCCGCAATAAATTCGCCGAAGACGCCCAGCAAGCGCTCGGTTATGCGCCCAAAGCCGAGGCTGACTTCCGTAATGCGCTGGCCTCGAAGGAAGTGGACGCTATCTCCATAGCGACGCCCGATCACTGGCATGCACCGATGGCCGTTCTCGGCCTCAAGGCCGGCAAGCATGTTTATGTCGAAAAGCCCTCAAGCCAGAACTGCCGCGAGGGCGAGCTTCTTGTGGCCGCACAGAAGAAACACGGCAAGCTCGTGCAGGTGGGCGACCAGCAGCGATCATCGGCTTACACCATCAAAATGATCCAGCAGATTCACGACGGGTACATCGGCACGCCGTATCTCGCCCGGGCCTGGTACGCCAACACCCGCGGCTCCATGGGCATCGGCAAGCCAGCCCCTGTGCCCGCCACGCTCGATTGGGATCTGTGGCAAGGCCCCGCGCCGCGTAGCGAATATAAGGACAACATCCATCCTTATAATTGGCACTGGCTGCGCCGCTACGGTACCGGCGAGACCCTCAATAATGGAACGCACGAGGTGGACATCTGCCGGTGGGCGCTGCAGGCTGAGATTCCGCAGACCGTCTCAGCGACGGGAGGACGCTATCAATATAAGGATGACTGGCAGTTTTATGACACCCTCATCACCGACTTCGGCTATCCGGACAAGACCATCTCCTGGGAAGGCCGGAGCTGCCAGGGAATGAAGGTCTACGGGCGTGACCGCGGCTCTGCGATCTTCGGAACCAAGGGAACGGTAGTGATTGATCGTGATGGGTACGATGTCTTTGACTGGAAGGGCAAGCAGATCGACCAGTTCCGTACCGGCACGCAGACCCGGAGCAGCGACACAGTTGGCCAGGATTCCATGACCGACGCGCACTTCGCCAACTTCATCGCCGCCATCCGCGGCCAGGAAGAGCTCCATTCGCCGATTCCCGTGGCGAATGTCACCGTCACGATGCTGCTGCTTTCTAACGTCGCCTGGTTCGTTGACCGCAAGCTCCATCTTGACACTGAAACCGCGCACATTCTCAATGACCCTGAAGCCATGAAATACTGGAGCCGTGAATATGAGAAGGGCTGGGAAGTAACTGTTTAACAGCCATATCGGAACCATCGCGTGCCCAATTGAAGTCAAAGCATTCGCGGCTGCTTTTCCGGAAACTTCGCGCAGTAGAGACCCCGT
>JASHQE010000126.1 GCA_030037705.1 Acidobacteriaceae bacterium | reverse complement strand
CTCCGCCCCAGACATAGGCGTGTCCCAGATAGCTCAGGAGGACCATGGCTCGTTCCAATTCACGGTCGTCGTGCAGCTCATCCAGAAGGAATGGGGGCAGATCTTTAAGGGCGTGGTGAATCTGGTCCGAAACGAGGAGTTTGGGTAATTGGTGAGCAACTTCCTCCCAGGCATTGAAGGATTTGGGAAGATGGACCAGAGGGTCCTGAGTGGGAAGAAAACCGCGATTATGGCTAATCGCGACTTCGATTGGCGACTGAAGCATTCATAGTGTTCCTTATCCCGCTTGGTGGTCGGGCCGTCCAGCGTCCAACATGACCCGGCTCTTGGGAAACTTCCTACTGCTTGGTTCAGCACAATTCACATGCGACAACTTTAGCCGAACGCAGGGAACTTTGGAAGGGCATAGCTCACCCTTGTACGGGCTTTGGCGATCGACGAAAATCAATAGTAACTACCGACGGCAAGTCTGTTTTGTGCCAAACAAAGTAATCCTGTTCCACATGTGATAGAAATATTCTGCGCTTGTAACTGCCTCGTCCATCCGCGAAGGAGGGTTACTTTCGTGCGTATAAGAAATGGATCTGTGTTGCGCCAGAAACTTTGCTGGACCGGTTCCTGAACTAAGTGGTCTTATCCGATTTTTTGAAAAAGTTTGGAGAAATAGAAAAATAAAGATCGTTTTCCACAGCACCAACTCTTGCGGGAGCAGCACTATTTATGGGGTGGTGATGACAATCACCTCAATCCTGAGAAACAAGACCGCAATCGCCGCGCGATAGAAAACTGTCGCGTTCAGAGAACGGTCCCCTCCCCCAATCGTCATCTTCGAGCAGGACGAAGAGAAGCATATCCTGTTGCTATCAAGCTTCCCTGAACCCACCGTTTGAGTGGCCTCCCCCTCGGGGCGCTAGCGCAACCAAAGATCGATTTAGGTGTACGCGGGGCCCTGTGTTGCTGCAGTCGCACCTTGGAGGAGCCAGATGAAGGGAATCGGGAGCAGGCTGCGCAAAATTCGTATCGAATGGGGCTTGTCTTTGCGTGAGATCGAGGCCCGTTGTTTACAATTCGCCCAGAAATCGGGCAATCCTGCATACCAGATATCCGCGAGCTGGCTTGCACGGCTGGAACGCGAAGAACACGAGTTGACGGCGGCCAAGCTGATAGCGCTTGCGGCCATCTACAACCTGCGCTATGAGGAGGTGTTGGGCTATCCTCAACCTGGAAGAGATCAACCCGGCGCGGCCATTGAACAGAGCGCACCGAATAATACAACGCTTCTGCTCAATGATGGACTACTTGAGAACGAAGCGAAATCAGTCTTGCCGGACGATTTTACCTCTGATCCTCCGCCGGAAGAAACGGCCTTGCTTCCTTCCACGTCCGCGCCCGCATCGAGTCCCTACCGCCGCGCAATTTTGGGGCGCCGTGATCGAACCCTCGATCCCATGATCCGGGCCGGGGCCATTCTTCAGATTCATACTCAGAAAAGGACGATTGCCCCTCGACGGGACTGGACACATGAATTCGACAGGCCCATCTATCTGCTTCTAACGCGCAATGGGTACACATGCGGCTGGTGCGAACTCGACAAGGAAGCGACATGGCTTACCTTGATGCCTCACCCTCTTTCCCACGCAAGCAGTCAACGCTGGAGATACCGGAAGGAAGTCGAAGTGGTGGGACAAGTCATTGCAGTACACATGCGTCTGGTCTCCGGTGAGTGAGGCGCCGCGACACTCGCTAAAGTGCCTTCTGCAGATCGGCAAACAAGGGTGAGTTCTTTCCTTCATAGAGAGCGAGCAGTTGCTGCGTCATGCGGTAGTAGGTTGCAACCGCTTGTTGCGCATAGAATGGAAAGGATATTTCGAGATTTCCCGTATTGGCTGCTCCTTCCAGTCTGCCCACATGCCATTCCAACGCGCGGGCGTCGAGCCGCAGTTCTTCGGCGACCACGAGCGCTTCTGGATACCAGCGTTGCAGATGCGTAGCCAATTCGATTAATACCTCGCTATTGCTCTTCAAATTTTCGAGGCCTTCGAGGCCGCCTATCATATCCCAGATATGAGCAGGATCCAGGCCTTCCCGACTTGGCGTGTTGTCATGCTGCCCGGCCCCGTTGGCCGAGTTCAGCGCAATTTTGGCGACGATCTTCGGATCCATCCACACGAGCCTTTGCACGAGAATCTCCCAACTCAGTCGCAAGGACCGGCGTACGCGGAAAAAGAAATACCAGGCAACTGAAGTGAGAACAAGAACCAGGATGAGGACGCCGACGACAAAGTACGCTGAACTGTTATTCACGACGACCTCCTGGCCGGAATATTCGAAGGTTTTCCTGGGCGTATTGACTAATGTCGAGCAGTTGCGCGCTCATCTCGCCCGTAAGCGGCCGAGGTGCCGGCTCGTCGGGCCACAACGCCAGCATCCAGTAGCAGAGACAGACCAAATAAGCTGTCATCCGAATGTGAGTGAGGGTCTGATATATACGATCACCTCGAAGGATACCGAAATAATTGTGTCCTCCTTCGACCAAGACCTCAATCATCGAATAGATGCCCAATCCTAGAGAAATCCTTGCCGTATGAGTTTTCCACGGCAAGCCTGCCGTCACCGAAAGCACCAACATACCGACCAAGAGCTCACTCATACATGTTTCGGAGAAGAAGGCACCTTTAATGACTACGGTTTGTATCCACATCACCGTCGGTGGACTAGCCAGCCAAGTTAAAAGGGCGGCGATAACCAGACTTAAGCAGATCAACGGAATAAACTTGCCTCGTACATCACGGGCCCATGTGCCCAAAGGACGAAATGTGTGAGCCGCCATCTCGTAGACCACAGAAAACTGTAACGCAGTATCGACCAGACCCAGCGACCAAAAAGAGAAATAATACAACTGCTTTGATCCCAAACTACGAATGCCTGCAAGCACCGCGCTTCTGATCGCGTTCAGTGCGATCATTGCGGTGAAGATGGGATATTGGGCGCGGCGCTTTCTCCGGGACAACACAAACAATAGCGCTGTATCACCTGCAAAGCCAGTCGTCCAGAACAAAATATCCAATAAGCTCAGATGCACCCGCACTCTCCACTGGGCAGCCGCCTACAACCGGTCTCATAAGTACCCATACCGCTAGTTAGCAAGTATGGTATCCACTCGGGGTCCCCATGGAAAGGCCTTTGTTCATGAGCGGAGCAACAAGGCGGTTTCCCTATGCCTGGCGAGTGGATGAATCCGATTTATGAGACCGGTTCTAGGAGCCACGTGGAGCCATTTTATTAGACGGTCAGCGCCGTAACAACGGCCTGGGTAACAACATCCGGTGATGTTGGTTCCGGGTCAGTTCCGGTGATCCCAGGATCAGAGTTGTCGGCCGTAAGAATACTGCCTGATTTTGCACGCGCAGGTGACACCAAACCAAGTGGCGCAACCAAGGTGAGAAGAACGAGCATGGACAAAATGCAGCGGGAAATTTGCTTCGACATGGGTATCTCCTTCACAGCGCGAATTGCGCTGGCCGGAGATTACGAAGTATGGGGAGTATTTCTGCATGATTTGTTCGATCTGTGACGTATACGAAATGTATAAGTGTGCGCGCGCGCCTAACTTACTGGCCCACATTGAATTACACGGATAGATTTACTTGCGGAGTCTTCTTTTGGCCTGGGCGCGGGGTGGCGTATGCGACACGGTTTTCCTGGAGAATCTGACCGTGCGCAATCCGATCAGATTTCGCGAAAAGCGTATGCGATTTGAGAATCGTTTTTAGCCGCGGCATGTAGCCAAAGGCTGGATTCAAAATTGTCTGCGGGTAAGAACACTGTCGTGAGGGAGAGGGAAGTTTAAATAGCGGCCTTGAGTTGGGGTAATAAGCCTTCTTGGCTAATTGCGTAAAGTGCGCACACTCTCTGCGTCATGAGGTAATAGGCAGCGGCGGCACGAGACGCCTGAATGGAAAACGAGGCAGCCAATCTTCCCCTGCGCCGCGCCCACTCAATGCGCGAAAGCGCGTTTTTGATTTCACCGGCATCCAGTCGAAGCTGTTCGGCTACGAGCGCCGCTTCCGGATTCCAGCGGTGAACATAGCTGGCAAGATCAATGAGTACGTCCGAGTTTCTCCGCATTGTCTTCAGGCCTTCGATGCCACCGATGAGGTCCCAGATGTCGCGCGCCTCCAAATGCCGTTCAGCTCGGCGGGGATCCAACTCCTGAACAGTAGGATTTAAAAAAGCAGCGGCAACCTCCTGGACACCCACCCTGCTGACAGGAATGAGCCTTCCCAGCAACTCGTTCCAACTGGTTTCCTCCCTGCGAGCGTAAGTCCTCCACATCCACCAGGCAATCGAAATGAGCCCGGCCAAGAATAGGATTGTCAACGCCGCAAAAAGAGTACCGGGCATTCTTCGCCTCGTAGACCGACAACGCTTATTTCCTAGAGTACCCCAGCTTTGCAAGAGCAGGGAGGGACTCCAGCCCAAAAATTAGCCCTCAGTGCGGATATAGGAAGACAAAAATGACGAAGGCGGCAACGGTGCGTGGATTCATTCTGCAATTTTCATGCAGATGACGGACCCAAAGTAACCCTTCATCGGTTTAACCCGGCTTCCGAAAACATGCTCAATTTGAACAGCCAGCAGGTTCCGAAGTTCTGTACCCCTGTCAATGGAATCCGTCAACAAGCCTGGTTTTAGGAGAGGCTGGCGATGCATGGCTGCGATGGATGAAACACGCGAAGGCAGCGCGGTTGAATTTTTCCATCATGGATGGTTGGCATCGCCGCGCAGATAGGCGTACATCAGCTTCGGGCCGTGGGGATGGTCGATCTTGGACGTTGACTCGAACGTTACGAAGACAGAATCGATCTCGGCCAGCACCTTCGGATCGTCGTACTCGAAGATCCAGCGCCTCTGCGCCGCATTGTCGGAATAGAACGTGCCCAGCGCCATTGCGGATTGCCCCGGCCCGAGCTTCTCGCCCCAGACGCGATAGGTGTACTTCGCGTTCTCAAGCCGCTGTGCATTTAAGTCGTAGGCGTAGAAGAGCAGCCGTTTATTTCCCGTAAGAAAGATGCGGCCGAAGATCGGCTTGGTCTTGCCCTGCCCATCGGTGTCATAGACGTCGACGATGTGCAGGTTGCGCTCAGCCATCAGGCTTCCTACTTCATGGTTCGCGCTCATCGTCTCCTGCGCCTCTGCGAGCTGATCGCTCAGATCTTTCACCTTAATGTCATCGAGAAGCCGGGACGCCTCGTTCGAGCTGGCCTCCGTCTGCGCTTTGTCAAGCTGTACTCTCAGGCTGGCCGCATCCTGCTCGGCGGCCTGCTTCTGTTTGTCGGCTTCGGCAAGCTGCTGTTGCTGCCGGTCGATCTCGTCTTTGAGCTGGTCTTTGAGCGCCACGCCATCCGATTCGAGGGCCGCTGTCTTTGCGCGCTCGCTTGCGAGCAGCGCGAGATTGTCGTGAATCTGCTGTTGGAGCTCGGCAGTGCGCCTCACATCGTCGGAGTGAATGGATTGGCTGACACGCGCATCCATCTGGCTTTGAGTTGCGGCCGCGGTTGTTTCTTGAGCAGATCGCGCATCGCCGGCAGCAGCATTCGCCAGCTTCGCCCTATCAAGATGATCCTGCATCCAGGCGATTCGATAGCCACCGGCGCCGGCGGCCATAATCAACGATGCGGCGATGGAGAGACC
>JASHQE010000125.1 GCA_030037705.1 Acidobacteriaceae bacterium | reverse complement strand
ACTATGGGATCATTCCGGGCTGCGCACCGGAGAACGGCGGCGGATAAGCAGGGTAGCGCGCGCCGCAAATGCTGGGTGCCCCAGGTCTTCCGCCGTGGCGGACCGCGGCGGAAGACCTGGGAAAGCAAAGACTCAACTCAGCCGGGGATCGATACGACAGCGGCAGCGCCGATGAACATCGTGCCCGCCTGGGTTGGGATTTGTGCTCTCCCAGATCTGTCCGCCACGGCGGACAGACCCTTCGACTTCGCTCAGGGCAGGCTCTGGGGCACCCCTTGTCGTGTTCGGTGAGCGACGATGAGACCTGGGCACCCGGCATTTTTCAGCAAGCTCTCAAGCCGTGTCCTTTCAAAACTGACCCACTACGGCATCGCAACTTCGTGGTTGCAGCGCGGGTATACTAGAGGTTGGCTTACAAGTTCGCGACCCCTGTGAGGGAGGTCTGTTCGCCGCAGGGGAGCATTGAGCCAGAACGCGCTTCTCCTGATCGCCCGGCGTCTCTCCGGGAGAAGGAAGTCCATGGGAACACTGCTGGAGTCGATTCATTCTCCTGCTGACGTCAAGCGCTTGAATTACGGGCAGATGGGGACGCTTGCGGAGGAGATTCGCGCGTTCTTGATCCAGACCCTGTCGAAGACCGGAGGCCATCTCGGCCCGAACCTCGGCGTAGTCGAGCTCACCATCGCACTTCATGCCGTCTTCACGACACCCGAAGACCGCATCCTCTTCGACGTCAGTCATCAGGCATATGTCCACAAGCTTCTCACCGGCCGCTTTGACCGCTTTGAGACCATCCGCCAGCCCGGCGGCTTGAACGGTTTTATGCTCCGCACCGAAAGCGAGCACGATTGCTACGGAGCCGGCCACGCCGGCACGGCGCTTTCAGCCGCTCTGGGTATGGCCGTGGCCCGCGATCTGGCCGGAGGCCATGAACACGTCATCGCCGTAGCCGGAGACGCCGCTTTTACGAACGGCATCTCGTTCGAGGCCCTCAACAACATCGCCGAGCAGACTAAACGGATGATCGTTGTCCTCAATGACAACGAGTGGTCGATCGACCGGAACGTGGGCGCCGTAGCCCGCTATTTCCACCGCATCGTCACCAATGAGCACTACCAGCATCTGCACGCCTCGGCCGCGCGGCTCATCGAGCGTTTCGGCGGCAAGACGGCCATCAAGGTCGTCCGCCGCGCCGAGGAGGCGGCCAAAAGCATGCTGTGGCCCTCCATCCTCTTTGAAGAATTCGGCCTCGAATACTTCGGCCCGATCGACGGCCACAACCTTCCGCTGCTGGTGGAAACCTTCAAATTTCTCAAATCTTCCGATCATCCGGTTCTGCTGCACGTGCTCACGCAGAAGGGCCGCGGTTTTCAGCCCGCGCTCGATGGCCAGAAAAAGTTCCATGGCCTGGGACCCTATGACCCCGAAACCGGCAACACGGCTGCGTCGGGGTTGCCGACATACTCTGAAGCCTTCGCCAAATCTCTCGCCGAGCTGGCCAACAAGGACCAGCGCATCGTGGCCATCACCGCGGCCATGCCCAACGGCACCGGCCTCGATCTCTTCCGCCCGCATCATCCGAAACGCTACTTCGACGTGGGCATCGCCGAAGAGCACGCCGTCATCTTCGCGGCGGGCATGGCCACGCGCGGCTTCCGGCCGGTCTGCGCCATTTACTCCACATTCCTGCAGCGCGCTTTCGACCCCATTGTTCACGACGTCTGCCTGCAGAAGCTGCCTGTCCTCTTCTGCATGGACCGCGCCGGCCTCTCCGGCGACGACGGCCCCACGCATCACGGCCTCTTCGATATCGGTTATCTCAGGTCTGTCCCCGAGATCGTCCTGATGGCGCCTAAAGATGAAGATGAGCTTGCGGACATGATGAAGACGGCGATGGAGATTCCCGGCCCGTCCGCCATTCGCTATCCGCGCGGCGTGGTCGCCGGCGTCGCACGCAAGCCGGAGCCGCAATCCCTGCCAATCGGCAAAGCTGAACTGATCGTCGATGGCTCCGACGTAGCGATCCTCGGCCTCGGCGCCATGATGCCCCTCGCGCAGGAGCTTGCTGCACTGCTCGAGCGCGATGCCTATTCGGCCGCCGTCATCAATCCGCGCTTCATCAAGCCGATCGATAAAGAGATGCTGGAGCGCTACGCCGGCCGCGTCGCCGCCTTCGTCACCGTTGAAGATCATGTGAGGATGGGCGGCTTCGGCTCGGCTGTTGTCGAAGCGCTCGAAGAGATGGGCGCGGCGGTTCCCGTCGTTCGCATCGGCTGGCCCGACCAGTTCATCGAGCACGGCAAAGTGGACCAGCTTCGCGCCCGCTATGGCCTCACCGCCGAGGCGGCGCTCGCTCAGGTTCTGCCGCTCTTGGCGCATCGCCGCCGGCCGACGCTGGTGGCCAGCTAAATGCTGCGCAACATCCCTCAGGGGCTAAAGCCCTCGGGTCTTTGGTCACGATTTCGGCACGGCTAAAGCCGTGCCCTGTTACAAAGCCCTTCCACAAAGTTTTGGCCGCAAGCTGTGAAGCCGTGCCCTGTTACAAAACACGAGAGATCGTACCCGTGTTCTCTGTTCTCTAGTCCCTAGTCCCTGCTTCCTTCTCCCTGCCTCCCGTATGCGACAATCCACAACAGGCCGGCTTTTATGAAACGACTTCTCTTCCTGTTGGTTTCCCTGATCGCCGGTGCATCTTTTTCCTTCTCCGCCACAACTCAGCAACCGCCTTCGCCCGCGCCTCCGGCTCCGAATCTGCCGCAGCTTGTTCTCACGGGCGGCACCGTCATCGACGTTACGAACTGGGGTGACTCGGCGCGCGATCTTCCCAATGCCGTCGTCATCATCCGCGACGGCCATGTTGCCGAGATCGGCTCGCCCGCCGATGTGCAGGTTCCCAAGGGCGCGAAGGTTCTCGATTGCACAGGAAAGTTCCTCATTCCCGGCCTCATCGATGGCTTTGCCGGTATGAACTCCCAGGCTGCGGCGAACGCCAACCTCTACATGGGAGTCACCACCGTCGCCGCTCGCGCGGACAAGGAGCGCGGCTTCGTAGATCTCGCCGCCAACCCAAGCCCGCATCTTTACCTCATTGACTCGGTCGGCGTCACCGACAACTGGAGCCTGCTCGCCCATCAGCCGGACTGGACAGCCAAGCTGCGCGAAGGCACCCATCCTGTCGAACTCAGCCCCGACGATACCGCGCGCCAGATTGCCGACACGGTCCGCCTGGGCACGCGGGTGCTTCTGCTCGGGCCCCATGTCACCGCCGCGAACGCGCAATGGATCATCACCCGCGCGCACGATCAGCATCTGGTCACCTATGGCCAGTTTGTCTCCACGCCGTATCGTGTCGGCATCGAGGCCGGCGCCGACGTGCTGCTTCACGCCAGAGATTATGACCTCGGCGTAATTCCCGATGAGTTGCAGACGCCACTCGTAGAGGATCCTGACGGTCCCTCCGCAGTGACTGCCTATGACTACTCCGAGCGCATCCCTCCCACAGACCTGCGCCTGCACGGCTACGCGAAGTTCCTTGCCTCACACCACGCCGCGCTGATGCCGACCTTCAGTCTCTTTTACGTAGAACTGCCGGGACATCGGAACCTGTGGAAGGAGCCGGCGGCTGCGCTGCTCAACCCCAGCAGCATGTACCACCCCACCAATCCTGACACCGGTGAAATGCTCTACCCGCTCTCTGCCTGGACTCGCCATCTGCCCGCAACCGGCCAACGCTGGATGGAAGCCGATCAGCAGAAAAAAGCCGATCAGGCCGCGATGCGCCTGTGGCGCATTAACGAAACCATCTTCGCAGCCTTCCCGCATTACCTGGCAGCCTCAGGCGCCGACTCATTCGGCACCATGCCCGGCATCTCTCTGCACACGGAGCTTGAGCTGCTCGTCCGCCTCGGTCTTTCGCCGCGCGAGGCCCTCGCTGCCGCTACGAACAACTACGAATTGCAACTGGGCTGGAGCGAAATCGGCCAGATTGCACCCGGCCGCCGGGCCGACATTCTGGTTCTCGATGCCGATCCCACCGCGAACATCTGGAACGCCCGCCGCATTTCCACCCTTATCCTGGACGGCAACGTGCTCGATCGCGACGCACTGCTGCACCTGAAGAAATAACCTGCCGCTCAAGGTAAAAAGCTAGGCGTAAAAAGCCGGGCGATAAAGCCGAGCGATGAACCGGACCGGAAGTTCGGCGAATCCAGCCGCATCATTTAACGTAAATAGAGGTAAGAGATTTTGCCCGCAATCATGACAAGCTCCCCTTCGAAATCCCTCCGCAGCCATAACCGATGGCTTGTTCTGATTGCCGCTTTCAAGTTCGCGCAGGCACTCTTATTTGTTGCGATCGGTGTGGGCGCTCGACGGCTGCTCCATAAAGACATCGGCGACGAGCTTTACGCGCTGGCCGATCATCTTCGCTTTGATCCGGAGTCGCGCTTCGTCAACTTCATTCTCGAAAAAGCTACGCTTGTCCACGACGCTCAGTTGCGGCGCATAGGCTTTGTGGCCTTTTGTTATGCCGGCATCGGCATCGCCGAAGGCATCGGCCTCTATCTCGAAAGGATGTGGGGCGAGTTTCTCACTCTCGCCATCACCGCGTCTTTCCTGCCCTGGGAGATCTTTGAGGTCTATAGCCGGCTCACCTGGCCACGCATCTCCCTGCTCACGATCAACATTCTCGTGTTCCTCTATCTGCTGAAGCTGATTATCGAGCGTGGCCGTCACAGGGGCCGCAGCCGAGCCTGAAAACCATCCATCAACAGATCCTTCGTGCAGAGGATGGCTCATTTTCGCTTTTTGTTCTCCTAACATACAACTTAGAGTCTGTCTAGTCTCTGAACCAAAACTATAACTACAAGATATTGTGGCCACATAGCTGGAAACTTCAATTAGTAGAATTTCTCGCAGGCACACGGCCTTTCCGCTGCTTTTGCCCGATTTTGTTCTTGGCGCAGGGGCAGAATGGCGCTACTATCGACCTTGGGTGGTAATTTTTGGAGCTGAGTGGAGTACAGGGGAGCCACTCAGACGATTACGACCTAAGTTTACTCTGTTTTGTTCCCCTCAAACCGGTTTTCAGGCTGGTGGGCCCCAGAAGGGGGATCAGCCTGAACAACCGGGCTAACGATTTTAGAGCGGATAGTCCTCGCCGTGGACCTGGATGCGCATCCGGCCGCGAGAGGCGAGAAGAGGCAAGCAAGATGTTTCGCGGCAACCACCCGGCCAAGGTCGATGAAAAGGGACGGCTTAAGCTTCCGGCTGCCTTCAAGCAGCTTCTGGATGCGCAGCACGTGACCCAGTTCTACATCACCTCGACGGATGGCACGAAGGCGGATATCTGGCCTCTGCCGGTGTGGGAAAGGCTCGAAGCGAAGCTGGGCGAGTTCAGCACGATGAACGACGCTGTGGAGAAATACCTGAGCCTGACCGGCTACTACGGCCAGCAGGTGGAGATGGATAACCAGACACGGGTCACACTGCCGCAGATCTTGCGCAGCGCGGCCAAGCTGGATGCGGAGGTGGTCGTCATGGGCAAGATCGACCATCTGGAAGTCCACAACCAGGCGCTGTTTGAAGCGAATCTGCCTTCGAACTCCCTTACCGCTGAGGATCGCCGCTCGGTAGCCGCGATTCTCAATGGGCGGAGTTGAGGCCGGAGTTGAAAGATCCCCTCAGGGGGAGCGCATGACTGAGCCACGAGCGCGCCATGTGCCCGTTCTTTTTGAAGTTGCACTCGATCTTCTTCGCATCCGTCCCGACGGAACGTATGCGGATTGCACACTCGGCCTTGCGGGCCACGCAGAAGGAATTGTGCGGCGGCTAGGACCCGCAGGACGGTTGATCGGATTCGACCGCGACCCGGAGGCAATGGCCCTCGCGCAAGAGCGGCTGGAACGGGTTCGAGCTGAGATGGAAAGCCAGGCGCCGCAGTTGACGTTAATCGGCGAGGCGTTCAGCTCGATCGCGCGGCACGTGGAGCCGCAATCGCTGGACGGATTGCTGGCCGACTTCGGCGTAAGCAGTCTGCAGTTCGACGAGGCACGCAGAGGATTTAGTTTTCAGGCGGACGGGCCCCTCAACATGCGTATGGACATGCGCATGGATAGAAGCACAGGGCCCACTGCCGAACAGGTGGTGAATGAGATGGACGAGCGCGAGCTTGCCAATCTCATTTACGAATACGGTGAGGAAAGGAGGTCGCGGACAGTCGCCAGAGCCATTGTGCGGGGGCGGCCGGTTACGAGCACGGGGCAGTTGGCCCGGATTGTAGCCTCAGCCGTCCCGCCAATGAAACACATGCATCCGGCAACGCGCACCTTTCAGGCTCTTCGTATCTACGTCAATCGCGAGCTCGAAGAAATCAAAGCTTTGCTGGAGGCCGCACCGAAATTGCTTAAGCCCTCCGGAAGGCTTGTCGTTATCAGCTTTCATTCCCTTGAAGACCGCATCGCGAAAGACAGCATCCGGGAAGGCGCACAGCAGGGAATCTGGAATGTGTTGACCAGGAAACCGGTAACGGCAACGAAAGAAGAGATTGCAAGGAATCCCCGCTCGCGCAGCGCGAAGCTGAGAGCGGTGGAAAGAGCAGCTATTAGCTACTAGCTTTCAGCTTCTAGCTCTTCAACGATGGGTCAGGCGGGATGCAACACGCAAGTAGTACGAGGTCAGATCGAGCAGGACAAAGCTAGTAGCTCAGGAGAGCACGCATGGCGGCATGTACGACAACTTATTTTGAGGCGGGCCGGAGCTGGAGCGCACGGGTGGCCGAGCGAAACGCCGAGCTGATGGCGCAGCAATTTCTGCGCCGCCGCAGCGGGCGCACGCCCGAATTTTACTTCGCCAAGCACTTTGACAATTCACGCCTGGTGAAGGCTGCCGACCCGGTGCGCGTGCGCCAGATGCGCAGCTTTGCCGCCGCCGTGACGGTGCTGTTCTCCCTCATCATGGTTTATGGTTTGCAGCACTTCTACGCCATCGAGAGCAGCTATCGCGTGGAAAGCGAAAAACAGACCGTGGAGCAGTTGCGCGAGGAGAACCGTCAGCTACGCCTGACAGAGGCGGAATTGACGCAACCGGGGAGAATCGACAGCCTCGCCCGCCAGTTCGGTCTCACCGCACCGCAGCCGGGGCAGGTGGTGCACCCCAACACCGTTCCGGCCAGCGGCGCTCCAATTCTTGCGCAGATTACGCCTCCGGCCACGCGATAACTCACGGCGCGGAGGCTGACCTTTCCATATGGCGACAGCCGTTCGACCCATTCGCGCCCGCGCCACCACGCCGCGCGCTGTTCCTCTCCGGCGGACGCGCTTCTGGATTGTCTGCCTCTTCTTTTTCCTGTGGACCTGCGCTATCGCAAGCCGGCTTTTCTGGTTGCAGATCGTGCGCCACAAGGAATACATGGAGCGGGCTGAAAAGCAGCAGCAGCGCACGTTTGAAGTAGCTCCGCGCCGCGGCATCCTCTACGACCGCAATTTGCACGAGCTGGCCATGACGGTGCTCGTCGACTCCATCTATGCCGACCCGAGCGAGATGGACGACAAACAGGCTGCGGCACGCATTCTCTCTTCGATCACGCACACCGATCCTGAAGACGCGCGCACCACTGAAAAAGAGATTACGCAACGCCTGAACGATGGCCACAACTTTGCCTGGATTGCACGACGCGTGACGCCGGATGTGGCCGCGCGCGTCCGCGCCCTGAACATGAAGGGCATCTATTTCCAGAAGGAGTTCCAGCGCTTTTATCCCGACAACCAGATCGCGGCGCAGGTGCTGGGCTATGTCGGCGTCGACGACAACGGCCTCGGCGGCCTTGAAGAAAAATTCAATCCTGAACTGCACGGCACATCCGGCGAGATGTACACCGCCATGGATGCGCGGCGCAAGATCCTAGGTTCAACGGAGCGCGAGCCCGAGCCCGGCCGCAACCTGGTGCTCACCATCGACGAGAACATTCAGTTCATGGCCGAACAGGCGCTGGACCACGCAATGAAGAGGACGCAAGCGCTCAACGGAACGGTTGTCGTGCAGGACGCGCATACCGGCCAGATTCTGGCGCTCGCCATCCGGCCGACCTTTAACCCGAACAAGTTCCGCCACACGACACCAGCGCTCTTGCGCGATCATGCGGTAAGCGACGTGTATGAACCCGGCTCGACCTTCAAGCTGGTTACATATTCGGCTGCGCTCAACCAGAGCGTGGCTCAGCCGGACGACATGATCGACTGCCAGGGCGGCAAGATTACCTTAGCTGGACGCGTGATTCATGACAACCAAGGCGAACACCTTGGCGTGGTTCCTCTCCATAAGGCGCTTGAAGAATCCAGCGACGTGGCTGCCGTGAAGCTGGCACTCAAGATCGGGCCCGACAAGTTCTATCAATACATTCGCAGCTTCGGCTTTGGCTTGCGCTCTGGCATCGAATTGCCTGGAGAGACACGCGGGCTCTTGCGCCCACCGGCACGCTGGAGCGGTTCCTCCATCGGCTCACTCGCGATTGGGCAGGAGGTTGCAGTGACGCCGCTGCAGCTTGTCACAATGGTTTCGACGATCGCCAACGGCGGCATCTACCTGCCCCCGCACATTCTGATGCCCGAGCCGTCTACAGGCACAGATCCCAACCAAAAAGTGGCCGCACCGCAGGTCCTGCAGCCAGCTCCGTTCAAGCCGGGTGGCGATATACCCAATCCCCTGCCCCCGGGCGCGCATCGCGTGATCTCCACAATGACTGCCGCGCAGATGCGCAAAATGATGGAAGGCGTGGTACTTTTCGGCACCGGCCAGCCGGCACAACTCAATGGTTATTCATCCGGCGGCAAGACGGGCACCGCACAAAAGGTTGATCCGGCGACGCATCGCTACTCGAAAACGATGCACATCGCTTCGTTCGCGGGCTTCGCGCCGGTCAATAATCCTGTGATCTCCGTTGCTGTCATTATGGATTCACCCAAAGGCGACTACTACGGCACCGCTGTCTCGGCACCCATCTTTGCCGAGGTTGCGCAGCAGGTACTCGAATATCTCGGCGTGCCGCACGACATTGATCTGAAGCCGGCGGCTAAAGATACAATGCAAGCGAAGAAAGAGGCGCCAGCCGCGGAGGATGACTCGGAGCCGCAGGATGACGACATTCAGGCTCTTTATGAGGCCGCCAACGACCTACCCGCCGACGACCCGCAAAGTCCAGCAGGCCGGGCGCCTGCTGCTGCGGGCGTCGCTCCCTCCGTTCAAGCTGCGAGTCCATTCGCGAACGCGAAGAGCGCGGCTACTCCTCCACAAACGACTGCCACGGCCTCCTCCGCGCCACCTTCTACGCACGCGAACCAACCAACAACCGCGACGATTCAGCTTCCAGACGCGAAGCAACTACGCGTTCCGTCGCTCACCAGTCTCACGGTGCGCGAGGTGATCGAGCAGGCCGGAGCCGCGGGCCTTGAAGTGGAGATCACCGGCAACGGCACATGCCGCGAGCAGGCTCCTGCAGCGGGAACGATGGTTGCGGCAGGTACTAAAGTCGTGGTTCGATGCACGCGCTGAATCGCGCGCATTTGCAGATTCTTCGCAGCCGACCATCTACAATCAACCCAACATGAACTGGAACGACCTCATTGCGGAAATCGACGCCGTTGGTTCGGGCGGCAGCTCCGATGCGCCTATCGCCGGCCCCATTACTGGCATCGAGTATGATTCGCGCCGCGTGAAACCGGGTTCCGTCTTCGTTGCGATGAAAGGCGGAACGACGGACGGCAATCGTTTTGTGGAGAAGGCCATCGCCGCGGGCGCGGCCGGCATTCTTACGGATTCAGCGCAGACCTTCGATCATCTGCTCGTCTTTCAGACCGGGTTTCCGGTGCTCGAAGTGGAGCATGGGCGGCGCGCACTGGCGCAGGCTTCGGCAGCCTTCTTCGGCCATCCTGAGCGCAAGCTCGCCGCAACGGGCATCACGGGAACAAACGGCAAGACGACGACCGCGTTCCTGATCGAATCGCTGCTCAGCACCTCGCCCCATGAAGCCGTGGCTCGCAAAACCGTCAAAGCCGTATTGACCGGCACTATCGAATACCACGTCGCGGGCGAAGTGCGACCCTCTTTGCACACCACGCCTGAGCCGCGCGACCTTTTCGAGCTGATGGCCGAGGGCGTTGCGCTCGGCGCTACGGAGTTTGTTACCGAAGTCTCCAGTCATGCGCTCGATCAGGGCCGCGTCTATGGAATCAACTTTGACGTAGCCGTCTTCACCAACCTCACGCGTGACCATCTCGACTATCACCAGACAATGGAGCGGTACTTCGCAGCGAAGCGCCTGCTTTTCGATGGAACCATCTATCCTGCGCCGCGCGTCGCCATCATCAATGCGCATGATGAACGCAGCCGACAACTGGCCGCGGCGGCGCGGCGGGCCGGCGCGGAGATTCGGACGTATGGAATTGGTGGCATCGGCCACGGCGACTGGCGCGCGGCAAGTTACGCGCTCACGCCCGGCGGCGCGGTGCTCGATCTCGAAACGCCAGCGGGCGCAGCGCGCGTGCAATCGCCGCTTGCGGGCGAAGTGAACGTGCTCAACCTGCTCGCGGCCATCACCGCCGCGCACGCACGAGGCGTTTCTTTTAACTCTCTCGTGGAGAGCATTCCGCACCTGAAGCCGGTGCCGGGCCGCTTTCAGCCTGTCGATGCGGGGCAACCTTTCACGGTGATCGTCGATTATGCGCACACGGACGATGCGCTGCGCAATCTCACTGCGCTCGCCCGCCAGATGACCGGACCAAAAGGGTCAGAGGCAGGCAAGTCTGCCGCGGCGGGCAAGCGTGTCATCACGCTCTTCGGCTGCGGCGGTGATCGCGACCGCACCAAACGCCCAAAGATGGGCCAGGCTGCGGGCGAAGGCAGCGACTTTGTGGTGGCGACCAGCGACAATCCCCGCTCCGAGGATCCGCGCGCGATTCTTGCCGAGATCGAACCGGGATTGAAGGCAACCGGCATCCAATATGTCGTAGAGCCGGACCGGGCCGCGGCGATTCGCATTGCGCTTGAAGCAGCCGGACCGGGCGACGTAGTTTTACTGGCCGGGAAAGGCCATGAAAAGGAGCAAATCCTCGCCACAGGTTCCGTTCGTTTCGACGACGCGGAGATTGCGCTTTCCACGCTGGCGGATTTGGGTTATCGTGAGGTGCGATGATTCTAACGCTTGCAGAAGCAGCCATCGGCGCGGGCGCGGTGCTGGAAGCGCCGGCGAGCTACACCAATGCGGGCGCGATCGAGGTGCGTGGCTACTCTATCGACTCGCGCACCGTGCAATCAGGCGAACTCTTCTTCGCGGTTCGCGGCGAACGCCTCGACGGGCACGACTTCATCACGGATGCAGTGGCGCGGGGAACAGCGGCCGCAGTTGTGTCGCGGGCGCGCGTAGCTTCCCTGTCTGACGCGGCTCTCTCGGCTCCGCTCCTCATCACGGAAGATCCCCTGCTCGCGCTGCAGGCGCTGGCTGCGCATGTTCGACGCCAGTGGGGGAAGCGCGTGGTCGCCATCACCGGTTCGGCGGGAAAAACCACAACCAAAGAAGCAACGGCCGCGGCTCTTGGCGCAAAATTCAATGTGCTCAAATCGCAAGGCAATCTCAACAACGGATTCGGATTGCCCTTGCAGCTTTTGCGCCTCATGCCGGAGCATGAAATCGCGGTCGTTGAGATGGGCATGAATCATTCAGGCGAGATCGCCGCGCTGGCCCGTATCGCATCACCTGACTGGGGTATCGTCACCAATGTCGGCAACGCGCACATCGAGAACTTCGCCGAGGGCCAGGCCGGCATTGCGCGGGCCAAGTTTGAATTGGTGGCCGCGCTGCCCGCCAACGGCGCGGCCTTCCTCAACTGCAGCGATCCTTATGTTTCGCAATTTGGACGCGATTTTCCCGGCCGCGTCGTGTACTTCGGCAACGGTCCCTGCGGCGATCCGCAAATTCTTTCAACCAGAGAGAATCTCGGCGGCCTGCACGTGCACTATCGCGCCGGTGAACGCGAGGGCGATTTCACGCTGAAGATGCTGGGCGCACACAATGCGACCAATGCCATCGCGGGTCTTGCCGTTGCGCTCGAAGCCGGCGTGGATCTCGATGCGGCGATTACTGCGCTCGAATCGCTCAGCGCAGGTGATAAGCGCGGCCAGTTGATCGAGATTGCCGGCGCAACGATCCTGAACGACTCCTATAACTCTAACCCCGAAGCGCTGCGCTCGATGATTCAGACGCTTGCTGCTCGGCCTGCTGTCCGCCGCATTCTCGTTGCTGGCGAGATGCTCGAGCTCGGCGAACATGGTCCCATGCTGCACACGGCCTGCGGCCAAGCTGCCGCGGAAGCCGGTCTCGATTTCGTCCTCGGCGTGCAGGGCAATGCCGAGCATCTCGCCGCTGCGGCCTGCGCGGGTGGGGTGGCCTCGCTGTTTTTGCCGGATGCCGAAGCAGCCGGCCATTGGCTCGCGCAGAATCTTCGCGCCGGCGATCAGATTCTCGTCAAAGGCTCGCGCGGGGTGCATCTTGAGCGCGCTATCGAAATCCTGCGAAATCAACTCAGCTCCACCGAGGTCCAATGAACTTTCGTCCTCTCGCGCGCAGCTTGGCGTCGTCAGCCTTCTTTCTGCTCATTTTCTTTATCTTCGCAAAGCAGATTTCCGCCGCATCCGACCCTGATTGGACGCGGCCGTTTCCGCCTTTTCGCATCGCAGGCAATCTCTACTACGTGGGCAGCGCGGATCTCGCGTCTTATCTTGTCGTCACACCAGACGGCTTGATCCTCATCAACAGCAATCTTGTGTCGTCTGCGCCGCTGATCCGCAAAAGCGTCGAATCTCTCGGATTCAAGTTCAGTGACATCAAGATCCTGCTCATCAGCCACGCGCATTCCGATCATTGCGGCGGTAGCGCAGAGATCATCCGGCTTACCCACGCAAAGTACTTTGTGATGGAGGGCGATGTGCCCGTCGTCGAGTCCGGCGGTAAAACTGATTTTCAGTACGGAAACCAACCCGATCAGCTCTACCCGCCAACGCATGTTGACCGCGTGCTACATAACGGTGACACAATACGCCTCGGCGATGCGGTGCTCACTGCGCATCTCACGGCCGGCCACACCAAAGGCACAACCACGTGGACAATGAATGAAAAGGAAAACGGCCGCATTCTGCATGTCGTGATCGTCGGCGGCCCGAATGTGAATCCCGGTTACAAGCTCGTGCGCAACACGGCCTATCCGCAAATAGCTTCCGATTACAAGCGCGGCTTTGCTGTGCTCGATTCCCTTCCCTGCGATGTCTTTCTCGGCGCGCACGGGGGCTACTTCGACTTGAAAGAAAATTACGCGCGCTGGAAGAATGGCGATCAAGACGCCTTCATCGATCCGAGCGGCTACAGAGCATACATCGCAGATCGGGAAAAGGCATTCGAAGCGGAGCTGGCCAAGCAATCTGCGGCGAAATAATCATCTGGTCTTCTCTTCTGGTTGCGGACTGCGCTTACCAAACAAGGCCGTGCCGACGCGAATCCGCGTCGCGCCTTCTGCAATGGCTAAAGGAAAATCGCCGCTCATGCCCATTGAGAGCACGCCGAGATCCAAGCGTGGGTACGCTTGCGCCCAGCGGTCACGCCACGCGTGCAAACTGCGAAAACATCGCCGGGTCATCTCCTCCGGCGCGCCCCACGGCGCGATGGTCATGAGCCCGCACGCTTCAAGGTGCGCGAGATGCGGCAGCCGCTCGAGCAGTTGCGCCGCTTCCGCCGATTCCGGTTCTACCCCGGCCTTGGTTTCTTCCGGGCTCAACTTCACTTCGATCAGCACCGGCAGGCGCTTACCGCATTTGCCGGCTGCTTCGTTGAGCCGTTCCGCCAGGCGCAATGAATCGAGCGCGTCCACGCCATCGAAGAGCTCCGCTGCGCGCTGCGCCTTATTCGATTGCAGATGCCCGATCAGATGGCAGCGCACCTGGTAGCGCTCTGGGCCTTTGCGCTCTGGACCAAGGGCGGCGGCTTTGGAAGCCCACTCCTGCACGCGATTTTCGCCAAAGAGCGTGATGCCGAGCGACGCTGCTTTGAGGAGCGCTTCAGCTGGAAAGGTCTTCGAAACGGCCATGAGCTCGACCTCGCCGCGAGTGCGGCCGGCTGCGCGGCAGGCCGCAGCGATTGCGTCTTCCAGCTTTTCGAGATTTTCCTGGAGCGCGGTCATCGATAGGCAATTCCGAGCTCTGTCCACTCGACGGCGAGCATCAGGCAGGCGAAACAGATGGCAAGGCGCGCGGCCCTGGCGCCAGGACGGAAGCTGGTGAAGAAGCAGAAGAGGACGCAGATAAGCACCGCAGCCAGGTTGCCTCCAGTGACGGCGTAGTGGGAGATGCCGTAGAGCGGTCCAACGAAGCGGTAGTCGGCAATGGCCGCGTCAAACCAGAGGAGGCTGACGCTGGCAACAGCCGCGGCAATCAACGCGCCGGATTTGTGCGCCCGGTCGCCGGTGAAAAGCCGGCGCCAAGCAAAGGCGAGCGGAACTGCGGGGAAGGAAAAGAGGGCCAGCCACGCGCAATACTTCCATAAAATGGTGTCGCCCACCGGTTTCCTCCGTTCTCAGCGCCCACGCTCCTCGAGGAATTTTTCTGTTTCGAGCGCGGCCATGCAGCCCGAGCCTGCTGCCGTGATCGCCTGGCGGTAACGGCGGTCCTGCACGTCGCCGCAGGCAAACACGCCTGGCACAATCGCTCCCTGGCGCGTGGTCAGCACATTGCTTGTCGTTTTAATGTAGCCATCCTCATCGAGATCAAGTTGGCCGGCAAACATCTTGGCGTTGGGCTCGTGGCCGATGCCGAGAAAGAGGCCATGCACATCCAGTTTGCAGGTCTCACCAGTTTTCACATTCCGGATCATCAATCCGCGCATTTCCTTTTCTTCGACGCCCAGCACTTCGTCGACTACGGTGTTGGTGCGCAGCTCGATATTCGGATGCGCGATCGCGCGCTCCAACATGATCTTCGAGGCGCGGAAGTGTTCGCGCCGGTGCAGCACCGTTACCTTGGCGGCAAAGCGGGTGAGAAACAGCGCCTCTTCCATGGCCGAGTCGCCTCCACCGACTACGGCAATCTCCTTGCCCCGGAAAAAGAAGCCGTCGCAGGTGGCGCAGCTTGAGACGCCATGCCCGATGAGAGCCTGCTCGCTCGGCAGTCCGAGCCAGCGCGCGCTTGCGCCCGAGGCCACAATGAGCGTGCGCGTCAGAATTTCGCCGATCGACGTATGCAGCCGGATGGGATGCGCGTCCACTTTCACCGCATTCAGATGTGCGAGCTCAAAGGTTGCGCCGAAGCGCTGCGCCTGTTTTTTCATGTTGTCGATCAGTTCCGGCCCCTGGATGCCCTCCGGCCATCCCGGAAAGTTTTCGACCAGGGTCGTGATCGAAAGCTGCCCTCCGGGCTCGTGGCCCTCGAGCACCAGCGGCTTCAATCCCGCGCGGGCTGTGTAGATGGCCGCCGTAAGCCCGGCGCAACCCGAGCCAAGAATTACCGTATCGCGTATCTCTGACATTTGGTTTCCCGTGTTGATTGTAGACGGCGAGACCAGGTTTCTCCACCTTCGCGGCTCCTGCTTTCGCCGCAAAGATGCGAGATCATGCAGCCCCGCTACCCTCTCTTCATCCCAGATAAGATGATTCTCATGGCGAATCTGACTCTGATCTACGGTCTGCGGCTGCTTCCCGAAGGCGAAGTGGCCGGAATTGAGGACGCGACGCTCAAGCTCTCCAATGGCCGCGAGGCCCACGTGACCATGCATACCATCGAGGGCTCACGCGAAGAGATCGAGGCCCAGCTCCGGCGCAGCCTGGATGCGTTCTTCGACTTTTATCCTGAGATTTGAGCGCGTTTTTCCTTGGCATGAGGCCGAACGTGCGCAATCCGAATCGCAGCATGAACCGGCTGATCCCTGACCTCTGATCTCTCCTCAATCGAATACCACCGTCTTGTTCCCGTAGCACAGAATGCGCCGGTCGAGATGCCAGCGCACGGCGCGCGAGAGCACCATCCGTTCGAGGTCGCGTCCGCGGGCGACAAGATCCTCCACCTGATCGCGGTGCGAGATGCGCGCCACATCCTGCTCGATAATCGGTCCGTCGTCGAGCACCTCGGTCACATAGTGGCTGGTGGCCCCGATGAGCTTGACCCCGCGTGCGTGCGCCGCGTGATAGGGCCGCGCGCCCGTGAATGCGGGCAGAAACGAATGATGTACGTTGATGATGGCTGCGGGATAGCGCGCGACGAAATCAGGGGAAAGAATCTGCATATAGCGCGCGAGGACCACCAGTTCGACCTGGTGCTGCGCGAGCAGATCAAGTTGCCGCGCCTCGGTCCCGGCCTTCGTTGCCGCTGTCACGGGTATGTGCTCGAAGCGGATGCCGTAAAACTCCGCGAGCCTTTCGACTTCCCGATGATTCGAAATGACGATAGGAATCTCGCAGTCGAGTTCGCCGGCGCGCCAGCGATGCAGAAGGTCCGCCATGCAGTGCAGATATTGCGAGCAGAAGAGCGCCATGCGTGGCCTGCACGAGCTGGCGGCCAGTTGCCAGCGCATGTCCAGCTCGCGGGCAAGCGGCGCAAAGGCAGCCTTGAATGCTTCGAGATCGAATCCATCCAATGCCCACTCCACGCGCATGAAGAACAGGCCGAGATCGTGGTCCTGGTGCTGGTCGGCGTGCAGAATGTTGGCGCCGCGCTCGTAAAGCAACCCCGCTACGCGCGCAACCAATCCCTTGCGATCGGGGCAGTCGATCAGTAAAACCGCCGTCTCTTTCATCCTCATTCCAGATTACAGCCGCAACCCGGCGAAGGCAGCCGCGCACCCGCAGGTC
Organism: Acidobacteriaceae bacterium; assembly: GCA_030037705.1. Lineage (GTDB taxonomy): Bacteria > Acidobacteriota > Terriglobia > Terriglobales > Acidobacteriaceae > Telmatobacter. Next base: position 2,992 of record JASHQE010000125.1, on the reverse strand, counting down.
TGCCGGCAAACTGTGGTTGCTACTCTGATCTTCGAGAATTCGGGTGGAGGACTCCCGCTTATTCAAGCGCTATTGACCCCTTGAAGCAGCCGGCGACGCAGTGGAGGCAGTCAGTTTCTGGCGCAGGTTGCCAGCCAGGTCGGCGACGACGCGTAGCTTGTCCGCGATGGGTGCGGGCACTTCGTCTCCGTTGAGCGCCAGTTGCGAGTGCAGTAACAGACCCGCCACGGTAGTCTTCAACTCCGCTTCGATGGCTGCGGCCGCAGCGCGCCGCGCCAGCGTCTGCTCCCGCTCGCGCCGATGCAGGCCGGCGCGAATCTCGCGCATCAGCCGCGCCGCTCCTGAGAGCGCAAAGTTAATCTGCAGCGGAATCGCCAGGCCCGCGTGCTCCCAGATCGCTTCGGCCGACGCCGGGTCGCACTCTGCCAAAGTCTCATCCACCACGACGGCGGCAAACTCGCGCTGGCGCAGCGCCGTCAGCGCAGCCTTGCGCCCATCCGCCACCTCCACTTCCATGCTGAGTTGTGCGCTCACGGCGTCGGCGCAATTGCGGGCGCCCTCGATTCCTGTCACCAACAAAATGCTCATCTCTCATTCCTCAAACAGCCCATAGCTGAAAGCCGACGGCCGTCAGCGACGAGCTGCTTTAGTTGTCCCGCAGCGGATCGGCGATGCCATATTCCTTCAGCTTGCGGTAGAGTGTTGTTTTGCCAATCCCCAGCAGTTTCGCAGCCTGCAGCTTGTCTCCATGCAGGGTCCGGATAGCCTCAAGGATCGCCTCGCGCTCGAGCTCGGCTAACGTCTTTAGCTCGGGAGCGCTGTCTCCGTCCGGCTCGGCTTTGGCCGAGCTGGCGCGGCGCGCGTCGAGGCCCTGCTGCTGAAGCTGCGTCGGCAAATCGCCGAGGTGCAGCACCGGCCCCGAGGATAGGGCACAGGCCCGCTCGATTGCGTGTTCGAGCTCCCGCACGTTCCCCGGCCAGTCATAACGCATCATGGTGCGCAAGGCATCGTCACTGAGCGTAAACTTGCGGCTGTATTCACGACCGATGCGGTCAAGAAAATGCGCGGCCAGGAGCGAAATATCCTCGCGGCGATCGCGCAAGGGCGGCAGCCGCAGGTTCACCACGTTGATCCGGTAGAAGAGATCCTTGCGGAATGTGCCCTTCTCCACCATCATCGCGAGATCCCGGTTGGTCGCGGCCACCATGCGCGCCTTGATGGGTACACGGTGCGTAGCGCCCACCGGCCTGACCTCTTTTTCCTGAAGCGCGCGCAGCAGCTTGGATTGCAGATCAAGCGAGAGCTCGCCGATCTCATCGAGGAAGACCGTGCCGTCTTCGGCGGAAACCAATAGTCCTTCTTTGGAACGGTTGGCACCGGTAAAGGCGCCCTTCACGTAGCCGAAGAGTTCGCTTTCAATCAGCGTAGGCACCAGCGAGCCGCAATCGACCGGCAGAAACGGCTTTTGCGCGTTGGGTCCATTGGCGTGGATCGTGCGCGCCACGAGTTCCTTGCCCGTGCCGCTCTCGCCCAGCACTAGCACCGGGTGCGCGCTTTGTGCAACTTTGGAAAGGATGCGATAGAGCTTCTCCATCTCCGCCGAGCCGCCGATCATGGCGCCCAGCCCCTGCGAGACCCGGAACCGCTCCCGCAGTTGCCGGGTGGCCGCATCGTTTACGTGGCTTTGCGCGGCGCGTTCCAGCACTGTCGAAAGCTCATCCACGGCGAATGGCTTGGTAAGGTAATCGGAGGCCCCGCAGCGCATCGCCTCTACGGCAGCATTCACTGAGCCCGACGCTGTCATCGCAATGACCGAGACGTCCGGATAAAGCAGCTTCACCTCCGCGACCATCTCCAGCCCCTGGTTGGTTACCGCGGGCAGATTTACCAGCAGGATATCGACCGCACGGCTCCGAAGCAGACTGCGCGCATGGACGAGGTCGCCGGTGCTCTCCACCGTATGCCCCAAACCGGCAGCAATCTCCACGCAGGCCGAACGCACCGCCGCGTCTGCGTCTACCACCAGCACGTTAAGCCGCGCTGGTGGCTCGGCAAGTTGAGGAATAAATTCCATGGACCTGGGATGGGAAACTGTTTCCAGCATTGTATTCGCCTCCTGGCAGCTTTGTGTGAACTTCTAGTGCGTATCAGCGGCGCAAATGAAGAGCGCCGCTCAGAACATCTGCACCGGCAGCTCGATTTCAAAATGCGCACCTCCCTGGGCGCGGTTCGATGCCGTAATGCATCCGCCCGCCGCTTCGACAATGGAGCGGGTAATTGCCAGCCCCAGCCCGCGGTGCGCCGACGAGGGCCAGCCTTCCGGGCTTCTGGCATCCTTCGTATGCGTCGTGAAGCCGGAGTCGAAGATCCGCTCAACCGCCGTGGGGAGAATGCCCGGGCCGTTGTCCTCGACTGCGAGCACAAGCCACACGCCTGGGCCATCCTCTTGCGAGCGCTCGCGCAGGTTGATGTGGATACGTCCGCCCGATGGCATGGCCTCCACTGCATTCCTGACCAGGTTCACGAGCAGCCGGGTCAGATCTTCCGCCGTCACGCGCACCGCGCGCGCGCCACCTTCGGTATCCACAGTGACGGCAATTCCCGGCCCGGCCAAGGCTGAGAGCAGGTTGCGATTGGCTAGCAACTCCGCGGCTAAATTGTTCACTGGCTGAGTAAAGATCGTCTCCCAGCGGTCCGGATTTCGGCCGATCTGCGGGGCAATTTGCGGGATAATTTGTGGGGCAATTTGCGGATCGACCTGTGGGCCAATCCGAGTCTCCGTGGCAGGCTCGCGGCTGGCGGCAGCACCTCTATTGAAACCGGCATCGAGTCCCCGTTGCCGACTCTCCTCAAGGTTCCGTTCTGGGTTCCAAACAGCGGCTTCGGAAACGCTTGCGTCTCTGTCCCCTGCCTCTGTCCGCTGCGGCAGACCACTGTCGAGATTGCGAACGATTGTCTCCGGCCCTGGCTGCGTGTCAAGGGCCACCAATTT
>JASHQE010000124.1 GCA_030037705.1 Acidobacteriaceae bacterium | reverse complement strand
GGGCTAAAGCCCCAGTGTTCATGAGGCTTTTGCGGCACGACTCAAGTCGTGCCCTGTTACGAAACCATTTATGCAACCAGTTCTAGTGCATAGAACGCGGCTAGCATGAGGCACCCGCACCCGGATTATCACTTCCAGCCCGCCGGCGGATAGCGCAAAGGGTCTTCGATGCCGTTTTCGCGAAATCCTTTCTGGCGCAGCAGGCAGGAGTCGCACGCGCCGCAAGGCTGGCCATCGGGAAACGGGTCGTAACAACTGCTGGTGAGCCCGTAGTCCACTCCAAGCTTAACTCCCTTCCCGATAATCTGCGCCTTGGTAAGCGCAATGAGCGGCGCATGAATCCTGAGCTGCTGGCGGCCTTCAACGCCGGCCTTGGTAGCCAGATTCGCCATTTTCGCGAAGGCCTCGATGAACTCCGGCCGGCAATCAGGATAACCCGAGTAGTCGAGCGCGTTGACGCCGATGAAGATGTCGCTTGAATCGAGCACCTCGGCCCAGGCCAGCGCAAAGGCCAGAAAGATGGTATTGCGCGCAGGAACATAGGTAACAGGAATGCCGTGCGTCATCTCATCCGGATTGCGGCCCTTGGGTACGGCGATATCATCCGTGAGCGCGGAGCCGCCGAAGATGCGCAGATCGATAGCGGCGATGCGGTGCTGCGCTGCGCCCAAAGCGACGGCGACGCGCTTGGCTGCTTCAAGCTCCCAGGCGTGGCGTTGGCCGTAAGAGAATGAAAGCGCGAAGCACTCATACCCCTCACTCTTCGCAATGGCCAGAACGGTTGCGGAGTCGAGGCCGCCGCTCAGGAGCACGACGGCCTTGTATGTTTGGGCTTTCATGGTCATTGCATAGTCCCTGATGTTCTGAATTCAAAGGTTCGCATCAAATTCGAAGGTTCGCATCAAAAATGAACTGTCATCCTGAGCGAAGTTGGGAGCGGATCTTCGCTCCCAACATAGTCGAAGAATCTGCGGTTGTTTTTCTATCGAGATCTGTGGCTTTTTGTTTGTAGCATGTCTGAGGTTCGTGCTTTCCCAGGTCTTCCGCCGCGGCGGACAGACCTGGGGCACCCATTTTCGTGCTGGATTGAATTCCCTGAGACCTGACCACCCGGCCTTCTTCTTTCTGCTCATCCGCCGCCGTTCTCCGGGGAGTTGCACTCAATAATCCCATACTCCCGGATTGTCTCCAGATCGCCGCGGCGCAATTCCCCGTAGTCGACGCGCACATGCACGCGCGGTATCAGGTCAAACAAGAAGAGCGTGCCGTCGGTAAAGCGCACCTCCAGCTCCTGCCACTCCGGGGCCTTGACGTAGTGGATGTTGATAAAGGCTACGGTCTTGCCCACTGCTTCAGTAAAGTTCAGGATGCCGGGGCACGGTAGGTAATGAGCAGGCCACACCGACATATCCGGTTCCATGTCCAGTTCATCCAGTTTGGAGCGGGTTTTCTTTTTGGGGTTTGCGCGGGGAGTGGGTTGGTGGGTATTTTTAGAAACAGCCATGGCATTGCCTTTCTCTTGAAAAGGTGATGGTGGTTAGGGATGCGTCGGTGCTTGTAACACTGGCGTGTCCCGCTTCGTGTTGTTCAGACCTAGTAAGAAAAACTACCAGGTTCCGATGATCGAGACTGTAACAGAAGATTTGGGTCGGCGCCAAGAAAAAATCACGAAGAAATTGAGAACTATTATGTCTCAGGTCGAAGCGGCCGGGTGGGATTTGTGCTTTCCCAGGTCTCAAAATCGAGACCCTTCGACTACGCTCAGGGCAGGCTCTGGGGCACCCGACACCTGGCACCAAGCACTGTCATCCTGAGCGAGCGACGCGTAGCGGAGAGAGTCGAAAGCCTGCCCTGAGCGTAGTCGAAGGGGATCCGCGGTTGCTTCTAACCATCCATGCGATCCGCAATCGGCAGGTTCCACATCGTGCCAATCTCGACTCAGTTCGCCCCATGCCGCCTTTACAAAGACAACCGCAGATGTTTCGACTCCGTCCGCCGCGGCGGACTCCGCTCAACATGACAGTGTTTGAATGATCGGTCTGCAAATGAAAGTTGATCGATGGGTCGATAGCCTAACTCCGCAGCCAAGTGCCCCAGAGCCTGCTCTGAGCTTGTCGAAGGGTCTCGATTTTGAAACCTGGGAAAGCACAAATCCTCATCCCAGCACTGTCATCCTGAGCGAAGTCCGCCGTGGCGGACGAAGCCGAAAGCCTGCCCTGAGCGTAGTCGAAGGGGATCTGCGGTCGCTCTTCGCGAAGCTCAAGGCTGGAAATGACGCTGCTTTGACGTCTTTGATGTGTGTATCGTGCGTGGAGCTGCGAGACGAACCGCAGATGTTTCGACTTCGTCCGCCGCGGCGGACTCCGCTCAACATGACAGCGCTTGAATGATCGGTCTGCAAATGAAAGTTGATCGATGGGTCGATAGCCTAACTCCGCAGCCAAGTGCCCCAGAGCCTGCCCTGAGCTTGTCGAAGGCTCTCGATTTTGAGACCTGGGAAAGCACAAATCCTCATCCCAGCACTGTCATCCTGAGCGTAGGCCGCCGTGGTCCGCCGCGGCGGAAAGCCGAAAGCCTGCCCTGAGCGTAGTCGAAGGGGATCTGCGGTTGCTTCTAACCATCCATGCGATCCGCAATCGGCAGGTTCCACATCGTGCCAGTCTCGACTCAGTTCGCCCCATGCCGCCTTTACAAAGACAACCGCAGATGTTTCGACTCCGTCCGCCGCGGCGGACTCCGCTCAACATGACAATGCTTGAATGATCGGTCTGAAGCTGAAAGTTGATCGATGGGTCGATAGCCTAACTCCGCACCCGGCCCTTCAGGTTTGTGGAA
>JASHQE010000123.1 GCA_030037705.1 Acidobacteriaceae bacterium | reverse complement strand
ACCAGCTTGCGCTCCTGCAGTTCGAGAACCGCCTCCTTCGCAAGCTCTTCAGTGATTTCAGAACCAAATGAACGCTGCATCTCTTTCGTTACGTCGCAAAGAGTTGTCGGTTTACTGCAAGCATCCCACGCGGCGCCTGCAGTTGGATTCAAGGCATACACGGTTTCGTTTTTGTGGTCGATGAGAAATCTTGAGCCATCGGGCAAATGGTTTTCGACGAAGGCATCCTGGAGACCGCGCTCAATTAGCACTGTTTGTCCTCTTCCTTTTGGTATTGGGTAATTGCTAATGCAGGAGAATTCTTTGGGCGTACTAACTATCTGCACAATACAGCACGCAGTGTTCCAGCACAATGCGATTTACCTCGTGTCGTCCATCCTCCGGTAATCGAATGTCTTTTCCCCGTAATACTCATTTACAGTTACTAAGGTCGGCATTCACCTCGTCACGTTATGTACTATAGTGAGTCCCGTCCCCCTCCAACGCTTCGGCGATTTTGCGGTCCTATGCAGCGCTCTATACTGACCGCAATACGGTGTGCGCCACTTTGGGGCAATGCAACGACAGCAGAACCAAAACGCAATGCATCGAAATCCACCGGCTCTCTCTGGTTGCGAACTGCTGCGCGCGGTTGCGCGGCCTTCTGTCACAGATGCACAGATCTGCGGACTCGCGCAAAGTATCCACGATTGGGATGATCTGCTTCACGCGTCAAAGCAGCATCGCGTCCTGCCTCTCCTCTTCGCGCGGCTCATGCAGGCGAGTGCCTCGTTGCCGCTGGAAGTTCAGCAGCGCCTGCAGTCCGAATACCAGCACAATGCCTTCCACTGCATGGCCAATGCCGCGGAGCTTTTGGCCATTCTCGAAGCATTCAAGAAACACTCGATTCCAGTGATGCCCTTCAAAGGGGTGGTGCTTGCGGCAAGCGTCTATGGCGATGCCAATGCCCGCGCAGCCGGAGATCTCGATCTGCTCGTTCATCCCCGCGATCTCAAGCGCGCCAGTGAGCTGCTGCTCGATCGCGGCTACGAGCTCGACACTCCCGTGCGCGCCGATCTCTCACCCGTCAACCGGGAAAGCTTTGAATCTCTCTTCGTCCGGGCACGTGACGGTATGGTCGCCGAGCTGCGCACACGGCTCGATCTTTTGGGCACGCGATCCGATCACAATCTTGGAATGGACTGGATATGGCCACGCCATCGAACTGCGGTCCTGGCCGGCGTCGACGTCCCCGACATCCATCCTGAAACCGCATTGCTGATGCTCTGCATGCATGGCAGCAAACACTGGTGGACCCGGCTAGCGTGGATCGTTGACGTCGCTCAACTGCTTAGGTCGCGTCCCAATCTCGACTGGGAAGAGATTGACCGCGAGAGTAAACGTACGGGCCTGTGGCGAACCGTCGCGCTCGGCGTGCTACTCGCACACCGCGTCACAGGAGTGGCCGTTCCCCAAGCCACTCTCCGGCGTTTTGAATCCGTTCGAGCCATACGCGGACTAGTCCAATATATCGATGAACATCTGTTCGAATCCGCGTTGCGCAAACCGCCGGGATTCACGCCTTATGCGATTCGCATTCTCGGTTTTCGTGACCGCTTCAGGATCATTCTGTCCCTCGATCTCTTCCGGCCCGACCCGCGCGACTACGCCTTTGTGAAACTTCCTCGCTCGCTTCATGCACTCTACTATCTTGTGCGTCCGCTGCGCCTGCTTCTCGACCGCTCGGCGCGCTAAGCTTGACACAAGCAGCCAAGCCCTAGATGCTATTCAGTTCCGGTTCCCTTGAATTTTCTCCCCGGGGAGGGCCTCAGGTCTTGCGGGTTTGCGTCTTTTACCACGACAAATGCTTTGATGGAGCCTGCTCAGCCTCTCTCTTTACGCGGTTCCATCGTGAACGCATCCTCCAGGCTGGGCAGGAAGCGAGCTATGCGTACCACGGCTTGGTACACCGCGCCGGCGCGCTCTTTGACGAGAGCGAGTTCACGGGTGACGAGAACGCCATCGTCGATTTCAAATATTCGGCCTCGCCGCGCATCACCTGGTGGTTCGATCATCACCTCTCGGCGTTTCTCACACCCGAGGATCACGAACACTTTCTCGCCTGTCAGCGGGACTCCGCTTGCGCCGCGCGTAAATTCTTCGATCCCAGCTACACTTCCTGCACCAGTTTCCTGGCGTACATTGCCTCGACCCATTACGGGTTCGATACTGCGCCTGTCGCTGATTTGATCCACTGGGCAGATATCGTGGACGGTGCACGCTATGAGAGTCCGCAGGCCGCCGTGGAGATGGCCGCACCGGCCATGAAGCTCACTCTCATCATCGAGTCCACGCAGGACCCAGAGTTCATTCCGCGGCTGATTCCGCTGCTTACCCAAATGCCGCTCAGCGAGGTATTGAGCCAGCCTTTCGTTGCGCCGCTCCTGCCGCCGCTGCTCGAACGGCATCAGCAAGCGATCGAGCTCATCCGCAGCCGCGCCGAAGAACGCAATGGCACTATCTTCTTTGATATAACCGACCATCCCCTCGAAGGCTTCAATAAATTCATTCCCTACTACCTGCATCCCAACGCCACTTACTCGATCGGCCTGTCCAAGTCGAGTTTCCGCACCAAGGTAGCCGTAGGATCGAACCCATGGACCAAAACCGATCCGGCGAAGATGGTAAATCTGGCGCAGATTTGCGAACGCTATGGGGGCGGCGGCCATGCGCGCGTTGGCGCCATCAGTTTCCCTCCTGATAAGCAAGAACAGGCGCGCGCCGCAGCCGCGGAGATCGTGGCTGAACTACGAGCAGAGAATCCGCCGGCGTAAGTCTGGATTGGACCGATTGAAAGAGCAACTTTATGTTTGTGCTCTAAAATCAACGTTTCAGGCTTTTTCCGTAGCAGACGTTTATATCTCGTCCTGCTGGCTTCGCCACTCGGCTTCCGCCACAAACTGCTTCGAGCAGGATGTTAGAAAAGAAAGCGGCGCGGTGCCGCCTGTCTCATCGGCTGCGATACGCTACCAGAAGAAAGAGCGCAAACATGCCGATCAGGTGGATCACGATCACCTGTCCGATTGCGACCCACATCGGAAAACGCCGCCGCAAGTTGAACATTGCGAGCAACCCTTCGAGCGGAAACTGGGTGAAGAGAATCACACGCGGCAGGTATCCGGAAAGCTCCCAATTCAATCCAAACTCCGGCCGTTGAACAAGAAGCACATAAGGAAACACTGCCCGCTCAAGCCACGGATCCACGCTCTCAAGAATGTCCATCAGCTTCGGGGCGAAGAAAGCCAACACCAGCCCCACGAAAAACGGCCATATCACTGCAGAGTATTTGGGAGGCGCTCCTCGTTTCCCCAACACCTCGCAGGTTCGGTCGAACGGATGAAGCACATTGTCCCGTCCCGCCGCGCGGGAGCGGCTTTTGGCTGTGGGGATCGCGCTGGGTATCTCGTTCATAGCCATATGAATAGAAGCGAGTAGGGATCCTGAAGGTCATATCCATGATGGGCCAGCCGTTTCGCGGATGCAAGCAAATTATTGGAAATCACTCATCTTCTGCACGTCTTTGCCACAAATCGGCTCTTTTCATCAGAGACCCAGGGCGCGAGCGACCGCTCCGCCGATCATCAGCAGCTGAAGCCCGGCAAGATAATGAAAATAAAATATTTGCCCAGCAACAGCGGGAACCGTGATACGGCGTCGCAGCACCAGGAGGGCGATCAACCCTTCGAGAGGAAACTGGAGATAAAGAACAATCAATGGCAGATTGCGCACCAATCGATCGATAACCCGGAGTTCGGGGCGGCCTGCCAGCACGGCGAACGGGAAGACCACCCACATGCTCCAGGGCTCAAACCGGGCCACAAGATCGTGCAGTTGTGGAGCCACTAGCCCCAAAAAAACACCCATTGCAATCGGCCAGAGCTTGCCCATCCGCCGCAAGAGCTCTTTGCGCCGCTGCTCCCGTTGCCAGGTATGGAAGAACTCCTGCTCTGCTTCCAGTTGCCTGACGTGGGTCGGGAACGAACGGAAGGTTGCGCGGAAGCGCAGTGGACGTCTGGGCGAAATGGTGGACGAGGACAGAGATTCGTGCACAGCGTCGATCCCGGTTCAACGCACAAACCGATTAGATTTTATTCATCATCCTCCATGACTGACTCCAAATTGCGCAACTGTGAATATCTCGGCACTTTCTCATCTCAAAGATTGCACACCATTGCGACCGGCGCGCATGGCAGAATAAGGACCATCATGCTCATTGAGTTCTGGGAGCGCCTGCATGGCTACGATCAATGGATCGAGACCCAGGCGAAGATCAAGTCTTCAACAGAAAAGACGACAGAGGAATACTACCGTGGTCAAAAATACGAAATCCGGTCATCGGATGACGAGCTCGTATGGACCGATACGCAGGGTGCCGAGCACTCCGCCGATTTCGGCGTACCTGAGGACTCGCCATTGTTTCAGTTGATCGGCGGAGAAACGGTCACCATCCGCTACGATCCTAAAAACCCCGATTGTTTTTTCTATCCGGACCTGCTGCGCAGCAGGGGCAAGGTCTTTGCGCGCGGCGTCTATCTTCTGCTGGTATTCGTCATGTTGATCATAGTGCCCACCGTGCTTTTTAAATGGACATTCGGCTCAAAGCATTAAGCCCGTGCCCATTGCAGGTGGACTGTTGAGATCCGCAGTCTTGAACGTCCCATCCTGCTGAGCACCTCAAACTTATTCCCGATTCCTGCACCTCTCACAACCCCAGCTCTCCTGCCCGTTTCTTCATCGCCTCGATACAAAGCCGGACGTGCTCGTCGAGTTCCACACCCAGTTCCTGCGCACCCTGAATCACGTCCTGCCGGTTCACGCCCTTGGCAAATGCCTTGTCTTTCATCTTCTTGCGCACGCCGGCCACTTCGACGTCCGCAATCGCCTTGCTCGGCTTGACCAGCGCGCAGGCCGTCAAAAATCCGGCCAGTTCGTCGCAGGCAAAAAGCGCCTTCGCCAGATGCGTCTTCCGCGGCACGCCGGAATACTGCGCGTGGCCAAGGATTGCCGTGCGCATCGCTTCCGGCCAGCCCAGCCGCTCCAGTTCCCGCACGCCGACAAAAGGATGCTCTTCGAGCGAAGGATAGCGCTCGTAGTCAAAATCATGAAGCAGGGCAGTCACGGCATAGAGATCTATAAATGCCGCGCGTTCTTCGCCTGCCAGGCCGAGCCGGTCAGCCTCGGCTTCGCCATAGGCCGTTACGCACGCCTCCACGGCCAGCGCATGTTTGCGCAGGCTCTCGCCTGCCGTCCATTCCGTCAGAAGCTTCCAAGCCTGTTCGCGATTGTGGAAGAAGTCGAGAGAACTCATTTTGATTTGCCTGTTGCACAACTTGGTTCGCTTTTCTTCGAGTTTCTTAGGCTTTGTTGGGGAAATCTTCGGTTTGACCCTAACTTTCTACTTGACAATTATGGTTCCATACCCGAGAGTAACATCTATCGGTGCACAAACAACGGCACCCGGAGTACCCGGCTCTGGCACTCCGCACATGGCCGATGGCAACTACCTTAATCAGCGTGGAAGCACGCGAAGTTGTGCGGTGCGAGTACTGCAGGCTGATGCAGTACAGAACCAGCAACTCCCTTTGCAGGAAATGCCACAGACCCCTTGATGTCGAGGAGCCCGTCCACTTGACGCCGCAGCTGGTAACCAGCCAGCCTGCAGCGGTTGAGGCGGAAGCGGGATTGCGGGTTGCTGCGCAAGTGCGCGATATTCGCCGCGCCCGGCATCTTAGCCAGCGCCAGCTTGCTGGCCGGATGCAGGTGCCCCGTACCTATATCTCCAAAATTGAAAACGGCAAGGCGATCCCGACGCTGGGCTCCCTGGAGCGGCTTGCCTCGGCCTTGGAAGTGGACGTCTGTCAGCTCGTGCGCGATGCCCGTAGCCTTCGTGAAGAGGAAGTTGCGGCCATTCTGAGCGATCCTTTCCTGGCCGAAATTGCGGCTCTTCTGCCCCGGCTCGATTCCCTGCACCGCACCCTGCTGTATGGCGCGGTGCGGGATGCCGCAACCGGCCGTCGCCGCACAGCATAAGGGGCTCCTGGGGAGCCGGTCAGCTCAGTTGCCCGGTTTATAAGACGGCTGCTGCTGCGCCCGCTCTAACCATGCGATTGCGGCGCATGGGCGCTTGTGCTAGGTTCGATGATGGTGCCACGCGGTTCAGGTTGCTCGGCGTACGATGATCGGCAGATGCGTCTCCGCCTGTTCAGCGTATTCGTCTGGAGTTAAGGCGCCTATCCCGTCCGACTCTGTTCCGGAAGATCTCCGGAGGCGGGCGTGGAACCCGTAATCGCACTGTTGAGGCGAGTCCTTTGTCTTCTTCCCGCACTCTGCGCATTCATGAGCTGACGCAAGAGGAACGTGCCGTCTATGCGACACTCAAACCCGAGCGCCTGCCCGAACATGTGGCGATCATCATGGATGGGAATGGACGCTGGGCCGGTCGCCGCTCCCTGAAGCGCTTTCTCGGCCATCAGCAGGGAGCCCGCAGCGTGCAGTTAGTGACGGAGACCGCATCGCGCATCGGCCTGCCCTGGCTTACTCTCTATGCCTTTTCGCTTGAAAACAGTCTCCGCCGCCCCCCCGCCGAAGTCAGTTTCCTGATGCGGTTGCTCAAGAGCTACCTCGAGAGCAACGTACAACGCATGATGGATAACAATGTGCGCATGCGTTACATCGGCCGCACACAGGATCTGCCGCCGGAAGTGCAGGAGAAGATGCACTGGGTTGAGGAGACAACCGCACGCAACACCGGGACTACCCTGACGCTCGCATTGAACTACGGCGGCCGCTCGGAACTCGTGGATGCTTTCCGGAGTCTGGCCCGCGAAATGGAGCGCAAGCATATTACTCCCGATCGCATCACCGAGCAGGACATCCATCGCCATCTCTACACGGCGCACATGCCCGATCCTGACCTGCTCATCCGCACCTCGGGCGAGATGCGGATCTCGAATTATCTGCTGTGGCAGATCGCGTACACGGAGATCTACGTCACCAATCGCCTGTGGCCCGATTTTCGCGGCATTCACCTGCTCGAAGCTATCGCCGACTTCCAGCGCCGCGAGCGCCGTTACGGCGGCCTTGGCGAAGACTGCGGCGAGGTGGAAGAAGACCTCGGGCGGGTTCGCATAGCGGCAAGCTAAACGGGTTCCTGCTGTCTCCGGCGCAGCACAAGCATACCTCTCTCGTAACTGGCAAGAATCTTCGAGCGATTCTCGCTGGCAGTGTATTCTCTAGCCTGGAATGAAACGTGTTCTTACGGCTATCGTGCTGATTCCGGTCGTTCTGGTTCTGGTGTTCCTCGGGCCACAGCAGCACTGGCTGTTTTCTCTGGCCGTGGCTGCGGTGGCCACGCTCGCCGGGTCGGAGTATTTGACCCTCGCCCAGAGGACGGGAGCCAAACCCCCGCGTTTCGTGGTCGTGATCGCTCTTTTAGCTCTGTTTGCCGCAAATTTTGAACGGCCGGATTGGACAACCGGCGCCTTCGGTGTCCTCTGTTTGGCATTGCTGATCTTCTGCACCTTCCGCGGCCCGGTTGAGCAGGTCATGGCGGACACGGCGGTCAGTATCTTCTGTATGTTCTACGTCGGGTTCACGCTACTGGCCCTCGTCAATCTGCACGAACTGGCCAATGGGCCTTCGCTGGTGACCTTTCTTCTTTGCGTGGTATGGGCCGGCGACTCTGCGGCTCTCTATATAGGCCGGACGTGGGGCCAGCGCAAGCTCGCGCCAACTCTCAGTCCCGGCAAGACGTGGGCGGGCGCGATGGGCTCGATGATCGGCAGCCTCCTGGCGGCAGGTTTGCTTCTCGAACTCGCCACACAGCTTCAGGCACGGGATTTCGTCTTCCTCTCCTATCCCGATGAACCCTGGTATTGGCTGGTATTGGCTGCCATTGTCAATGTAGCCGCGCAGATTGGCGACCTGGCCGAGTCGGCCCTCAAGCGCTCTGTCGGCATGAAGGATTCCGGTAGCCTTTTACCCGGCCACGGCGGCGTCCTCGATCGCATCGACGCGCTTCTCCTGGCCGCGCCCGTGCTGTGGTACGCTCAGGTTATTCGTCAATGGTTCTAAGGGTTTAAGTAACAGAATCTAAGGCTAATCGGGCATCTTGAAGCGACTTTCCATCCTCGGGTCCACTGGCTCCATCGGCAAGAGCACGCTCTCTATCGTCGAACAGTTTCCCCAACGCTATTCCGTCGCCGCCCTCGCCTGCGGCCGCAACGTGGACGAAGCCTTTGCACAAGCCGTTCGCTGGCATCCGAAGATCGTCTCGATGGCGTCAGAAGAACTGGCCGGAGAGCTCACTGCACGGCTACGGCAAACCGGCGTATCCGAGATCCATGTCGTCTACGGCAGTGAAGGCACTGTGGCATGTTCCACCTTGCCTGAGGCGGATTTCGTCGTATCAGCGATCGTCGGCGTGGCCGGACTCGAAGCCACCCACGCCGCCATCCTCGCCGGCAAGCCTGTGGGCCTGGCCAATAAAGAGTGCATGGTGGCTGCGGGAGAAATCCTCACCCAGGCCGCACGCAGGCGCAATGTGCCCATCCTGCCCATCGACAGCGAGCACAACGCCGTGCATCAGTGTATGCGCGTCGGCGCGCACTCTGAGGTCAAGACGATTTGGCTCACGGCCTCCGGAGGGCCTTTCCGCCAGGCTCCTCTCGAACAATTCGAATCCATCACGCCCGAACAGGCGCTCAAACACCCTACCTGGGTGATGGGGCGGCGGATCACCGTCGACTCCGCGACCCTGCTCAACAAAGGATTGGAGGTGATTGAAGCCTGCCGGCTCTTTGATGTCCAGCCCAGCCAGGTTCGGGTCACGGTCCATCCGCAGTCCACCGTACATTCGCTGGTCGAGTATGTGGACGGCTCGATCCTGGCGCAGATCTCCGTCACCGACATGCGTCTGCCCATCCTGTATGCTCTGGCTTATCCCGAACGGCCGGCTTCCAGCCTCACCTTCGATCTGGCTACGCTGCGCCACCTTGACTTCGAGGAACCCGATTTCGCCCGGTTCCCCTGCCTGCGGTTGGCCTTTGAGGCAGCGGAAAAGGGCGGAGCGCACTGTATCGCCCTCAATGCGGCAGACGAGGTAGCCGTGGAGGCATTCCTCGAACGTCGTATCCCGTTTATGGGCATCCCGCGTACAATTGAGAAGGTACTCGCATCCACGCCGGAAGCCCACCCCGCCACGATCGCGGAGGTGCTCGCAGCCGACCGGGAGACGCGTCAAATGGCTCGCGCCTTGCTCGCATAAGCTTTGCCGGCGGCCGGCGAAGGCACGGCACCCGAGGAATAACCCCGAATTATGCATGCTTTTCTTGTTTCTGCCGCTGCGTTTATCGTCCTGATCGGCATCATGGTCGTGGTGCATGAACTAGGACACTTCATCGTCGCCAAGCTCTGCCGAGTGCGCGTAGAGGCCTTCTCCGTTGGCTTTGGACCGCGCCTCTTTGGCTTCAAGTATGGGGAGACCGACTACAAGGTCTGCCTGTTGCCAGTGGGCGGTTTCGTGAAGATGACCGGTGAGAGCCCGGAGCAGAATTTAGAAACACCGGGCAAGCCCGTGTTTCAGCGGGTTCTGGAGAGCGACCTGAGCCGGGAGATGGGGGCTGCCCCCGCCGCCGACCTGGGGACGTCTGATGATCCGGGCGCCTTTACCTCCCATCCTCGTTGGCAGCGCATGTTGATCGGCGTGGCTGGTCCGGCCGCTAACTTTATTTTAGCCTTGCTGCTCATGGTCTTTTACTTCGGCTGGATCAACGAAGTGGCCTCGGTTCAGGTCAAAAACACCACCATCGAGTGGGTCACTCCCGGCTCAGCCGCAGCCCTGGCCAAACTCGAACCAGGCGATGTGCTCCAGCAGTTCGACGGCGTCAGCAATCCCGACTGGGACCAGGTCTATACGCACATTAAGGTCAACGCGAACCAGTGGGTTCCCGTGACCGTGGAACGGGGCGGCCAAACGCTCCTGCTCTCGCTGCACATCCCCGCTTCAGCCAAGAGCGACGATTTCGACCTGAGCGATGCCGGAATTCTGCCGGAGCTTTTGTCGGGCCCCATCCCCGTGCAGACCGTGGATCCAGACACACCGGCCGAGCGTGCTGGCCTGCATGCCGGCGACATGATCGAGGCCATTGACGGCCATCCTTTCCACAATGTCACAACCCTGCTCGCCTATATGCAAACGGGACAGGGCAAGCCTCTTACCCTCACCGTGCTGCGCAAGGGCGCAACCCTCACACTGGACGCCACCCCTACAAAGCTCGATTCGGGCTGGAAGCTGGGCTTCGTCGTAGCCACGCCGCCCTCGCATAGCCAGCCTCTGCCTCTCGGCCAGGCCATCACCAAGGCCATAGGCTTCTGTAAAGACAATTCAACGCTGGTCCTCGAATTCCTGAAACACCTCTTCACGCACCGCGTATCGGTTTCGCAGATTCAAGGACCGGTCGGCATCGCGCGCATGGCCGGCGAAGCTGCGGAGATGAGGGGATGGTATCCGAAGTTCGACCTGAGCGCCGAGGTCAGCCTGCAACTGGGCATACTCAACCTGCTTCCTTTCCCCATACTCGATGGCGGCCTCATCCTGTTTCTGATCATCGAGAGCGTGCTGCGCCACGACATCAACCTGGTCATCAAGGAGCGCATCTACCAGGCGGCTTTCGTCGTCCTCATGATGTTCATGGTATTCATCATCTTCAGCGACGTATCCAAGCTGCCGATGTTTACGCACATCAAGCCGTAAAAAGTAGTGAACAGTTGTCCGTGGACAGTGAACAAAAGTCCATGCGGCGAAAGACTGAACCCTGTTCACTGACCACTGTTCACTGCCTCTGGAGAAAGAATGCCGGTCACCACCCAGGTGCGGGTGCGCTATGCAGAAACCGACCAGATGGGCATTGTTTACTATGCCAATTATCTCGTCTGGTTCGAAATCGGCCGCGTGGAGTTGCTCCGCTCACTGGGCCTAACTTATAGTCAGCTTGAAAGCGACCATAGCCTGATTCTGCCGGTGGTCGATGCGCACTGCCGCTATCGCTCGCCTGCCCGCTATGACGATGAGATCGTGATCGAGACCAGCCCCACATTGCTGCGTGGTTCCGTGCTCAAATTTGGCTACAGAATCTACCGCGCACCCAACCAAAAGAAAGAAGAGCGGCAGCTCCTGGCCGAGGGTGAAACCGTGCACGTGGTCTGCGATGCGAAGTTGCAACGCAAGCCGCTGCCGCCGCAGTATGAAAAGGCGCTCCAGAAGATGATGGCCCAGCAACCGGAGACTCAGCGCAGCACAACCGCCAGCACAAACCCATCGTAGCCCT
Organism: Acidobacteriaceae bacterium; assembly: GCA_030037705.1. Classification (GTDB taxonomy): domain Bacteria; phylum Acidobacteriota; class Terriglobia; order Terriglobales; family Acidobacteriaceae; genus Telmatobacter. Next base: position 5,874 of record JASHQE010000123.1, on the reverse strand, counting down.
TCGCGCCGACATTCTGCAGAGCCGTTGCGGTCAAGCGCGGCTCGGCAGCCAGCATCTTCGTCATGCGCCGCGTGCCTTGAATATCCGGGTCATCACTCTCTGCGTCGATCACCTTTCCGTCCCGCACCACGTTATCGACAATGATCGTGGTCCCGGGACGCGAAAGCTCCAGCGCCCATTCCAGGTACTGCGGATTGTTCCGCTTATCGGCGTCGATAAAGATCAGATCGAAGGGACAGATTCCCGATGAAGCGAGCGCCGGCAGGCTGTCGAGCGCTCGGCCCAGGCGCAGATCGACGCAATCGAGCAAGCCGGCATTCTTGAGATTCTGGCGCGCCACGTCTGCATGTTTCGGATTGAACTCGAGCGTAACGATGCGCCCTCCTTCGGGCAGGGCGCGCGCCATCCAGATGGTGCTGTATCCGCCCAGCGTTCCGATCTCAAGAATGCGCCGTGCCTGGGTCAGATGGACCAGCACCGAGAGAAATTTACCTTGCAGCTGCGAGACGTCGATAGAGGGCAGACCAGCCTGTGTGTTGGCGGCGAGAGCGGCATCGAGCGCCTCGTCGCTGGGCGCCAGCAGCGTGCCGAAGTAGTCGTCGACCGCAGACCAGACCGGCTGCATTGGATGTTCCACCTTCAGGTGTGCGGCTTCTATGCGCGCCGCCGCGTACTGCTCCGCTTCCGTCTTCATGTCCTGCATCGGCTGCTTCCCTTCCCACGTTTTCGCGTGGTTTATTTTTCGCGCGCTACGACGAAATCAGGCACCCAAAGCAAGGCGCGCTTGAAATCGGTGTCAGGGAATGCCGCCAGCGCCTGCCGGGATTGCTCAGCGTAACGATACGCTGCGGCCATTGCATACTCGACCGACTCGCTGCGGATCAGAATCTCCCGAATCTGCTGTCGGCTCACGTTCTCAAAGCTGCGGTCGTCAAGTACGCGCTGGATGGCCTTGCGATCCGCCGCCGTGCCATGATCGAAGGCGTGAATCACAGCCAGTGTGGCCTTGCCCTCGCGCAGATCGCTGGCCACAGGTTTGCCTAGCGCCTCTTCGCTTGCCGTCAAATCGAGCACATCATCTACGATCTGGAACGCCAGGCCTACGGCGCGCCCATACGCTCCGAAGCTCGCTTCCTCGGCCGCAGTAGCGTGGGCCAGCACTGCTCCCAGCCGCATCGAGACGGAAAATAGACATGCCGTTTTGCGAAAGATCAGGTCATAGTACTCGGCTTCGGAGACGGCCTTGCCCAGCTTTTGAATTTGCAAGAGCTCGCCCTCGACCATCTGTTGCGTAAGCCCAATCAGCAGGTCGAGGACGCGCAGATTTCTCTCTTCAAGTGCTACCTTGAAGGCCTGCATATAAAGCCAGTCGCCGGCCAGCACGCACTTTTCATTACCCCAGGTGGTGTTGGCCGAAGGCCGTCCGCGGCGCGTGTCTGCGCCGTCGATGATGTCGTCATGGACCAGCGTCGCCGTGTGCACCATCTCGACCACCGCGCCCAGCCGCACTGCGCCCTGCCCTGTGTAACCCAACTGGTGCGCCGCCAGCAGCAGCAGCGAAGGCCGAATCCGCTTGCCGCCGCCCTCGCGCAGATACTCGGCGATCTCCGTGATCGTGCTGACGCTGGAAGCGGCGTCGCGCGCCAGTTCCTGCTCAATTGCTACAAGGTCTTCGCGCAGCAGCTCAAAGACCTCTTTTGCCGTGGCTATGGTCAGTGTGCTCAAGGCTCTCCGATTCTTACCTGGATTTCAAAAACCGCCGCCTTCGTCCTGATTCAATTTTGCCCGATTCGTGTATTGGCTTCGTGTATTGGCGTGTGCCCCATCCAAGCGCGATCTCTGCGGCTGGAATGAGACGGTTAATTGGTCCTGTAATTCGTAAACGTCAACTCCACGCCCAGGTCCTTGCCGCGCAGCATGGCGATAATCGCCTGCAGCTCGTCGCGGTCTTTGCTCGAAACGCGCACCGTATCGCCCTGAATGCTCGCCTGCGCCTTCTTCTTCGAATCCTTGATCAGCTTGACGATCTCTTTGGCCCGCTCCGATGGAATGCCCTGCTGCAAAGTGATCTTCTGCCGCACGCTCTGGCCCGCGGCAGGCTCGACCTTTCCATATGTGAGATTCTTGAGCGAGACACCGCGTTTCACCAGTTTTTGACCCAGAATCTCCTTCACAGCCTCAAGCTTGTACTCACCAGCCGAAGCAAGCTGGATCGAGTCGTTGCCTTCGAGCGCGATCTCGGAGTGCGAGTCCTTCAGATCAAAACGCTGGCGAATCTCTTTGAGCGCCTGGTCGATGGCGTTGCGCACTTCTTGAATGTCGACTTTGCTGACGATATCAAATGAATTGTCTTGAGCCATTGCGTCTGTTCCTCACGGCGAAAGCAATGCCATACGCAGTACCAGTTTCACACGTCCGGGTTGAGGTGAAACAACCGGAAAAAGTTTTTCGTCGTGGCGGACCCGATTTCGTGCTCATCGACCTTGAGTTGTTCAGCCAGAACGCGCGCCGTCTCCGTCACGAAGGCCGGCTCATTCCGCTTGCCGCGCCGCTCGGCAGGAGCGAGCCAGGGCGCGTCCGTCTCTACCAGAACTCCATCGAGCGGCATCTGGGCCGCCAGGGCGCGCAGCGGCTGCGCCTTGGGATAGGTGAGATTGCCGGCGAATGACACCAGGAATCCGAGATCGAGCGACCGCCGCGCCTCATTCCATCCGCCGCTGAAGCAGTGCATGATACCGCCCAGGCCGGTTCGCCTCCAATGCTCCTCCAGAACTTCGAAAAGATGGTCCCAGGCATCCGTCATGCCCTCCTTGGGCCGGCAGTGGATTAAGATCGGCCGCTTGCGTGCCGCGGCAATTTCAAGCTGGCGGATGAGTTCCTTGCGCTGTACGCCGTGCGGCGCACCTTCGTGATAGTAATCAAGGCCGATCTCGCCGCAGGCGATGACCTCGGGCTCGGCCAGCAGGCCGTCGAGCTTGGCGAGCACAGCCTCATCGATCTCCGGAGTCGAATGCGGATACACCCCCGCGCTCGCGTAAAGCCGCGGTATCTTCGGTCTGCCATTCAACGCGCGGCAAATCTCAAAGGCCTGATGCATCTCCGCCGGCCCTTCGCCGATACCGATCGAGAGCACCGCGCCCACGCCAGCATCACATGCGCGCTCCAGCATCGCCGCGCGGTCGTCCGCGTAGCGCTCGCTATCCAGGTGGGCGTGAGAATCGATCAGCAAAAATTGAGCTCCGAATCGCGACGCAGAAAACTATACGAGCAGCAACCACGGTGAGCGACGCCGTGCGGTTATTTTAAGCGTGCCCCCAGCGGCACGTCTTCGAGAAATCCGGCCAGCACCGGCGCCCCGCCTTCGAGTGAAGCGGCCAGCAGCATTCCGTTCGACTCAAGCCCGCGCATTTTGCGCGGCGCCAGGTTGGCCACAATCACGATCTTGCGCCCGATGAGCTTTTCCGGTTCGTAGTGCTGCGCGATGCCGGCCAGAATCTGCCGCTTCTCGTAGCCGAGGTCAACTTCGAGCCGCAGCAGTTTATCCGCCTTGGGCACGCGCTCCGCGACAAGAATCTGCGCCACGCGCAGGTCTACTTTCGCAAAATCGTCAATCGAAACGTACTGCGACTCCAGGGCAGAAGCGCCGGTTGTTGCAGATGAGGTCAACGGCGCACCCTCCGGTGCGGCTGCCGGAACAGTGCTCAGGCGGCTGCTCGCCTGGTCTGCCGGCACGGAATGCACGTGCGCCGTCGCCTGAGGCTTATTGGGATCGTGCGGCACCACCGAGGTTGGCGTCAACCCCTCGTTCGCACGCACATCCTCAACCTTGGCAGTCGTGGTGGGCACAACAGAAGGCGATGCCGTAGCCGGACCGGGCGACACTGTCTCAGCCTGGCTTGCGGCCTCCACTGCCGTACGATTGTTATTCTCTTCAAGATTTTGCATACGCTCGACTGCATCCTTTTCCGCGCGCGGAAATAGCGGCGCGGGTTCGCCGAATTTTGTGCCCGGCTTGAGGCTGCCCCACGCCAGGCCGGTCAGAAATGCCTGTTGCGCCGCAACGGTTATCTCGCCCTGCCCGAGCTGCCGCCAAACTTTAGATGCGGCATCAGGAAGGATAGGATAGACAAGGGCTGTGATGATACGAATGCCCTCGGCTGCGTCTGTGAGTACGCGGGCTTGAAGTTTCTGATGGTCCTCCTCAGAACGATCGGCAGGTTTTTTCCACGGCGCGTTCGTGGTGAGGTAGCCGTCCGTTTCGGCGACAAGGTTCCACAGCAGTTGCAGAGCGCCGGAAAAGTTCATCGCATCGAATGCGGCCGGAAATTCTTGCAGCGCCTGTAGCGCAACTGCAGGCGGATCAGAGGACGGTGCCACCGGCACGACACCGCCGAAGTATTTGTGCATCATGTTCACTACGCGGCTCACGAGATTGCCATAGCCGTTGGCGAGGTCGCCGTTGTACCGCTGCACCAGCGCATCGAAGGAAAAGTTGCCGTCCTGGCCGAAGGGAATCTCGCGGAGTAAGAAGTAGCGCAGAGCATCGGAACCCAAGACCGTGAGAACCGTCTCCGCGCGCACAATGTTGCCGCGCGACTTCGACATCTTCCCCTGGTCGAAGAGCAGCCATCCGTTCGCGCGCACCGACCGCGGTACAGGAATGCCTGCGGCCATCAGAAACGCCGGCCAATACACGCAGTGAAACCGGCTGATCTCCTTGCCGATGAGATGAATATCCGCCGGCCAGAACTTTGCGAATTTTTTCTGGTCCTCGGGATCGTCTGAACTGTATCCGATCGCGGTAATATAATTAGCCAGCGCATCCAGCCACACGTAAATCACGTGCCTCTCATCGCCCGGCACCGGAATGCCCCAGGAGATGCTGGTGCGGCTGATCGAGAGGTCCTTGAGTCCGCTGCGCACAAACGAGATCACCTCGCGCCGCGTCAATTCCGGCCCCATGAACTCGGGATTCGCCTCATAAAATTCAAGCAGCTTGCGCTCAAAGGCCGAGAGCTTGAAGAAGTAATTCTCTTCGCTCACCGTCTCCGTGATGCGCCCGCAATCCGGACACGGCGCGCCCGGAAGCACGTCCACCCACGCCTCGTCGGAGACGCAATACTGCCCCGTATAGGAGCCCTTGTAGATGAATCCGCGATCGCGCAGCGCGGCAAAAAGATGCTGCACGCCGCGCTTGTGCCGCTCCTCTGTCGTGCGGATAAAGTCGTCGTACGTAAGCCCCAGCCGGTCCCACAATCCACGAAATTCAGCAGCGATCTTTGCCGTGAACTCCTGCGGCGTGCAGCCAGCCTGCTTGGCCGAGCGCTCGATCTTCTGCCCGTGCTCGTCAGTGCCGGTGAGAAACCACGTCTCGATACCCAAAGCGCGTTTGCGCCGTGCAATCGCATCGCAGACAATCGTCGAATAAGCATGACCCAGGTGCGGCCGAGCGTTCACATAATAGATGGGCGTGGTCAGGTAATAACGGTTCGCGCTGGAGGTGGAATCGGCCATCGGCGGGCTCATGCTTTCGGTTTCGCCCGTACCGCAGGCGAGAATCTTCACGGGTATCTATCTCAATCTTAGGGGCCGTAGCTGCGAGCGTCAAACTCGGGCTTGCCCAGCGCTCTGCTAAAATCACCTTGAAAATCAAGGTTTTTGAGGCGCCTCGACGTGGTTCTGAAATTGCAAAAGCAGCTTAGCGAAGCCATTCGCGCGGTTTTGAAAGAAAAGTACGATCTTCAGCTCGAAAGTATCCCCATCGAGACGCCACCCGACCTGCGCTTCGGCGAGATGGCCACGCCCATCGCCTTCGAACTAGCCCGCAAGCTGCGCAAAGCACCGAAGGTCATCGCGCAGGAGATTGTGACTGCG
>JASHQE010000122.1 GCA_030037705.1 Acidobacteriaceae bacterium | reverse complement strand
TCCCGCTTCGCAATGTGCCCTTTTCTCGGCATAAAACCCTCAAAAACAGCTTCTAGCTTTTAACCTCTAGCTTCTAGCTCTCTCCGCTCGCCCCAGCCACCTCGGCTCAATCTGCCGACGCCATAGCTAGCAGCTAATGGCTGCCTTATTTCTTGCCCTTGGCCGGTGCCGCGCCGCCCTTGGCGCGCTTGGCCCCGTACTTCGACCGGCTCTGCGAGCGATTTGCAACACCCACCGAATCCAGCGTGCCGCGCACCACGTGATACCGCACCCCGGGGAGATCCTTCACACGGCCGCCGCGGATGAGCACAATCGAGTGCTCCTGCAGGTTATGGCCGATGCCGGGAATATAGGTGGTCACCTCGATGCCGTTGGTTAACCGCACGCGGGCCACCTTGCGCAGCGCCGAGTTCGGCTTCTTGGGCGTCTGGGTGTACACGCGGGTACAAACGCCGCGCCGCTGCGGCGAAGCCTGCAGCGCCGGCGAGGCCGTCTTGTAACGGGGGGCAGTGCGGCCCTTGCGAACAAGCTGATTAAAAGTCGGCAAACCAAAACTCCTTACTTCTCAAACCCAAATACTCAGATTCACAGCCGCGATCCATCCTTCAGGCCGCTCCGGTTCTGACCGGCAAGAAGCCGCGCCAAAACATGGAAGCCCACGTGACTGCTTCGCGTCTGCCTTCGTTCCAATCTCAGGCGAGAACCAGGACGGTGGCCGCGCGTTCTCCCGCAATTTCCAGAGAAAAGCCGGCTCCGTTTCGCTGATTCCGGCCCACATAGCCCTCCAAGGTGGAGAAGCGCGCGGGCTCCGATGCGATATGTGAGTTTTCACGCCCTTGCTTGCCCTGTTCAGCCGTCAGATACTTCCTGAAGAAAGCATCTGTTCGCAGCTATCACTACGGCTCACATTCAACGTGAAAACATCATTGCCCCTGCCCCCGCAAGAAAGAGCAAATCCGGGGACTTGTCTGGCCGGCTCCGCCGTGGCGGAAGCCTGACCTCGGGATCAACCCGGTAAATCCGCCCATTTCAGCCGGACCGGGCCTCCCGCTAGCCCACATGCCTTAGAACACACGCATGAAGACGTTCTTGCGGAACCCTCTTACCATAACAAGAAAATGGGGTGAGGTCAAACAGTTCGGCCTCTCCTCCTTCGTTTTTTGGACAATTTTCTTGCCCGTTAATTGATCGAATCCAGCTTCCAGGCCCCATTGGCCAGCACAAAATTGGCGTCCCGGCGGGTGCTCAGCGTATTGCCAGGGTTGTGGGCGATTCCCTGAAGGGCGTCAGGCAGCGCGTCGAGATTCACATCCTCCGAGAATGCAATTGTTTTCCCGTTGCCGTTGTTCTCGACATCTCCGATATTGACTGCCTTCGAGTGACTGGCCGCGATGGTGGTCAGTGTGATCGCGTAGTGCGGGTCGTTAGGGCCGTCCGGCCGCCACTGGATCACGTCGCTCCCGTCGGCAAGCTTGACCAGTTTTTTGCCATCCGGCGTCAGCTTGAAATCCGCCCAGTAGCCGTTGGGGTATTTCTTGACGCCCTCCCAATATTTCGCCGTGATGCCCTCCCGCATGCCCAGATCGTTGACTACAATGCTGATATTTGCGGGCGCTGACTGCGCGTAGTTGGCTTGGATCATCGATGTTGCCTCGGCCTGGGTCAGCTCCGGCGCCGGTTTGCACCCCGCCACAACCAGTCCTGCGCTTAAAATTGCGAGGGCTCCCAAAACCTCCATCTTCCATGCGTATCCCACGATCCCTCCCTAGACGACGCCAATAGGCGGCGTTCGATGGCTTGATTTGCTTTGACCCGCCATTTTTCTCCTACTCGCCGCTGGTGTCAATGGAATTGAAGGTGACGCCGCACACGGGGAATCCCGCAAGACGATCGCATGGTTCCGCGCCCGGCCGCTCCGGGCTTTGCAGCGCTGGGGCCAGGGCAAAGGCGTCGTCAATGCCGTCACCGATATCTCACAAGTTCGCTCATGGAAGGCTCTGCGGCTCTGCCGAACGAGAAATCAGCGAACGAGAAATAAGACGGGCTGTTATCCTTCGCCATGAAGCTCATAAAAACTGAGCGCAGCGTCTCCCTGTTCAAGGATGCGTGTCCGCGCGAGAGCGCCGTAACGATCTTCAAGCCGCTCCTTGCGGCGATGTTCGGCAATCACCACTGCGCCTTCAGACAGCACGCCGCCAACCATGCCTAACGTCACCTCATACTCCTTTGCGGCATCATACGGTGGATCCAGAAACGCTAGTACGCGGGGAAACACCACTGCTGCGCGGGGCACTGATTTTGGACTGGCCTTTGTGGAAGAGCGCAGATACGCTGCCACACTCCCTTCGTACACATGAAATCCGCTGTCAATGCCCAGCGTGGCCAGGTTTGTGCGCAGCACCTTGAGCGCAGCCGGCGCGCGCTCGACAAATGTGACCGATGCGGCTCCGCGGCTCAATGCTTCCAGACCCACGGCGCCCGAACCGGCGTACAAGTCCAGAAAAAACGCTCCCTGGATGCTCGGCGCAAGAACGTTGAAGAGCGTCTCGCGCAGCCGGTCGCTGGTGGGCCGGGTAGCCAGTCCCGGCGGAGCTGCCAACCTCCTGGACCGGTACGTTCCCGCAATGATCCGCATCGCCCTCCAGCATACCAATGCCCAAGAAAACGGCGCCCAGCGCGTCCCCTGACCCCGTACAATCGAGATATGCGAGGCTGGTCAATTCCGCTGGGCCGATGGATGGGCGTGGAGATACGTGTCCATGTCTTCTTCCCGCTGCTGGCCTTCGTCTTTTTCGGCATCAGCGCGGCCGATGGCTGGCCGCGTGGCCTGGCGCTGTTTCTCCTGCTGGTGATTGCGGTGGTCACGCGGGAGGCGGCGCGCCTGATGATGGCCGCGTGGCTCGGCCTGCGTTTGCGCGCTGTCCTCCTGTTGCCGATCGGCGGATTGTTCGCCTATGCGAATCCTGAAAGCCAGGAAAAAGCGAACCAAGGTGCAGGCCAGTTCGCACTGGCGCTCGCTGGACCGCTGGCCAACTGGGCCACGGCGCTTATGCTGACCGCAACCATCCTGGGCGCCAGCAGCGAGGTGCGCCTGCTCGATGCCCCGCTCATCACCTCGGCGCATCTGCTCCGCGGCATGGTCTGGATGCAGGCCGGCCTCGGCCTGCTGCACCTGTTGCCGGCTTATCCGCTCGATTGCGGCCGGCTCATCCGCAACAGCTTTGCACGCAAGCATGGATACGCCCCAGCGGGCCGAGCTGCCGCCGGCCTCGGCCAGATTCTAGCTCTCGCCGCCATGTTGGGCGGCATGTTGCTGCATGACCCCTGGCTGGTTCTCGCCGGCTTTTTCATCATGATCGGCGCGCAGATCGAGGATCAGGGCGTCTTTTTCCAATCCGTGGTCGATACGGTCCGGATGCGCGAGGTGATGCTCACCGACTTCGCTACGCTCTCACCTTCTGACACGCTGGCCGATGCGCTCTTTCGCTGTGTCCACTCGCTGCAAGAGGACTTCCCCGTCGTTCGAGGACCACAACTGGTGGGCATCGTTTCCCGGCAGCGCATCGTCGACGCGCTGCGCAACGAGGGCAACGGCTACATCCAATCCGTCATGTCGCGCGCATTTCAGGTGGCGCGGCCCGAAGATACGCTCGGCGCGACAATCCGCCGCCTGACGGCCGGCCACGGCCTGGCGCTGATTCCCGTCACAGAGAGCGGTCGCGTCGTCGGCATCGTGAGTGTACAAAATCTCATGAGCTCCATGTCTCTGCTGGCTGAACAGCGCCGCATCGAGCGCCAGGAATCAGCAGACTGAACCAGATGACGGACGGCCCCAAACCGCTGGGTGCCCCAGGTCCCGTCCGCCGCAGCGGAGGAACCTGGGAAAGCAAGAACCCCGACACTCAAGCCCTCGTTCCCGGCCTCTACCTCGTCGCTACGCCTATCGGCAACCTTGGCGACATCACCCTTCGCGCTCTGGATGTGCTGCGCGGCGTCGATCGCATTGCTTGCGAGGACACCCGGCACACGCAAAAGCTGCTGAACCATTTTCAAATCACCACACCTACGGTGAGCTGCCACGAGCACAACGAGCGCGAGCGCGCCGAGGAACTCGTCGAAGCACTCAAATCCGGAGCCCGGATCGCGCTCGTCTCCGATGCAGGGACACCCGGCATCAGCGACCCCGGGGGCTGGCTGGTTGCCAAAGTCATCGCCGCCGGCGTGCCGGTCTTTCCCATTCCCGGTGCCAATGCCGCATTGAGCGCTCTCGTGGCCTCCGGACTGCCCGTGGCCGAGTTTCACTTTCTGGGTTTTCTTCCGGAAAAAACCGGCGCTCGCCGCACGCGCCTTGAAGCGCTCGCGAACGAGCCGCGTGCATGCGCAGAGACGCTGATCTTTTATGAGGCCCCGCACCGCGTCGCGGAGACACTCGCCGACCTCGAGACTGTGTGGGGGCCAGGTCTGCACATCGTCCTCGCCCGCGAGCTGACCAAGCTGCACGAGGAGTTCCTGCGCGGAACGGTCGCGGAAGTGCGGCGCGACCTCGCTGGCCGCGACCGCATCCGCGGCGAGATTACGCTGCTCGTGGAAGCGCCGCAAAGAACGCGCACGATTGGCGAGCCGGTTTCACCCGCACCTGCCGAGAGAGTGTCAGACCGCGTCGCGCGCGTCCGGGCCGAATCCGGGGTGGACGAAAAAGAGGCTTTGAAGCACCTGGCGCGGGAATTGGGAAGATCAAAGAGCGAGCTCTATCGCGAGCTGCAGCGCGAACGTGCCGGGCGCCGCTAGACCGGATGAGAAATTCACGCGCGGTATCTTGCCCTCTAATAAGGAGCAGCAGCGAAAATTGTGGCGCTATTCGTTGGCGCCAACTCCCCGCATCTCAACGATCTCGTCGATGAGTTCGGCAATCTGCTCACGCTTGCGCTGGCTCACATCCAGAAAGCGAATTCCCACGAGGTCCCGGCCGTGAATTGCCTGGATCACCCCTCCCAGCCGCACAGGCAGCCCTTGCAGCCGGAATTCGGTCTCGACCCGCGTATAAATCCCCACCGGAAACCGTTCGGCTGTATGAATGCGGCAACCGCCCAGGCTCAAATCGAGAATCTGGCCGGTCAGCTTCGATCCGACCTTCACCAGATAAATCACAGCCGACGTATCGACCTCGCACCGGCGATTGATGCGACGTTCGACACCAGACGGGATTGGGGCCTGTTCCTTCTCCGGCATTTTCAAGATCTGGGACCCTGAGCTGCCGTTTGACGATTTTCCGGCTGCAAGGCCATCCATTCCTAAAATCGGCTTGGGCATCACAATAGGCGCACGGGCGGCAACCGGTCCGGTCCCCTGGCCGTTCGCTCCCGCCTCGACGGTCTGCGTCTCGTCTTCGGCGGCATTCTTGGCCTCTACTTCGCAGAGGATTTCCATCAGATCATCTCTACGCCGTGAACTCATCGGCCCGAAACTCAAGCCGGCGATCTTACCCGCCGTCCATTCAGTCAAGCCGCTCAAACGAAAAACGATACCTTGAATCTTGAAGGTCGCCTCAACGGATACGCCCACCCCGCCAGGCACTCTTTGCTTCATCTCTACCCGGCAGCCGCCCAGGCTCAGTTCAACCATCCGGCAGGGTATCTCCGAACCGAGGCTCACAAAAAACACGGTTGCCTCCGCGTCCACCCTGCACCGCGGCATTCCCCGGCGCTCCTGCTCTCGCGCTACCAAGTCCTCTGAATTTCCTATTTCTTCCATGCCCGCACCACTGCGATCTCTCTTACACCATCAAACTCTCTACTTTTAAAAGAAGAGTTAATGCCCGCCAGCTGTCTCCCAAGGCTGTACTACAGCCAGATGAGACTCTTCTTCCCGGCCCTGCAATCGGTCATATTGATACACATCGCTGGTTGTTCCCAGCGACTCATTGTATAGGCTGATCGCGCCGGTAACCTGCTTCAATTCCTCGCTGAATGCATGGATGGCCTGCAATTGGGCCGCCGAGGCAGGAATTTCATATTGGGAGGTCTTAATGAACTTCTGGTAGCCGCGATCCAGTAGCCGGCCTACCTCTCCCCTGACCACCAGACCGGGGCCGGCTGCAAACGCCGCCGGTGCGCCTTCGGCTGCCACGAGCACCGCCCCCGCGCCATGCTTGCTTACCAGAAAGCCACCGCCAGTGTTCCCTGCGAGTGGCGTGACATCGAAAGAATGGGCACGTAGCTTCTCAAGGGTTTGTTCAAAATCAAAATGGCGGAGTTTTCGCTTCATACTCGCATTTTACGGTCTTTTCCTGCCCCGCACGGTGCAGGATCACATTCCCGGGTTAGAACCATCGAGGCAGGCTTGTTTTCTTTCACCGCACCGGAGAAATGAAAACGAAGCGGTTCGGACCGGTCTTCGAAACTCTCCGCCGCTCCGCCTATGAATCGGATTCATGGATCGGATTTTTTGATGACCTCTCAATCGCTTTGCATCCTGATCGAACTGAAGCGGGTTGCAGGCATCTTTATTGGGTTCCTGATCGGTTTTGCATCGACATAACTCAGCGGGTTTGCATCCTAGTTAAGTGGTGCCCCCGACCTCTCCCAACCTCGTAGACGTCTTGCGCTCAACCCTCGACCGCCTCGAAAAGTCGGAAGAGTTGGCGTCCGACGATCCAGCCCTGACTGAGCTCAAAGAATCCATCCTAAGCAACATCACCGAACTCGAAGTGGCCAAAACCCCGAAGCCTCCAGCGGCGCCGAAACGGATTCTCTGGATCTCGCCCAAGCCGCGCCCGCAGGAACAGAAGGATTCAGTGGAGGATCAGCACCAGGAGCAACCTTCGCAAGATGGGCCCGCAGTCACGGAGCCTTCCCAACCACGGCCCAGATAAAAAGATATCTTTCTCAACTCTCTAACCATCAAGAACTTCGCTTGGTAGAAACAACAGTTCCTTGGGTTTGGCGTTTTAGAGGTTCGCGGCCAGCCACAGGCCGTAAGCGCGCGGCTTCAGCATGTCGGCTGCGGAGCGGGATACCTGGCGCGTTGCACAGGGAACTCCGGTTGAGTTCACGGCCTTGGCGATTCCATTGGCATCAGAGAGGCTTTGGCTGCCGTCGTCATAGTAATGCACCTCCGACTCTTTCACGCTCTCCGGTTTTATGTCGATGCCCGGCACGATGTAACCCGCTGCGCGCAAGGCGCGGGCGATTTGACCGGCTCGCTTGCGCTGAGATTGCGCATGAATGTGGATGTACACCCTTACGAGCAGCTTGGCGGCATTCGGATTCGCATCAAAAGCCTGATTGAGCGCCGAAGTTGCCGAGGCCGAAACGGCAGGATTTTGCGCCTGCAGGTTTTCGACGGTTGCGCTCAACACCGTCTTCGCCGTCGCCGCCTGCTCCCTGGCATTGGCCGCTTGCTGCTGGGCTTCATTCGCCAGAGTGGTCTTGGTTTGCACTTCGGTTGCCAGGGACTTGTTCTGGTTGATCTGGTTCATCGTGGCCCAGACGAGAATCGCCAGGCCGCCCATCACGGCTGCGCCGCCGAAAAAACCAATCCATCCTGAACGCTTGGATTCACGCGCCAGCCGATCCGAAATGGCTTTGACTTCGGCTTCCCACTCGGCTCCGTGCGGGGAAATCTCGTCTGGCATCAACTTGCCTCGCTCGCTTTAGAGCTTGGTTCCGAAGACAGCATTGAAGACTACGCTCTGGATACGCAGGATGCGGTAACCGGTCACGGTGATCAGTCCGCTGCAACTGGTGAGCGCGCCAATCTCGAGCCCGCCTGACTGTTTGTTCAACAAGATCCAGGTGAGCGCACCGAGCACACCAAGAGCTGCGAGACCGGCAAAGGCCAGGTAGACGTATCGCTCCGGCCTGCAGCTTTCGAGCAGGCTGTTCGCTACTTTTGCACGCGCCTCGTAATCAGGAAGCGCAGTGAGTCCACCGGCTTGGCTTGCTGTCGACACGCGGAGATTATGCGGTGAGGTCGGTTGCAGTGTCAATGAAAAACAGAGCTTGACCGCAACCCTTCCGCAAGAAAGACCTCCGCAGACTTAGTGTTCCGGTTTTGGAATGCGTTTCGAAATTGCGGGCATTTTCACTAGGATTTTCCGCCGAGCGCAAAGGCGCGCGCCGATTCGAGCAGCTTGGCGACCGACTCCTTCGAGCATGACTCCGCGTAGATGCGCATGAGTGGTTCAGTTCCGCTGGCGCGCAGCAGCAGCCAGGTTTCGGCGGCGTTGGGCTTGGCCGCGGCTTCAGGATTGTCGAGGTAAAACTTCACGCCATCGAGCGTCTCGATGCGCAGAATGGGCATGCCGGCGAAGACCGCATCGCCCGGTTTCAATGCGCGCGCATGTGCGATCGCGCCATTCTTGATGTCATCGGCGATGTGCAGGTCAATGCGGCCGTACTGGTGCTCGCCATACTCGGCTTGCAAGTCCGCCACCAACTGGCCCAGCGTCTTACCTTCTTCGGCCATTACATTGGCCAAGAGAAGCGAGTTCAGCAAGCCGTCGCGTTCCGGCAGATGGCGCTGGAAGCCGATGCCGCCCGATTCTTCGCCGCCCATCAGGATCTCCCGCTCCAGCATGGATTCGCAGACGAATTTGAAGCCGATGCCGTGCTCGATCAACTCGCGGCCGTATTTCTTCGCAATGCGATCGAGCATCTTTGTCGTGTTGAAAGCGCGCGTGACCGCGCCGGGCCAGCCTTTGCGGCGCAGCACCCAGCTCAACAGCACGGAATAGATCTTGTGCGGATCGACGAAGTTGCCGTGCTCGTCGGTTGCCCCGATGCGGTCTGCGTCGCCGTCGGTGCACAGGCCCGCGTGGCATCCGTTCGCTTTGGTCGCCTCGCCCAGCGCGCGGATATGCGGCTCGATCGGCTCGGGATTGATGCCGGGAAAGAGTGGATCGGGATTGGCGCGAATTTGCACGTGTTCCACGCCTAGCGCGGAGAAGATATCAGCGAGAATCGTTCCGCCCGCGCCGTACATCGAGTCGATGCAAAACTTCATCTTCGATTGCGCGATCAGGTCGAGATTGGCAAAGCTCTCGATCGCTTTTAAATAGGAGGGAAGAAAATCTACTTCCGTGATCGCCGCCGGCTGCGCAGCATGTACTGCCGGTTTATCGAGATACGTTTCAATCGCCGCGATGATCGAAGGCCTGCCCGATCCTCCGTACCATGCCTTGTACTTCACGCCGTTCCACTGGGCGGGATTGTGCGACGACGTGATCATGATGCCGCCGGCAGCGCCGCGCTCGCGCACGCCAAAGCTCAATGCCGGCGTGGGCGTGATCGCATTGGCCAGCAGGACGGGAATTCCGGAAGCGGCTACGACCTCCGCGCAGGCGCGTGCGAAAGCCTTCGATCCGAAACGAGTGTCGTAGCCGATGCATAATCCCTTCTTCGGGTCTTCCTGCGCATGAACATATGCGGCGATGGCCGCGGCCGCTGTGCGCACGTTCGCAAATGTAAAGTCGTCGGCGATCACACCGCGCCAACCATCGGTGCCAAACTTGATTTGTGGATGAGGCATGTTCAGGTTCGGACTTCCTTCCTGGAGATGAGTGTAAATAATGGAAGGATGCCCTCGCTGGCTTGCATGAGCCTGAGAAGAGGCCCGTTATTGCTGCGTCTTATTCTGTTGTTCTTCCGCCTTCTTTGCCTGCTTCTTTTCCTCGTCCGCCGCGCGGGCCTGCGCGTCCAGGCCGTGTGTCGGGTCCTTGTGCAGGACTTTCCGCGAGATATCCGGCCAGAATTCGTTGAAGACCCCTCCGATTGTGCCTTCTGTGGTCACAATGAAGCCATTGGTAATAGTCTGCCCCCAGCCGGAGTTCTGCGATGGGTAATAGAGATTGGAGATCGCGCCGGCGATGATGTTGCCGCCTACGTTCGAATAGTTCGGCTCCCATTTACCGGTGTTGTCGTGTTTGCAGATGTAGCTCGTGGCGACCGCGTAGAGCAGCCGGTGCGTCGTGCTGCCATAGCCGAGCCGGAAGTAGCGGGGATCCTGATGCAGCAAGGCAGGCAGGAATCCGTTGCCGATCATGGTGCCGTCGACCGCGTCGAGATAGGCCGCGCCGGCGCGCTTGCCATAGCCCTCAGCTCCCCATCCGAATCCAGTGTCGTCGTCCAGGGCCTCGTGATAGCCGGCAACCAAAAATGCCGCGGCAAATGTAAATGGGTCGATGGAGGAATGGAAGGCAAGATCGATCTTCTGGCCGGCGCTCATCGAAACGGCATCGCTGCGATAGGAGGTGTTAAAAGTCGGCACGATACCCAGTACCCGCTGATGCTCCTCTTCCTGAACCTGCTGCGCGGCCTTTTCGCGCTGCGTCTGCTGATCCGTCTGCGGCTCCTGGGTCTGCGCAGAACTCGAGGACTGCGAAGAGTTGGAACTGCCCTGGGCCGGCGCAGAACCGGCACTGGGTTGCTGTGTCTGTTGCGTGGCCTGTAAATCTGCAACCGCAGCAACTTCGATCTGCGGCACGGGCGCGTCCGGCATTGCATCCTGTGCGACGGACGCTGGAGCCGTTGGGGTTTGCTGCGAAACAAGAGAGACAGGCAGCGCCAAAATGGCCATTCCGGAAAAAAGAGATACGGCGATCCAACTTAAACTTAAACGCATCATTCACCAAATTTGAAGTCGGCGGCACCGGCACAATTCACGTCCAAGACAAATGAGCAGGACCGCCGCTGGAACCAAGCTTTCCTGCCGGGCTTTCCCTGCAGGGCGCGCTTCGGGGGCTGCAGCTCGTTGCGCAGCGAATTCTTTCGATTAGACGTATTTCCAGGCCGCCGAGACACAATGTTTTCCGGTATAGACCCGGTTACCGGACGTTCGTTCCGTTCCCACCGTCCCATTTTCATGGGAAATTATTGGAAATCAGAACCTTACGCGGAAAAATCGATGAACCCGCGCTGGGCATCGGTAGAGACCAGCCGTACCGTCACCTTGTCGCCAACATCCAGACCCCGGCCGCCCCGCACCAGCATGCCCTCTGCGTAAGGGTCGAAGGTGCGGACAAAGGTGCCGTACTGATTCACGCCGGTCACGATGGCGTGGAAACTTTGCCCGATGCGAGGGTGCAGCACGACCGCGGCAATCCGCTTCTGCATCTCGCGTTCGACCTTGCGCGCTGCGTCTTCCCTTTCGGTGCAGCGAAGAGCGATTGCGTTGAGCGTCTCTTCGGAGTAGGGCTGCGGCTGGCTGCCGAGCCATGCCTTCAAAATCCGATGGGTTACCATATCGGGAAAACGGCGGTTGGGAGCGGTGGAGTGGGTGTAGTCCTGCACCGCAAGGCCGAAGTGCCCTGGGGATGGCGCATGGGGTTTCACCAGCACGTATTCGCCCGGACCCATCAGCTTGACGACCGCCAGGGAAAGATCGGGAAAATGATCGGGATCTTTCTGCCGCTGGACGAGCAGGAAATCATTGAGGGCCTTTGAGTCGGGCTGGGCGGGGAGGGTTGTGCCCAATCCCTCGGCCAGCTCGACAATCCGGTCCCAGCGCTTGGGTGTGCGCACGATGCGCCGAATGGACGCAACGCCGGCATTCTGGAGGGTTTGCGCGATGACACCGTTGGCCGCGACCATGAACTCTTCGATGAGCGAAGTGGCGCGGTTCTTTTCGAGACGCGCAATCTCCACCGCCTCGTCATGGAGCATGACCGGTCGCGTCTCGACAGTTTCCAGATCAAGCGCTCCATGCTGGAAACGGCTGCCCTGCATTCGCTGCGCCGCGCTATCCTGGAGCTTGAGCTGTGCGGCAAGATCAGCGCTCGCCGCCACTTTGGCCGGCGCTGGCCCTTTGCCCTCAAGCCATGCGCCCACGCTGGGGTAAGCGAGTTGGGCGCGGTTGCGCACCAGCGCGCGATAGGCTTTGCCGTCACTCGCCGTTCCCGCCGCGTCTACGGCAAACTCGATCACGATCGCCACACGGTCTTCATTCTCATTCAGGGAGGTTGCACCCTCGGAAAGCTCCGCGGGCAGCATGGGAAAGACTTTTACGCCGGTGTACACCGAAGTGGTTTCGCTCTGCGCGTGACTGTCGATGATCGATCCCTTGTGCACGCGCGCATCCACATCGGCTACACCCACCAGCACCCGAATACGACCGTCGGCCAGTTGCTCAGCCCACTCGATCTGATCGAGGTCCTTGGAGGTGTCATTGTCGATGGACGACCAGAGCAGGCCGCGCAGATCCGGAATGCCCGCACCTGCTGGCAAGCCGGTTTGCATGGCAATAGCGGCGAGCTCTTTGTCGGTTCCGGAGGGAAATTCGGGCTGAAATCCGTGCTCGATCATCGCGGCATGTGCTGCGGCAACCAGATTGAAAGGAGAAGAATGGCTGGGTGAGCTGGAGTGCATCGGGAATCGGGCTCCTCAAAACTGGGTTCTCAATATTGATTTTTCAAAACTGATTTCTCAAGGCGAAATGCCAGCCTATCATCTGCGGGGCAACGCCAGCGAGGATGCATACCGGGCAATGCGACTGCAAATGCTTCGCCCTGCGGCAGTTGCACTTTCCCGCTTTCCATGCGGCCGCGCAGCCAGTCAAAGAGCTATGATTTGGTTAGAGTCGACCTCTTCAGGTGGGAGTCAACGCCACGTATGAACCGCTTTTTTTTCTGCTCATCTGCTCTCCTCCTTACATGCTGCGCAGCAGTTGCTCAAAATTCCGATCCGGCTACGCTTGCAGCACCGGCGCCGCCTGCCGTTACCACAACACAAACTGCCGAAGTTACGCAGTTTCAAAAGATTGAAGATTCCTGGTCCGACGCTGTGAATCGCCGCGACCAGTACGGGCTGGAGCTGGTGCTTTCTCCCTTGTTTGTCGATGTCTCTGCCAGCGGCGATGTGACCACGCGCAATCAGCAGGTGGCCCAGACTATTACCGGCGACGATAAGAATCTTTATCTCACGCAGAAGGTCGTTACAGTGCGCATGTTAGGCGATATCGCCGTCGCCAATGGCACCTACGATCTGCGCCACAAGGTAAACTCCAGCCCGGTAGACGAGAAGGGCGTTTTCACCCATGTCTTCGAGCGGGTCCGGGGCAACTGGATGTGCATCAATTCGCAGCGCACTCTTTTGCGCGAAGATGCAAATACCAAGCAGAAGAAGCAGTCCAGCACAGCCTCAGAGCCCTTCCACATTCCGTTCTTTTCAAAGAGCGACAAGAGCAGCGATCAGTAGCCGCGCACGAAGGATTCTCCTTGCGGAGCAATCCTGGCTCGGTACTTCTCGTCGTCGTAGTGGGTCAGTTTGGCGGTTTTGAAGGGTACGGGCTTTAGCCC
>JASHQE010000121.1 GCA_030037705.1 Acidobacteriaceae bacterium | reverse complement strand
CTAGCCTGCACGTGGTCTCCTGGGCGAGCAGTTTAGATCCAACAGCCATGTTCTTGTCGGTTATTACGATCCAGGAACTTGAACTTGGAACCCTTCTGATGGAGCGAAAAGATGTAATTCAGGGGCGCGCTCTTCGGAAGTGGCTGGACAAGATGGTCCTGCCTGCCTTCACCGGCCGCATTCTTCCCATCGACGCTCTGGTTGCTTTGCGGTGTGCGGCGCTGCACGTCCCCAATCCGCTGGCGGAACGAGACGCTCTCATCGCTGCCACAGCGCTGGTCCATGGAATGACCGTTGTCACACGGAATACGCGTGATTTTGAGTCGACCGGAGTTGCGCTCCTGAATCCTTGGCTTTCGTAGCCAGATACAGGGGAGCGCGTTCCTCTCTCACCGGATCGAATCCAGGGTTGCCGCGGCACGATTGAGTGCCGCGGTGAGCACGATCAACTGCGCTGCGGCAAGGGACGAATTTTTGGCATCGATCGCCTCGTTCACCCCGGGAATCACAACAGCGGCGTAGCCGGTGAACTCACCGGGAGCGAAGATCGTGTGCCGGTACCAGGGCCGATTGGGAAGGCCAGTCTCAGAGAGCAATGCGGTTTCGGTCTGGCGGAGAGCACCGTTCAACTTTGCCAAGTCGCCTGAAGGCGCAGCCTGCAACGCACGCGATTTTTGCGCTGCCTCCGTCAAGCGGGCGGCCGCGGCCTCGGCGGGTGCGAAATCGAGCGCGTCGAGCCCGGTGTCTTTGGCTTTGGTCTTGGCGGCTTCAAGATAGCCGGAGATCTCATGGGCGTAGGCGACGTAGTCGTAGGGCAGGACGTCGGCATCCGCCATGCGCAGTGCTTCGAGACCGAAGACACGCGCCATCTCCTGGAGATAGAGAAAGTGGGGATCGGCGTTCTCTGTGTACCACGCAAAATCGTCGAAGGTGGAGTGGTAGACGCCGTACGGGCCGTCGGAGCCTACATCCGTCGCGGGCACGCCTGCGTGTTGCAGGAAGGGCGTGTAGTCGGAGCCGGAACCGAGATCGCCCACGTTCACTTCGTCGGAATTGAGGACCGGAGCGCCAACTGTCCGGTGCGTCTCTTCGCTCGCGCGATGAAGCCGCCACTGCTGAAAGACCGTCCCTTCGATCGGGCTGGGAATGTCGCGGGTCAGATCGCGGATGAATTGCTTGAGTGAAGGCACGGCGGAGGCGGAAAAGTCAGGGCCGGAGACGGCCACGTCCATGTTGAAGTAGGCCACGGCGCGGTTGAGCTCAGCCATGTGCTGCTCGACCCATTCGGTCGAGCCGATCAGGCCCTCCTCTTCGGCATCCCAACTGCAAAAGAGGATGCTGCGCTTCGGACGCCAGCCTTCGCGGAGCAGTGCGCCGAGCCCGTGCACGGCTTCGAGCATGGCGGCGGTTCCGCTGGAAGGATCGACCGCGCCGTAGACCCACGCATCGCGGTGATTACCGGCGATGACCCAATCGTCGGGATATGCGGAGCCCTGGATTTTGCCGATGACATCCCAGATGATGCGACGCTGATAATCCTGCTGCGATACGAGATGGACGGTTACGCCGCCCGGCCCGAGGTGATAGCGAAATGGGAGCGCGCCTTGCCAGCCTTGCGGTACGCCCGGCCCCTTGAGCGCTTCGAGGATCGGCGCGGCGTCGTGATAGCTGATGGGAATGGAGATGATGTGCGGCTGATTGCCGTCCGCAGGGACGCGGGCGGAGTCAGGGAGATCGGGCGTAGATGCGACGCCGGGAGTCTCGGGATCACCCGGATACTTGAAGAGATATTGCACGGAGCCGCGCTGCACTCCGGTTTCAGGGCGCCATGGACCGAGCGGCCAGGGATCACCTTTGTAGTAGCCATCGTCCTGCGGATCGGAGTAGATGAGCACGCCCGCAGCACCGCGCTGCTCGGCCAGATAGACCTTTACGCCGCGAAAGTTGGAGCCGTACCGGCAGAGCACGATCTTGCCGCGGAGATCAATGTGCTGTGCGGCGAGTTCGTTAAAATCCTCGAGCCGGCCATAATTGGCGTAGACCACTTCTCCGGTCACGTCACCCGAGGCTGAAGATGCGTTGAAGGGCATGACCACCTGCGGATCGTCCTGATAGGGATCGCCCTCGACATGCTCGCGCGTGGGCCCGCTCATCAGCAGCTTGCCGGCCGGATCATAAGCCTCCACGCGAACGACTTTGGGCTGGTTCAGCAGCACGCGGTAGGGAACGATCTCTGTCTCCAGTCCAGCGGCGCGGAACTTCTGGGCAACGTAGTCGGCTGTTCTGCGATCGGCGGGAGTTGCGGCCAGATGCGGCTCGGCGGTAAGAGTTTTCAGCTCCTGGCCGGCGAGTTTTGCATCGGGCACGGCGAGAAATTTTTCCTCAATCCTGGATTCGGCATCGAAGTTCGCATAACCGAAGACGGATTGCGGCGTGGCTGAAGCGGATTGCGCCTGCGGCCAACCGGAGGCAAACGGCAAGGACAGGATCGCAGCTCCGCAAAGAATAGCCATTGTCTTGCCAGAATTCACAGTCTTTTTACCTCGTGTCGGCAGGTTGAATCGAATTTTGACGACCGTGACGCGCAGGCGGCGCTACGCATGCACAACAACAAAGCCTCAGCTTACACTAAGACTCTAAGGAGAGCTGTTTCTGAACCTCGAAGAGCAGTTAGAAGAAGAGCCTCAGCGCCCCTCGCTCACCGAGACCTCGGATGCAGCCGGATTCGACGAGGCCGAAATGGCGCGGGCGCTTGCAGAAGAGCACGACCGCGAGCTGCCGCAGGTGGTGCGCGCCCTTGAGAATCCCAACTTCCGCCTGTTCTGGAGCGGCAATTTTCTTTCGAATATCGGCACGTGGATGCAGAACGTGGCCCAGGGCTGGCTGGTGCTGCTGCTCACCAACTCCGCGTTCTGGCTGGGAGTGGTGGGTTTCGCCGGCTCGATTCCATTTTTGTTCTTTTCTCTCTTCGGCGGCGTGGTGGCTGATCGCATGGATAAGCGCCGGCTGCTGCTGATCACGCAAACGGCGATGATGATCCTCGCGTTTCTGCTGGCCGGGCTCGCCTGGTTCAAGGTGATCACCATCTGGGAATTAGCGGCGATCGCCTTCCTGAATGGCGTGGCGATGTCCATGAACGCGCCGAGCTACCAGGCGCTGGTGCCGAAGCTGGTGAAGCGCGAAGACCTGACCAATGCCATTGCTCTCAACTCCGCGCAGTTCAATATGTCGCGCATTTTAGGGCCGTCGCTGGGCGGTTATGCGATGGCGCTGTTCGGCGTGGCGGGCAACTTCTTTCTGAACGGCGTGAGCTTTCTGGCGGTGCTTTGGGCCTTGCTGCGCATCGAGTACCCGCCGGAAAAACTGAGCCGGCACGAGAGCATGTGGGCCAGCCTGTGCGGCGGTTTCGTTTACCTGCACAGCGAACGGCAAATGCGGGTGCTGGTCTGGATGACCGCGGTGGTGAGCTTCCTCGGCATTCCCTATCTCACGTTTATTCCCTATTTCGCAAAGGATCAACTGCATGTGGGAGCGAGCGGTCTCGGCTGGCTGATGGCATGCTCGGGGTTCGGCGCTCTGTTGGGAGCGATCACCGTGGCGGCGCGGGGTGTCATCCGGCATCGCGGCGCGGTATTGACCTTCTGCGGGGTGGGCTTCTTTCTGGCGATTATCGGTTTCAGCTATTCGCACCGCTTCGTGCTCTCGGAGTGCCTGGCGTTCTGTGAGGGGTATAGCGGGATCCTGATGATCTCCTGCTTTAATGTGAGCATCCAGCACCTTTCGTCGGACGAGATGCGCGGGCGGATCATGAGCATCTACACGACGAGTTTTCTGGGACTGCCGCCGCTAGGGGCGCTGGTGGCCGGCGAGTTGTCGCGGTACATTCCCACTGGCCGCGCGCTGTCTCTGATGGCCGCAACGGCGGCGCTGCTCTTTCTCGGCTTCTTCGCGTTCTCACGGCCGCTCAGAGAACTGGACTAAGCTGCATCGACATATAATCCTGTGGAACCATGGGCAAAAGCAGCAGATTCTCAATCATTTGGTGCCAGGCGCGGCGAACCGCAGATGTTTCGACTCTCCGCTCAACATGACAGTGCTTGCTTTGTCCGTGCCCCATCCAATCCGCGCTCTTTGCGGATTGGAATGGGACCACGCATTCTCTTACCCCACCGGCTGCGCGCAGTGGGCACAGCGCTTCGCGGCCAGCGGGATCTCGCTCAGGCATTCGGGACAGGTCTTGGTGCTGGGAGGCGCTTCAGGAACGGGCTTTTTGAAGCGGTTGAGCAGGGCGTTCATGGGCAGGACGATGCAAAAGTAGACCACGGAGGCAACGATCAGGAACGAGACGGCAGCATTGAGGAAATTGCCGACCTTGATCTGACCGCCACCAACGTGCAGGATGACCGAGCTGAAGTCGGGCTTACCGATGGTGGCAGCAATGAGCGGGTTGAGCACATCGCCCACGAGCGAATTGACGATCCCATTGAAGGCCGCACCCAAAATGACGGCCACGGCCAAGTCGACGACGTTGCCGCGCAGAATAAAATCGCGAAATCCTTTGAGCATCGCTTCCTCCTGCGCGCAGTTCCTTTGGGCTGCCCTGCGGCCGTAAAGCTGCAAGCGCCAAGCGCGCAAGCTCATGCTACACGGCGGAGATGAAGTTGAGAGAACAGAAAATCTTTGCCCACCTTATTGGCCGGGCGGCTGCGGCGCCTCAGGTCAACACCACCTCAGGTCAATACCAGGAGGGCGACGATCGCGGCCAGGATCATCAGGTCGGAGTAAAGCAGCACGAGCACGCCAGCGTGGTAAAGGCTCCACTTGCGGCGCAGGCATCGGGCCGTCTCCACCATACCCCACACGGCAGTGGCCAGAGGAAGAATCTGCCAGCACGAACCGTGGATGTCTTCGATGCGCGGAAAGCCGGCCAGGAGCAGGCTGGCCGCAAACGCGCCCAACGACAAAAGGATGCCGCGCGCCAGCGACCTTTGCCGCAGGCGGAAGATGGGGAAGCCGCGCAACACAACAGTTACAACTGTAGAACGGCGGGTCTAGAGCCTGTTATTCACTTTCGCGCGGGTGGCGCTGGGAGCCAATTTTTCCGAGTTCAAGGAGTGAGGAGCGACGCATACCGGGTGTCTGCTAGCGACGAGCGACGCGGAAATCGGGAAAATTGGCCCCAGCCCTCCGGGTTGCGGCGCAAATCCGGGGTCCCCAGCGTCAGATCTTGGTCGCTGGGGTGGAAATCGCGCCATACTGTGTTGTCGTCCTCGCCTTGGAATAGCCAATGTCTTCGTCCTCCGCCTCGTCTGGCGCGATTTGCGCTCGCAACGCCGCCCACGGGAAAGTGAATAACGGGCTCTAGCTGGCGACGAGTTCCATCTCACGCAATGAATCGGCGTAGGGAGCGCGCAACACGCCACGCTCTGTGATGATGGCGGTGACGTACTTCGCTGGAGTGACATCAAAGGCCGGATTGCAGATGCCCACGCCGTTCGGCGTAAGCTGCCTGCCGGCGTGGTGAGTGACCTCGACCTGCGGACGCTCCTCGATGGGGATGGCTTCGCCGGTGGGAGTGGCAAGGTCGATGGTGGACCACGGCGCGGCCACGTAGAACGGGATGCCGTGCTCCTTGGCAAGGATCGCCACGTTGTAAGTGCCAATCTTGTTGGCCACGTCGCCGTTGGCGGCGATGCGGTCTGCGCCGACGACGGCGGCTTTGATCTTGCCCGCGCGCATCAGGCTGGCGGCCATGTTGTCGCAGAGGACAGTGGTGGGAATGCCATCGGCCATCAGTTCCCAGGCGGTGAGGCGCGCACCCTGCAGAAAGGGCCGCGTCTCGTCGGCATAGACGTGAATGCGCTTGCCCTGCTCGACAGCCGCGCGGATCACGCCCAGCGCCGTTCCGTAACCGCACGTGGCCAGTGCGCCGGCGTTGCAGTGGGTGAGGACTCCGCCTTCTTCTGGCAGCAGCGCGCCGCCGAATGCGCCCATGGTCTTGCAGGCGGCGATGTCTTCCTCGTACATGGCGTGCGCTTCGGCAAGAATCTTTTCCTGGACTTGGACGAGGGGAGTGCCGGAACTGAGCAGCTTGGCGAAGAGCGCCTTCATGCGGTCGATGGCCCAGAAGAGATTGACCGCCGTGGGCCGCGTGCTGGCGAGCCGCGCGCAGATTTTTTCGAACTCGGGGGCAAACTCCCCGGTGGTCTTGGCCTTCGTATGCTTCGCGCCCAGAGCAATTCCGTACGCTGCCGAAACGCCGATGGCCGGCGCGCCGCGCACCACCATGGTGACGATGATCTCGGCCACCTGGTCGTAGGTTGAGGCGAGCACGTAGCTTTCTTCGAGCGGGAGCCTGGTTTGATCGATAAAGCGAACGCCTTCTTCTGTCCAGGTAAGCGTAGGAATCATGCACTTTTAGTGTACTGGGTTTCCCTGCCCTGCGGAGTTGGGGGTGGTAGGCCAGTTTGCGTAAAACCATCCCTCAGGGGCCAAGCTGTATCGACATCCAGACTGTATCGACATATAGATCAACTCTAAGTTGCTGAAAAGTGAGTCAAGCCCTGTCATGTTGAGCGGAGTCCGCCGCGGTCCGCCGTGGCGGAAAGTCGAAACATCTGCGGTTCGTCTCGCAGTGCCACGGACAATACGCTCATCAAGATGTCAAAGCATCGTCGTTTCCAGCCTTGAGCTTCGCGAAGAACAACCGCCGATCCTTCGGCTTCGTCCGCCACGGCGGACTACGCTCAGGATGACAGTGCTTGGGGTGGGATTTGTGCTTTCCCAGGTCTTCCGCCGCGGTCCGCCACGGCGGAAGACCTGGGGCACCCGGCACCCGGCTTCGTATGTCTTGAAATCTGGACTGAGGCAATCGTTTTTAATTTGTCATCCTGAGCGAGTCGCCGTGGCGACGAGTCGAAGGATCTGCGGTTGTCTTTGTAAGGGCGGCATCCGACCAATCATGTGTGCCGTTTCAGCCCGGAAATATATTCTCAATTTCTTCGTGATTTTTTCTTGGCGCGGACGGATTTTTTTGTTACAGTCTCCATCATCGGAATCCGGTAGTTGTTCCTACCGGTTCCGGACAACCCGTAGCGGGACACGCCAGTGTAATCAGCACCGACGTATCCCTAACCACCATCACCTTCCGAAGAAAGGCAATGCCATGGCTGTCTCTAAAGGTACTAACCCCCACACTCCCCACGCAAACTCCCCAGAAGAAACACCCTCCGAACCGGATATGCTGGAGCGGCCTCCTGAGTATGCGCCGCGCCCCGGCATCATCAACTTTACCGAAGCTGCGGGCAAAACTGTAGCCTTCATCTACATCAACTACGTCCAAGCGCCGGAGTGGCAGTCGCTGGAGGTGCGCTTCACCGACGGCACGTTCTTCACATTTCACCTGATGCCCCGCGTGTATGTGCGTGTCGACTACACGGAATCGCAGCGCGGTGATACGGAGACGATCCGCGACTATGGGATCATTCAGTGCAACGCACGCGAGGACGGCGACGGATAAGCAGGATAGCGCGCGCCGCAAATGCTGGGTGCCCCAGGTCTCGATTCTGAGACCTGGGAAAGCAAAGACTCAACCCAGCCGGCGCGTGGGATGAACATCGTGCCCTCCCAGGTCTGAAAATCCAGACCTGGGGCACCCAAGATAATACAAAATCATGCGGTCAGAGACCTAGATACCGGACCTCGGGAAAGACGCATATCACCGCGCGTCTTTTGCCGCGATGATCCGGTAGTTGCCGCTGCAGTGCATCAGGCTCATCAGGTAGAGCATGCCGTCGTAGTAACGCTGCTCGCCTGACGGCACGGGCATATTCCAGAGCGCATCGACAAATGCCTTCGCCGTGGCGCCGCCGGGCGCGGCCAGGCTGCCTACCGCGGCGGTCGCGACCATCCCGGGCGAATGCCGCGTCGAGAGCGGCTTGCCATCCAGCGTGTACCGGTCGACGAATGTACTGATTCCTTGCCCGTACAGGAACTTCTGCACCTTTTCACTGAGCTCCGTCTCGCGCGCATCCTTATGCCACCATGAGTAATCCACGCTCCAGTTGCTTACGCTGCGCCATGAGTCGTAACTGAAAGGCGTTGGCGTTCCATCACGCTCCATCACCGGCGACCCATCGAAGTTGCTCCTATCCGGAGTCAGGCCGGTCTCTGGACCGGTCACGCGATGGAAGAAATCCCGGCTTACGTCGGCAGCCTTTGCCCAGAAGGCGCGATCCTCTACCGGACCCCATCGCGCCCACAGCTCATAAAATGCGGGCAAATGATAGGAGGCGTCGGTCACGCCGCCGGGCCAGTTCGCCACGAACTTGATCATCGAATAGCTCTCGTCCACCATGGGGCCAATGGTCTCTTCATGCGGCCCCCGGTTGAAGCGAAACACCGGAAGCGGGGTGCCGTTCTTTGCAGCCTGTTCCGCAAGATGGCGGTTATTCGGGCTCGGCCAGGGATGATCCGGCGGAAGGAACGGCGGATCGTCCGGATGAATCCGAAACGGACTCGTGCCCGTCAGCACCGGATGGTGACGCATCCCGCGCAGAATCTTGTCTGCCTCAGCCTGATAGTTGTAGATACCCTTTCCATTGCCCCACTGGTGCGCAGCAAAATAGAGCGCCATCGTGAAATATTCTTCGCCATCCGGCGCGGCTCCGGTTGAGCGCGGTGTGCCATCTGTGTTCATCGACCACGCAAAGTAACCCACGGAAGGGTTCTTCGGATCGGTGATCAGCATGTACGTATGGGCCCAGTTCCACAACGCGTCGAACTCGCGCTTCTTGTCGAGCTCTACGCAGATCATCATGCCGTAGCTCATGCCTTCCGTGCGCGCGTCGTTATTTGCCCAGTCGGTTACGTACGCCAGCGGCCCATTCTCATTGGCCCCGGTCTCGAAATAGATGCGCTCCTCCTGCCCATCGCCATGAAACAGTTGCTGAAATGCTTTTTCGATCTTTGTCCGGCTTTCCTCCGCTGTGTGCCCTTGCTCGGCAAACAAGTCACGATAATGATGTGTCTTGTACGCGCCATCGCCATCGCCGGGCATGCGCTGGACCACGGCATTGCCGTCAAACTCGAAGCCGCCCCTCCAGGCGCCGTTGAGATGGATGCTCCGGTCCGCGGCTCTTGCATCGGGCAGCAGAGCCAGAAGCGCCAATGCCGTCGCGATTCGCAATCCAACCTTCACGCGCACACTCCTCTAAAGCATCCGAGTCTACCACATGAAAGTGCGCAAATTGCAGCATATAAATCGATTCACTAAAATGTAAAATCGGCAGCGCTGAACCCTTCGCTCTCGTCCTGCCCGTACCCGCATTTTCGGTTCCGCTCCTTCGAGAGGACAGAACTCAAATCGAAGATGCTCTAATTCTGATAGCATCTCTCTTCGGAGACAGTTTCAGCATGGACACACTGAATGGCGCGGCCCTCGGGGCCAGGCGCAATGAAGATATCGCACTCGATCTGATGAAGTTTGTGGCCGGGACGGCGGGCGTAGGCCGCCCCGCTGCACCCTCGACCGGCTTTAGCGGCTCCTCCGCTGCGAAGCCTGAGGAGCACGTGAGTCAATTACTCGAGCTCTATGGCCGTTGCCTCAAAGCTGTAGCCGGCACAGGCGCCGAGAAAGAGGCAGCAAAATAGCAGGCGAAATCGTACGCGTCGCCGTAGCGGGTGCCGGCGCGTTTGGGCGCAACCATCTGCGCGTGCTCCATGAACTGGAGGCAGCGGGTGAAGGCGCAGCCCTGGTTGCCGCCGTTGAACCCGACGCAAAGCGCGCAGAAGAGGTCAAGGCTCATTACAGGATTCCTGTCTTTTCGCGCATCGACGACCTGCTCGCCGCGGCCCTTCAGGTAGATGCCGCCTGCGTGGCTGTGCCCACCGTGCATCATCATGCCATCGCTGCGGCGCTGCTCGATGCAGGACTCGATCTACTGGTGGAAAAGCCGCTCGCGGCAAGCCTCGATGAAGCGGACGACCTCATCCAACGCGCGGAAAAAAAGGGGCGCATCCTGCAGCCGGGCCACCTCGAGCGCTTCAATCCGGCGGTGCTGGCGGTAGAACCCCGGCTCAAGCGGCCGATGTTCTTTGAGGCGCACCGGCTGAGCATCTTCACACCCCGCGCTCTCGATGTGGATGTCGTGCTTGACCTGATGATCCACGACCTCGACATCGTGCTCACCTTTGTTCGCTCGCCTGTGCGCGAAATGCGCGCGGTCGGATTGCCCATCCTCTCGCCCAAAGTTGATATCGCCAACGTGCGCGTGGAATTCGAATCCGGCTGTGTAGCCAACTTCACGGCCTCGCGCGTCTCGACCGAGCAGGTGCGCAAGCTGCGCTTCTTTGAGCCGCGCCAGTATGTCTCGCTCGACTATGCCCGGCGCGATGCGCTGGTGATTCGCGTCGACTCGGAAACCGGCAGCCTGCCCGCAGAACTGGCCGCGGCAATCGCAGCAGGCAAGGTGGATGCCGCAACTCTCGCGCAGCTTACAGCCGCCAAGGCCGGTTCGGCGCCCGGATTCAAATTCATCAAGCCGGAGATCGCACCCGGCGAGCCGCTGCGCCTTGAGATTCTCTCCTTCCTCGAATCCGTCCGCACGCGCAACGCGCCGAAGGTTACTGCGCATCAGGGCCGCGCCGCGCTCGAACTCGCTCTGGAGATTCAATCCACCATGGCCGCTCACGCGCAGCGCGCCGGCCTGGGGGATTTCTTCAACAGCGGCGCCTGACCATATAAAGCGATTTTCTAGGGAATGCGCAGCTTGACAGAAAAGTTGCGCGGACATTAGATTTGGGCGGGAGCGCGCCTGCGAGTTGAAGACCATGGAATCCCGCAGTGCCGCCTGAGAGGGACGATGAAGACCTTGGAATGGCGGATCGTCGTGGCAGCCGTGTTGGTTTGCGGATCAGCATTGACGGCGCGGGCGCAAGACGCAGAGAAACCCGCATACCTGAATCCCACTCTGCCGGCGGAGCAACGCGCTGCAGACCTTGTGCACCGGATGACGCTCGAAGAAAAGGCCAGCCAGCTTGTCAATCAGGCGCGCGCGATTCCGCGCCTGCACGTCCCGGCCTACGACTGGTGGAGCGAGGCGCTGCACGGCGTCGCCGTGGATGGTACGACGGAGTTTCCTGAGCCGATCGGGCTGGGAGCGACCTTCGATCCAGCAGCCATTCATCAGATGGCCGTCGCCATCAGCATCGAAGGCCGCATCAAGCACGCACAGGATGTGCGCGCAGGCCACAGCAATATCTTCGAAGGCCTGGACTTCTGGGCGCCGAACATCAACATCTTCCGCGATCCACGCTGGGGCCGGGGGCAGGAGACCTACGGCGAAGACCCGTTCCTCACCGCGCGCATGGGTGTCGCGTTCGTCACCGGCATGCAGGGCAATGATCCGCACTATTACCGCACCATCTCGACACCGAAGCATTATGCCGTGCACTCCGGCCCTGAGCCCACGCGCCATACGGCCGACGTGGATGTGAGCAAGCACGATGAGCTCGACACCTATCTGCCCGCCTTTCGCGCCACGGTGACGGAAGCCAAGGCCGGCTCCGTGATGTGCGCCTACAACAGCATCAACGGCGAACCCGCCTGCGCCAACCAGTTTCTGCTCGAAGATCAACTGCGCGGCAAGTGGAACTTCCAGGGCTACGTCGTCTCAGATTGCGGCGCAGTGCGCAACATCTTCGACGGCCATCACTACGAGCCCACGCAGGCCCAGGCCTCCGCCATCAGTCTCAAACGCGGCATGGACAATGAGTGTATCGACTTCACCACCAAAGTCACCGACGACCACGATTACAAGCCCTATCTCGATGCCGTAAAGGAGGGCTATCTCAAAGAAAGCGACATCGACACCGCACTGGTGCGTCTTTTCACCGCGCGCATGAAGCTTGGCATGTTCGACCCGCCGGAGATGGTTCCGTATGCCAAGATCGATGAGAGCGAGCTGAACAGCCCGGCTCATCGCGCGCTCGCGCTCAAGCTTGCGAATGAGTCCATGGTGCTGTTGAAAAACGATGGCGTGCTGCCGCTGAAGACCTCGGGTATCAAGATCGCCGTCGTCGGACCGCTCGCCGACCAGACCCGCGTGCTGCTCGGCAACTATAACGGCATTCCCACGCACACGGTTTCCATTCTGGAAGGACTCAAGAAAGAATTTGCCGGCGCGAGCCTTCAATACGTGCCCGGCACCCAGTTCCTGAGCAAGGATTACCAGCCT
Source organism: Acidobacteriaceae bacterium (assembly GCA_030037705.1). Lineage (GTDB taxonomy): Bacteria > Acidobacteriota > Terriglobia > Terriglobales > Acidobacteriaceae > Telmatobacter. The sequence continues at coordinate 12,578 of JASHQE010000121.1, read as the reverse complement.
GTGCCGTCCTCTTTGCTCACTACAGGCGGCAAGCCCGGCGTGAAGACGACGTATCTTAAAGGCGACATTGCAACCTTTCTCGCCGTGCAGCCGAACACCACCGTCCTTGCCACGCGTACCGAGCCTGGCATTGACGCCTCGGCGCAACCACTCCCGGCGCAAGCCCAGAGCGTGAAACCGCTCGCCGTTCGCTGGGAAACCACGCTCACGCCGCAATCGACCGATGACTACGATCTGGGAGTACAGGCAGACGGCTTCTTCCGCATCTCGGTCGACGGCAAGCGAATTGCCAACTCTGATCAGACCCGCGGCTATGAAGCGAAGGTCGGCCGCATCCATCTTGAAGCCGGTAAGCCCTATCAGATTGTGGTGGAATACAGCCCGGTGAACCGGCCCGCACCCCGCGCGCGGCTCGTGTGGCTGAACGTCGGCAAAGGGCCCGATCCCGCAGCCATTGAAGCCGCGCAGAACGCCGATGTAACCGTCGCAGTGGTTGGCATCACCAGTGAGCTCGAAGGCGAGGAGATGCAGGTCGATGAGCCTGGCTTCAAAGGCGGTGACCGCACCAGCCTCGACCTGCCCAAGCCAGAAAAAGACCTCCTTGAAGCTTTATCGGCAACCGGCAAGCCGCTCGTCGTGGTACTCACCAATGGCAGCGCCCTCGCTGTGAACTGGGCCAACGGGCATGCGAACGCGATTCTCGATGCATGGTATCCCGGCGAAGAAGGCGGCACGGCCGTGGCGCAAACGCTCTCCGGCAGTAACAATCCCGCCGGACGCCTGCCCGTGACCTTTTATAAAGGTGTCGATCAGCTCCCATCTTTCGAAGACTACTCCATGAAGAACCGTACCTATCGCTACTTCGAGGGCACGCCGCTTTATCCTTTCGGATACGGCCTGAGCTACTCGAAGTTCTCTTATAGCGGCCTCAGGCTGCCCGCCGGCGCAGTAAAAGCGGGCCAGCCTCTCACCGCCGAAGTTACCGTAACGAACACGAGCGATCGCCCAGGCGATGAAGTGGCACAGCTTTACTTGAGCTTTCCGAATGTGCCGGGTGCGCCGCTGCGGGCGCTACGAGGGTTCAGGCGCATCCATCTTGCCGCAGGAGCCTCCGAGAAGGTGCAGTTTGAATTGAAGCCGCGCGACATGAGCATGGTCACGGAAGCCGGCGAGCCCATCGTGGCTGAAGGTGCGTACACGGTTTCCGTGGGCGGAGGACAGCCAAACACGGGAGCGCCAGCGGTAGCCGGAAGCTTCAATGTGGAGGGGACGCTGACTCTGCCGGAATAGCAGACTCCTGTGCAATCTGCTGGAATTTGAGATATACGGCGTTTGTCCATCCGAATCCGATCACGTTCTGGGTGTATCCCTCGCTCACCTTCACTTGCGCATTGCCGGTCACCACGTTGTACTTCTCGCGAATTGTCCCGTCGGCGGCAAAGCCGGCATCGACTGTCGCATCGAAATGCCGCGCGATCCGCACCGCGTCGGCGTGGAAGCCCAGCGCATCGAGACCGGCAACGGCCAGCCAGTTCGTTGGAGCCCAGCCATACGGCTCATCCCATTGCAGCCCGGTGTCGGTGTTGCTGGTCGCGAGCCCTCCGGGCCGCTCGAACAGGCTCAGTTTCGCTTCCATCCGGTTGGCCTCTTCGCGCGTGGCCATACCCGCCCACAGCGGATAAAAGGAAGTGATGAATGCATAGTCCGATGACTTCGCACGGTAGAAATCGTAATCGGCAAAGATGCCTTCCCTGGGTCGCCACAAGTAACGCTGCATCGCCTCGGCCCGCGCATTTGCGCGACGATCCCAGCGCTGCGCGTCTGCAGGCTTGCCCAAAAGATGCGCCATGTGCGCCAGGTCGCGCTCATACTGATAAAGCAGGCTATTCAGGCACACCGGCGCATAATGATGCGTGGCTCCTGAGAAGGGACCGAACCGATCGCTTGTATCGAAGCCCGATTCGCGCATCGCGCGGTCGCCCTCGTAAAAATCGCGCGTCAACCGATATCCGCCATACCATGCGTGCAGGCACACCACGCTCGCGCGCACGTCGCAACTGGTCTGCTTGAGCCGCGCCGCTTCCGCCGCATCGGGATGCTCAGAGCCCTTGATGAGAAAGGCATTTCCAACCGGCGTCGGGTGCTCAACGAGCGAGCGGATCACGTCCGGATAATATGGGCTCGCGTCGGCCATCTCCGGCACCGGTCCTGAGCTGTAATCGTAGTAGCGCGCCAGGCCCGTCCTGCCAGCCAGGTGTTCAGGCCGAATCCACGTTGTGTAGTCCTTCTCTGCGACCGTGTACGCATGTTCAAGCCAGGCATTCGCCTCAGCGCGTCCGGCGGGTGTAGCCGGAAAACTCAGCCGGTCTTCATACACTGCTCGAATCATCGAGGAGAGAAACGGCGGCTGCGATCGTGTGAGGTAATAGGTGCGGTTGGCGTTCAGCACCGATCCGTAATGCTCCACTTCGAAGAGAAAGTTATCGACAATGCTTTTGGCCAGCGCCTCTTTGTGATCCGCCTCCAAGCCAAGAAGAATAAAAAAGCTGTCCCAGCCGTACATCTCATTGAAGCGCCCGCCAGGAACAACGTACGGATTCGGCAGATAGAGCAATCCAGGCGCGGGCAGCTCCTGCGGCATCACATCGCCGAGCTTCTCGATGCGTCGCGGCAGCGCAAGCACCTTCACATGGCACTTCTGTCTGGCGGCAGCGACCTCCGGCGGGATGGGAATCTCCGCTGGAAGGTATAGAACCGGATTGGCATCCACCTTGACGTCGACGAGCGAGTGGCAATCGGTCATCGATCGCGTGAGCACATCCCACGCCGCGTGAATATAGCGAAGGGTCGGCGCAGAATCGGGTACTACCGGCGCCGGGGCCTGCGCCCGTGCAGCCGCGAAGAAAACAAGAAGCAATAAGCAGGAAAGTTTCATTCGGATTCTGGGAACAGGCCGTGAATGCCTGGAGTGTATCGCATCGCGCCTCGCCTCTTCGCGCAAAGGTAGTGGGTCAGTTTGAAAGGGCACGGCTTTAGCCGTGCCGTAAACAGATCAAAATGCGTGCGGGCTTTAGCCCCTGAGGGATGGTTTCACGCAAACTGACCCACTACCCGCGCAAAGGTCAACTTAGCCAGTTGGGAACAATTTCCCTGCGATCCCATTGAAGTGGAAACCACGATCAACGTCATCTTCAAGCTGAATTAGCCAACGCAATCGACAACCCACGCATCGAAACTGGCGCGCGAGTAGCCGCATCGGCGACAATGATTTCGCCATGAGACACCTCTCGCGCCGCACATTTCTGATGACTTCTTCTGCCGCAACCTTCGCCGCCGCATCCGGATTCACGAAACTTGCCTCCGCAAAATCCGGCGCACAGGCCTCCGCTTCGCGCAGCACGCGTGTCCTTATTGGTTCAAGCGCGCCCGACGGCATTCTCTTCTATGACTGGGACGGAGCCACGGGCGCGTTGACTGCCGCGGGCGTCGCCGCAAAGGTGCCGAAGGTCGCCTGGCTTGCCTTCTCGCATGGCCACGAGTACGTTTACTCCGCATCTGAACTCGACAGCTTTGAAGGCAAACCGACCGGAGAGGTAGCCAGTTTTCGTCTCGCCGAAGGCAAGCTGGAACCGCTCTCAGCCCGCAACTCGGCCGGCGTGGGCACGTGCCATGTTGCCGTGGATCACACCGGACAGATGCTTGTCGCGGCGGACTATGTGGGCGGCAGTGCGGCCAGTTTCCGCATCGCGGAGGGCCAGCTCAGCGAGCCCGTCTGGACAGAGCGCTATACCGTTCACGGCCCGAATGCCGATCGCCAGAAGACCGCGCACGCGCACTTCGCGTCCTTCTCGCCCGACAATCGCTTCGCGTACATCAACGACCTGGGTGGCGACTGCATTCACATCTACAAGCCCGATCTGGCTACCGCGGCCATGACGCCTGCAGGCACATATCACGGTGTTCCCGGCTCGGGAGCGCGCACACTGCGCTTTCATCCCAACGGACACACTGCCTATTGCATGAACGAACTGGTCTCCACCGTCGACGTACTCGAGTGGCACAAGGCCGACGGCAGCCTCACCCTGGTCACGCGCATCGATCTGTTGCCGGATGACTATCACGGCCCTACGCGCGGCTGCGATACGGTGATCGCGCGTGATGGAAAATTTGTTTATTTTGCCAATCGCGACGACAACTTCCTCTATACCTTCAGCGCCGACCCGAAAACCGGCGGCCTCACGCCCCTCACGCGCTCCAACTGCGGCGGCAAAACCCCGCGCAACTTCACGCTTGATCCTACGGAGCGCTGGATGCTTGTAGCGAACCAGGATTCCAACCTGCTGACCGTCTTTGCGCGCGATCCGGAGACCGGCAAGCTCGCCGACGAAGGTAAGAGCGTGGCGGCGGAGGCGCCCATGCGGATCTTGTTTACTTAGAGCCTGTTATTCCCGTCCGCTCAGCTCGCGTGCAAACGCGCGATCAAAATCACATCGTGACTGCACCCTGTTGAGCGGAGCGGCATGGTGCCGGAAATGCCAGATGAATGGAAAACTGCTCGCTCTAAATACTCGCCAGCGCCGGAGTGCCTACGCGCGCGCCTGAATGCTCTTCGCGCACGCCCTCATCGGCTGCAGTTTCTACAGGAATATGCGCCAGCTCCCACGCCGAGCGGTCCTTGAGCAGACGGGAGACCAGCGCCGTGTGCATGGCGTGACCGGCGCGTTCGGCCACTACGTGGCCTTCGATGCGGCGTCCGGCCAGCGCCAAATCGCCGATGAGATCCAGCACCTTGTGCCGGACGTACTCGTCCGTAAATCGCAGCGGCCCATTGATGGGCCCCTTCGCGCTCAACACGATCGCATTTTCTGTGCTGGCGCCGCGGATCAGGCCCATATCGCGCAGCTTCTGTTCTTCCGCCTTATAGCCGAAGGTGCGCGCCGGAGCGATCGTGGAACCATATGTCTCGGCCGCCAGATCCACGCACGTCTTTTGCTTGCCGATCGGCGCGGGAAAGTCGATTGCATACGAGATGCGATAGCCGGAGCCGGGATAAACCCCGATAAACTTATCGCCCTCACGCACTTCCACGCCGCGCAGCACGCGGATGGTCTCGCGCCGGCGGCGCTGCGTGCGAATCCCCACACTCAGAAATGCCTCGACGTACGGCAGAGCACTCCCGTCCAGGATCGGCAGTTCCAGATTGTCGAGTTCGACGATCACGTTATCGATGCCCGTACCGATCAGGGCCGACAGCAGATGCTCGGTGGTTGAAATCAGCACGCCCTGGCGCATCAAGCTGGTGGCGTAGCTGACCTTGGCCACATTGCGGCCATTAGCGGGAATTTCGAAGTTATCGAGATCGGTACGGCGAAAGACAATGCCTGAGCCGGCAGGCGCCGGCAGCAGCCGCATCGTGACCGGCGCACCGGAATGCAGACCCACCCCGCTGAATTCCAGCGGTTCAGCGATCGTCTGTTCCAGATGCGCGGGTTTCGCCAAATACCTTCCCCCAGGTGGAAAAACGAGGTCGTACGGCTAGATTAGACGGCGAGATGCAAATCCATGCTGTGGCATTTTAGCCACACTGTGGGCACAGAACCCCCAAAATTCCATGCACTTCGGTCCAGCTCGAACAGCATTATCCCTTTCCACAACAACGCGGAAGGCCCCCCTTGCCATCCCCCCTGAGGAAGGAAGCAATGAAACCCCAAAGGGCAGTAGGTCAGTTTGAAGGGTACGGGCTTTAGCTTGAAGGGTACGGGCTTTAGCTTGAAGGGTACGGGCTTTAGCTTGAAGGGTACGGGCTTTAGCTTGAAGGGTACGGGCTTTAGCTTGAAGGGTACGGGCTTTAGCTTGAAGGGTACGGGCTTTAGCCCGTACATCAAACCACACAAATTGAGTGGGGCTTTAGCCCCTGAGGCACAGGCAATTCCAAACTGGCCCACTGTCCCCAAAAGGCTCAGGGACTCCGCGAATCGTACAATCGAAAGCACGTGTTCATGGCTGTTCAGCACCAACCTTCGTTCCCGATGCGGCTCCCAATGCGCGCGCTCCTTGCCGGCGCGCGGAAAAAGGAGCGCGCCCTGATCGATCTCGCGCGCCGCCTGGTCCTCGCCGAGTCGCCCTCGGACAACAAGGAGGGGGTGGACGCCTGCATGAACCTGGCCGCCGCCCACGCGAAAACTCTGGGGGGACGCGTGAAGCTCCATGCCCAGCGCGCGTTTGGCAACATCCTGGAAGTCCGCTTCGGCCCGCGTACCCGGTCGTCCGCCGCCAAACCCGTCCTCCTCCTCGGTCATCTCGATACCGTCTGGCCCGTCGGCACGTTGAAGACCATGCCGTGCAAAATCAGCAAGGGCCGGCTGTGGGGTCCTGGAACATTGGATATGAAGGCCGGGATCGCCATGGCTCTGACCGCCGTCGAGATCCTCGCCGAGGCGGGCGCGCTCCATCGCGAGATCATCCTGCTTTTGAACAGTGATGAAGAGGTCGGCAGTCCGGTCTCACGTCCCATCACTGCGCGCATCGCCTCCGCGTGCAGCGCAGTTTATGTACTGGAACCGGCCCAGGGGCTTGCCTACAAAACGGCGCGCAAAGGCACCGGCGATTGGAGAATTGAGATCGAGGGCGTCGCAGCTCATGCCGGTGTGGACTTCGAAAAAGGAACAAGCGCGATACGGGAATTGGCCCGCGTAGTGGAGACGGTAAGCGGCTGGACCCGCCTTGAGCGCGGGATCACAGTCAGCGTGGGCATCGCCGGCGGAGGAACTAAGACCAATGTGATTCCCGCCAAGGCCTGGGCCGAAGTGGATGTGCGAATCGCCCGCAAAGCCGACGGCCCGCGCATCGAACGCCAGTTCGCCAGCCTCCAGGCAGCCGACAAACGCTGTTTTTTGACTGTAACTGGAGGCATCAATCGCCCGCCGATGGAGCGCACGCGGGCCACTGTAAAGCTGTTCCAACGCTCCAGGGCGCTCGCCCGCGAGATTGGCTTCGACCTCGGCGAGGCCGCAACCGGCGGGGCTTCCGACGGGAACTTCACTTCGGCCATCGGTGTTCCCACGCTGGACGGCATGGGCGCTGTCGGCGAAGGAGCTCACGCGCATCATGAGTCGGTTCTCATCGAGCATCTCGCCCCGAGAACGGCCCTGATCGCCGGAATGTTAATCGAGTGAAGTCGGGGCGCCTGATAGACTTTCCCGGTAAAGAATTCGTTGGAGATTCCCTGAACAATGAAACGTTTTATCTTTTTTCTGTCGCTAATGGCTTTTGCGTCCGCAGCGGGCGCCCAAACTCCCGCTAAAACCTCCGGCTCCTCAACCTCCAAATCTCCCGGCACTCATACGGCCTCTGGCACAACCGCGTCCCTGTTGCCCGCGGGCGTACCCAGGGTGGCCCACAGCCCCATGAAGACCGCCTTTTCGCTGAAATATGAAGACCTCAAGATCGGCACGGGCGCTGTGGCCGAGCCCAACAAAATCTACAAGGTCTTTTACACCGGTTATCTGGGCGCCAACGGCCGCCCCGATGACGGGCATAAGTTCGACTCGTCGGATGACCATCGCCGTCCGGTTCTCAAAGACGGAAAGCCGGTCATGGGGCCGGACGGCAAACCTGAGCTCGGCGACCCGCAACCCCTTGAGTTCCCGCAGGGCTTCGGCCGTCTGATCCCTGGATTCGACCAGGGCTTTGAGGGAATGCGCATCGGAGGCAAGCGCCGAATATTCATTCCCTGGCAGCTCGCGTACGGCGCTCACGGACGGCCCGGCCCTGACCCCGAGCATCCGGGAATCCCACCGAAGGCCGACCTGATCTTTGACGTGGAACTCGTAGATGTCGCCGACCTGCCTACGCCGCCGGCTCGTCCGGCCATGGGCATTCATCCGCCGCCAGGTGGCGTACCGCCGCATCCGGTCACTCCACCGCCGGCAACGCCTGCACATCCTGAAACGACTCCTCCGCCGGCCTCGCAGGCAGCTCCAAGCACTACGCCCGCTCAACCGGCGGCGACGCCGCAATCCTCGGCTCCGGCTACACCGCCTCCGAGTTCTTCCCAGCCGCAGCCCAAGTAAAGGGTACGCACATTCGCGGTCCGCCGCGGCGGATCTTTGCCGCTCAAGCAGATTGAGAGCTACTGCAAGAGGAATGGATACGAGGTGGCTTTTCCCTCAAGAAAAGCCCCTGCGCATCGAAGTTCGCACCATGATGCGCATCATGGGCCCATCGCTGCCGGCAGCTCGGGCGTTGCGGCGAGCAGCTTGCGTGTATACGGCTCGCGCGGGTTGGCGCACAGCTCTTCGGCTTCACCCATCTCCACCAGCCGTCCGCGCTCCATCACCGCGATCCGGGTGGAAAGATACCGCACCAGCGGCATCGAGTGCGAGATGAACAGATACGTGAGGCCGTGCTCGCGCTGCAGTCCGCGCAGCAGGTTCACGATCTGCGCAGCTACGCTGACATCCAGCGCCGAGACCGGCTCGTCGAGAATCAGCAGCCGCGGACGAAGCGCAAGCGCGCGGGCAATATTAATGCGCTGGCGCTGGCCGCCGGAAAACTCGTGCGGATGCCGCGTCAATGCCGATGCATCCAGCCCCACCGCGCGCAGTAATTCGACGGCTTTGGCGCGCAGCGCAGCACGGCTCGTGGCGAAACCCAGCTCACGGCCGTGAATCAGGAAGGGCTCGGAGACAATCTCAAGCACATTCATGCGCGGATTGAGCGCGGCATACGGATCCTGAAAGACCGGCTGCATCTGGCGCCTGAGCCGGCGCATCTCCCGCGCCGACGCGCGACCCAGGTCCACTCCATCCACGCGGACCGTTCCGCTGCTCGCGCTCACCAATCCCAGAACCATGCGCGCCACCGTCGTTTTGCCCGAGCCGGATTCGCCCACCAGGCCAAGCGTCTCACCCGGCTCGATCGCAAACGAAACATCCCTCACTACGGCCTGCCACTCCATGCGCAGGCCAGCGCGCCGTGGATATTGCTTCGATACCGCGTTGATCTCGACCAACGGCATACTCGGATGCTATCGCATCGTTTCCCTTCGCACTGAAACGAATTGTTCCATCCATACACATTTTTCTACACGCCTTTTTCTGGACACCTTTTCCCCGGGTGCCTTCTTGTGATAAACCATCGGACACATATCCAACCAGGCTGGCTGATGCGCGGAAAGTGAGGAGAGGTATGGCAAAATTTCGTGTTTTGTCTCTGGATGGAGGAGGCTCCTGGGCTCTGATCGAGGCAATGGCTTTAATCGATCTCTATGGCGGCGATACAACCGGTCATCAACTTCTGCGGCAATTCGACCTTGCCGTAGCCAACTCCGGCGGCAGCATCGTTCTCGGCTGTCTGGTCGAGAACATGAAGCTCAAAGACATTCTCGGCTTCTTTCTCAGTTTCGAGAAACGCAAAAGCGTCTTCGTGGAGAAGCCCCATCTGCGCGACACACCCAAGTACAAAGCTGCCGAAAAGCTCGTGGGCCTGCTGGCGGCTTTGCCGGAGCGTGGCGCAACGCTCCTGCCGGATGCCGCAGCCGGCATTCCCTCGCAGAACGGTGCGCCCATTCATCTGCTCATCATGGGCTTCGATTACGACAGAAACTGCAGCCGCTTCTTCCGCTCCGCGCCCGCCACAGGCCCTGCGTGGGGAAACGGCGACCCGGCCCAGGTGCGCCTGGCAGATGCAATCCACGCCTCCTCCAACGCCCCTGTGCTCTTCTTCGATAAGCCCGCCGAGTTCCCTACCGAACCCGGCAAACGCTACTGGGATGGAGCTGTCAGCGGCTGCAACAACCCGGTTCTCGCCGGCGTTACGGAGGCCATCGTTCTCGGGGCAAAACCGGATTCGATCGTGGCTCTTTCTCTCGGCACGGGCACTGTATTGCTGCCGCCCAGGCCCGTTGATGCGCTCGCCGAAGTATTCTATGCCGCGCAGGACGATCCGGGCCTTCTGCACGATGTCGAAAAGCTCGCCGGCGCCATCGTGGACGACCCTCCGGACGCAGCCAGCTTCCTCGCTCACGTTATCACCGGAGGTCCGCCCGGACTTCCTGCGCCGGTCGATAGTCACGTGGTGCGCATGAGCCCTATGATCTCACCGGTTCGTAACGATGCGGGCAACTGGGTCTTGCCGCCCGGGTTGGACGAGCGGGCCTTTCAGGCCGTGGCTGCCCTCGCCATGGATGCGGTGGCGCAGGATCAGGTCGAGTCGATCCAGAACCTCGCCGCCGCATGGATCAGGGGCACTGTGCGCAATCAGCCCATCCGCATGGACGGCAATTTTGACGCGGAGATCGGTCACAACTGGTACGGCGGCGCCAAAGATGCCTGGCAGATGCTGGCGTAGTGAACCGCTCAGTCCAGCTTCGGATGCCGCGTGTGAAAATCGGTCGTCTGCTGATAAGCGCCGGCAAAGGCCACCAGCTTTGCCTCCTGGTAGTGACCAGCCAGAAACGTGAGCGAAACCGGCGTGCCCGGCCCGCCGATATCGTCATGATCCCCATCGTCGATCTCCGGCGGCGCAGGCGCATCCGGCCCGCGAAACCCGTTCGGCAGAATCAGCGCCGGATGGCCGGTGAGATTCGTCGCAATCAGTTGCGTATCCGTCGAAGGCGTCACAAGGATGTCCACCTGTTCGAACAACGCCGAAACCTGCCGTACGGCAAGCGTACGCGCGCGGTTGGCCTGGATGTACTCGACCGCAGGATACAGCCGCGCAATACGGAAATCGTTCGGCCAATCCTCCGGCCCCTGCTCGGTGAGCAGCTTGTCTCGTCCCGAACGGGTCAGGTCATCGAAAGCTGCTGCGGCCTCTGCCGTGAGCAGGGCGGCCATCGCCCCGTAGGGCAAGTTACTTGGCAGCTCCACAGGAATGAGATTCACACCCATCGAGCGCAGCTTGTCCAGCGCCGCCAGTTCGTAGCGCTGGTCATACGCGCGCCGCGAGCGGTCTGCCTGCGTCTGCGCGTTGCGTTCTTCGCGTTTCTTTTTCTCCTCGGCAGACTCGCCGGGCTTCGGCTCTTCCAGCTTTAGCGGAGGCAGCGGATCGAACTCGCTCTTCAGATAACCGATGCGTAACGTGTGCCAGTCGAGATCGGCGTGCGGTCTGAAAATGATCGAAGCTGCCGATAGATCCCTCCCATCCGGCCCACTGATCGCTTCGAGGATCAGAGAGCAATCCTCCACCGAGCGGCAGATCGGCCCCAGCTTGTCCATCGTCCAGCTCAGTGCCATCGCGCCGGTGCGCGGCACAAGGCCGAAGGTCGGCCGCAGGCCCGTGCAGCCGCAGCGCGTCGAAGGCGACGAGATCGAGCCCAGCGTCTCGGAGCCGATCGCAAAAGCCACGCAGCCCGCGGCCACTGCGCTCGCCGAGCCCGCCGACGAGCCGCTCGATCCCTGCGCCGGATTCCACGGGTTCCGCGTCCGCCCGCCGAACCACTTATCCCCCATGGCCAGCGCGCCCAGCGAGAGCTTGGCCACCAGCACCGCACCGGCTTCGTCGAGCCGCTGCACCACCGTGGCGTCTTCATCGAAGCTCTGGTGCTCAAATCCGCCCGCGCCCCAAGTCGTCGGGTAGCCTTTCACCGCAAGCAGATCCTTCGCGCCCCAGGGAATCCCGTGCAGCGGGCTACGATACTTTCCCGCGGCAATCTCCTCGTCCGCCTTCCTCGCCAGCGCGATGGCGCGATCTTCCGTCAGCGTGATGACGAAGTGCAGCTTGGGGTCGTAGCGCTTGAGCCGGTCGAGGTACATCTGCGTCAGCGCCAGCGAAGAAATTTTACGGGCCTGAAGCAATCCGCCGAGCGTTCTTACCGAAGCAAATGCCAGTTCGTCAACGCGCGGCACCTTTGAAAATAAGGCCGAGGCTTCTGCAGAAGGAGGATCTGGCCATACCAAAGGTGTGCCGGGTTGATAACAAGGCTGTCTCGGGATGCCGACGGCTGCCGGCATCGGATGAAACACATACGCCGGCGGCATCGAATTCGGCAGATCGAGCTTGCGGATCGCATCATATCCGCCGCGCTGTTCGTTCAGTCCATCGAGCATCATCTGCTTCTGCTCGGCGGTGAACGGACCGATCCCGGCGAGCGCAGCCGCCTGGTCGATCATCTCGGACGTAATTTTAGGCGGCTCATCAACTTTGGCGGGAGCGGCGTCCTGCGCCTGTGCGGCCAATGTGTAAAGGATGCCGGGCAGCAACGGCGATGCAACCCCGGCGCGGGTACAGGCGTTCAGAAAGGCACGGCGATCGAGTGTCATGCGCAAGGTCCTCGCGTATGGAAATCCCTTGCGCAAACTATAGCGGAAATGCCAGTCCGGCACGAATCCAAAAGAAATAGCGTGAAATGCCTTAGAACCTGTCTAAAAGCTCGCTGCCTTGAAGGGGCACGGCTTTACAGCTTGCTGAAAAAGTGCCAAGAGAGGCACTTTATCTGCAGCGGGAGATGGTTTAGAGCAAGAGTATGCGTGGAGATGGGAAGCAACAGGGAGCGATGTTCAGCTACGTGACGATGGAGGAGCGGATTCCGGCCAGCCATCCGATCCGTTTGATCCGGGTGATGGTGGATGAGGCGT
>JASHQE010000120.1 GCA_030037705.1 Acidobacteriaceae bacterium | reverse complement strand
CGGAACACCTCAGAAAACTCAAGCGCCTCGGCCTGAGTGACGAGCGGATCGCCACGGAGTGGAGCTTACCGGGTCACGAGGGCGTCAGGCAGGTGAGGGAACTGCGCGAATCCTATGGCATCCGCCCCGTCTTCAAGCTGGTCGACACCTGCGCCGCCGAGTTCGAGTCGATGACACCGTACCTCTATTCCACTTACGACGAAGAGGACGAAGCGCCCCCAACCAGCAAGCCCAAGATCATCATCCTCGGCTCCGGGCCGAACCGCATCGGCCAGGGCATCGAGTTCGACTACTGCTGTTGCCACGCGGCATTCGCACTGAAGGAAGACAGTTACGAGACCATTATGGTCAACTGCAATCCTGAGACCGTCTCTACCGATTACGACACCAGCGACCGCCTATACTTTGAGCCGCTTACGCTCGAAGACGTGCTCGCCGTCTACAATCACGAGGCCCAGTCAATCGATTCGAAGCCCGGCGCAAAGATTGGAATGATCGTCCAGTTCGGCGGCCAGACCCCGCTCAATCTCGCCCAACGCCTACGCGCGGCCGGCGTACCCATCATCGGCACCTCGCCCGAATCCATTGATCTTGCGGAAGACCGCAAGCAGTTCGGCAAGCTCCTCGAAGAACTGGGAATCCCGCAGCCGCCGGGCGGCACAGCCACCAGTTCGGACCAGGCTCTAGCCGTGGCCGAGCGCATCGGCTATCCGGTCCTTGTTCGTCCCAGTTATGTCCTCGGCGGCCGGGCGATGGTTATCGCGTACGATGCCGACGCCGTCTCCCGCTACATGCGCGAAGCCGTCGAGTACTCGCAGGAGCGGCCGGTGCTGATCGATCACTTTCTTGAAAACGCAGTCGAAGTCGACGTCGACGCCCTCTGCGACTCGGAGGACGTGCTCATCGCCGGCATCATGCAGCACATCGAGGAGGCCGGCATCCACTCGGGCGATTCGTCGTGCGTCCTCCCGGCCGTCAGCATCGCGGAATCAACTTTGGAGACTCTCCGCACCTACACGCGCAAGCTCGCCCTCGCGCTCAAAGTGGTCGGACTGGTCAACCTACAGTTCGCCATCCAGCGCGACGCGCAGGGCCAGGACCATGTCTATGTAATCGAGGTCAATCCACGCGCCTCGCGCACCGTGCCCTACGTCTCCAAGGCCACCGGCATCCCGCTGGCCAAGGTCGCCTCGCGGCTCATGACTGGCCGCAAGCTCCGCGACCTGCTTCCTGAGCAGGTCACTTCCGGCAAAGACCTCGGTACCGGCACGCATTATTACGTCAAGTCGCCGGTCTTTCCCTGGAACAAGTTCGCCGGCGTCGACACGGTCCTCGGACCGGAGATGAAGTCCACCGGCGAAGTGATGGGCGTGGCCGCGAGCTTCGGCGAGGCCTTCGCGAAGGCGCAGCTTTCGGCCGGTCAGGTATTACCCACCAGCGGCACCGTTTTCTTCAGCGTCAACGACCACGACAAGCCGGCGGCTGTGGATCTTGCCCGGCGCTATGTCTTCCTCGGCTTTAAAATCGTCGCCACCGAAGGCACGGCCAACGTTCTCGAAGCCGCCGGTCTCAAGGCTGAACGGGTTTTCAAGGTGAAGGAGGGCCGCCCGAACGTGGTCGATCTCATCAAAGGCGACCGCATCCAGCTCATCATCAACACACCGCGCGGGCAGGACACCTTCTTCGATGAAAAGGCCATCCGCCGCGCCGCCGTTCTCGCCCGCGTGCCGACCATCACCACCCTTGCCGCAGCTCAGGCCGCCGCCGATGGGATTGCCGCCATGCAGAAACACGCAATCACGGTCTACGCTCTGCAGCAGTTGCACACTGCCAACGCCAGCTCGTACCAGAACACGGTGGTTGAAGCGGCGAAGTAAATCGAAGGCTGTGGTGTCTGGCTGGCGAATGGCCCCGGTTCTGATGATGGTTCCAAACCCCACCGAGGGTGCCCCCGATCCCTCGCTTTTGGGGACCGGGGATAGTGCCAGTTGAGGTATCCTCGTAGCGCATGAAGGCCAGGCGTATTCGCTATCAGCAAACCGGGGAGTTCCACTTCATCACCTTCAGTTGTTACCGGCGCCTTGCTTACTTGTCGCAGGTCGCGGCCATGGAGCTTTTTGAGGATGCACTCGAGCGCGTTCGCCGCCGCTATCTCTTTGCGGTTGCCGGTTACGTTGTCATGCCGGAACACGTGCATCTGTTGGTGAGCGAGCCTGGGCGCGTGCTGTTATCAAAGGCCATACAGGCTCTCAAGCTGTCTGTCTCGGTGCGGAGCCGCGAAAGGCCCTTCTGGCAAGCACACTATTACGACTTCAATGTCTCACCGCACGCGAAGTTTGTGGAGAAGTTACGCTACATCCATCGGAACCCGGTAAAGCGGGGATTGGTGGAAAAGCCGGAAGACTGGAAGTGGTCGAGCTTTCGCCACTATCAAACGGGGATCAGCGGAACCGTGGAGATTGAATCAGACTGGACGGCACAGAGGAGAGGTGGGCAACTGCCCGAGTGGCTGCGTTACCGATCTGGTCTATCAACCTCCCCGGTCCCCAAAGGCGAGGGACCGGGGGCACCTTCAACTGAATAAACCCCTCTGAGGATCGGGGCCACCCGCCAGACGTTGCACGCAGCCAACGCCGGTTCTTATCAAAACGCAACCGTCGAAGCGGCGAAGTAGGCTTTTTCAGGATAGAGCCCGCAGGCTTTTGCGCAGCTCATCCGGATTCTGGTCCGGAATGAGCTGCTCGACTTCTTCATGTATCCGCTGCCAGACAGGCACCGCGCGAAGAAGCAGCGCGTGCCCCTCGCCGGTCAGCTTCAAAATACGGCTGCGCAGGTCTGCCGGATCGGGAATAATCTGCACCAGTCCACGCCGCTGCAGCGGTTTTAGCGCTGCGGTCAGGGTGGTCCGGTCCATCGCCAGCAGGGAAGCGACGGGAGCCATCGGTGGCGGCTCAGGACGATTCAGCGACATCAGCAGCGAAAACTGCCCGTTCGTCAGCCCGAAGGGACGCAGTGCCTCATCGAAACGCCGGGCCAGAGAACGCGCTGCCCGCTGCACATGCAGGCAAAGGCAGCAATCGCGCACAAGCAATGTTGTTGCAAAGGGCAGCTTCTCTGCGCTTCGCTTCGTCCCATTCTTGCTTTTTGCCCTTGACACGGCCCAAGAATAGTTGATATCAACGTATTCGTCAACGATCTCGCCCCGAGGTGTCCGGGACATGCCCTTCCTTCACGATCTGAAGATTGCCATCCGTTCCTTGGCGCGGGTGCGCGCCCTCTGGATTACCGTAGCTCTCACCCTGGCGCTCGGCATCGGGGCCAACGCCGCCATCTTCAGCGTGGTGCGCGCCGTTCTTCTTCGGCCGCTCGCCAACCGCGACGAAGACCGGCTGCTCTATCTGCGCCAAAGCGCGCCGGGCATTGGCGATGCCAACACTACATTTTCGGTTCCGGAGATTCAGGATATCGGCAGCCGCCTGAAGACGATCAGTGAGCTTGGCACCTTCTCCGAGATCGACTTCACGATTATCGGCCTCGGTACTCCGCGTGAAGTTCCAGCCGGTGTAGTCGATGGACACTATTTCGAGGTGATGGGCCTCAAACCCGTGCTCGGCCGACTGCTCACCCCGGCCGATGACGGCCCCAACGCTCCCGGCGCCATTGTGCTCACCTATCACTTCTGGCGAACTTCATTGCACTCCGATCCCCATGTGCTCGGTAAAGCCGTACGCCTCGAAAGCTTCAGCGGGGCGCGCACGGCAACCGTCGTGGGTGTGCTGGAGCCCTCCGTTCCATATCCCGTTGCTACAGAACTCATCTCCAACGTGGTTACCAGCCCGCATCATCTCTCCGCCACCATGGTCACTGGCCGCGAGCATCGCATGACCGAGGTTTTTGGCCGCCTCGCTCCCGGCGCAACCCTCGATGCCGCGCGCGCCGAGCTCGAAACCGTCTATTCCGCGATGCTGGCCGCCCATCCTGAGGTCTACAAACCGGAGGATCACTTCTCCATTGCGGTCACGCGCATGCACGACCAGATCAACTCCCGCGCGAACACCATCCTCTGGGTGCTCTTTGCGGCTTCTGGGCTGCTCTTCGTTATCGCGTGCTCCAACGTCGCCAATCTCGTGCTCGCGCGCACCGTTCGCCGCGAATCCGAACTGGCCGTTCGCTCGGCGCTGGGCGCAACCACTGCAATACTCCGCCGCTCGTTGCTCGCCGAAAGCATCGTCCTCTGTGGCAGCGGGGCATTGGCTGCGATCGCTCTTGCCGTGCCTATGGTCTCGGTGCTCGGTCGCTATGCATCGCGCTTCTCTGTACGCGCCAACGATCTTACGCTCGACTTCAGCCTCATCTGGGTTGGTGTCGCGCTGGCGCTGGCCGCCGCGGTCTTTCTCGCCTTCATCCCGCGCCTGCCCTCGCCCAACGCCCCACAGGGAGGTCTCACGGGCCGCGGAAACCGCTCCACTTCAGGAAGCAATCGCCGCCTGCGCGTCTTCGCCGTCACCCAGATCGCCGCGTCTTTTCTGCTGCTTGCCGGCGCGTGTGTGCTGATAAAAACGCTCTTCGAGCTCGAACAGGTTCGTCCGCCCTTCAGCTCAGCAAATGTCCTTGCCGTCAACCTGCCGGTCATGTCGTATGGCAAGTCGCCCGAGCAGGTGGATGAATTTTATCGCGAGATCAAGGAGCGCATCGCCACGCTGCCGGGAGTAGAACATGTCGCGGAAGGTTTCAGCGCGCCCTGGCGCGGCGATCCGGCGGGGAATATCAGCTTCTCCTTTGCCGCACAGGGAGCTAAGCGCAAAGACGGCAAGGATGATTTCCGCGCCCACTTCCGCTCCATATCGCCTGGATTCTTCGCCACCATGGGTGTGCCCATTCTCGAAGGCCGCGACTTCAACGATGGGGATAAGGAAGGCTCCGAGCGCGTGGTGATCATCAGCCAGAGTCTTGCCAACGCGCTCTATCCCGGCCAGGAGGCCGTGGACCGCACCATGTGGTGGACGGACGGCGTGATCAAGTTCATCGGCATCAGCGCCGCGCCGCGCCGCATCATCGCCGTCGTTCCCGACTTCGACGATGAGAACATCATTCCCGCGCCGGCCATGACCATTTATCAGCCCATCGACCAGGAAGGCTGGAGCGGCCGTCTCTTCGTTCGTGCGCATCAGGACGCCTACGCGCTCGTCCCTTCCATTACCCAGGCTATCCACCAGATGTCGGCAGATCAGCCGGTCGAACATGCGACCACTCTCGGCGATGTCCGCGCTGAAGTGCTTACCCCGGACCGTCTCAATGCGATCGTCTTCGGAGGCTTTGCGGCCGTGGCTTTGCTGATCTCGGTTGTAGGAGTCGCCGGTGTGCTGGCATTCTCGGTGAGCGGCCGCACCCGCGAGTTCGGTATCCGGATGGCGTTAGGCGCATTACCGCGCCATATTCTCACCGATGTGCTGCGGGAAGGCCTCATCATGGCCTGCATCGGAGTCGGTGCAGGCGTGGTGGTCGGCCTTGCTTCCGCGCGCGCCGTCAGCCACTATCTGACGGAGATCCATCAACCCGGCATACTGGCGTTCGCCGCTTCGGCAATCCTCATCCTGCTGGCGGCTGTGGTCGCCTCAGCCGTGCCCGCAGCCCGCGCAGCCAAAGTCAATGCAGTGGAAGCGCTCCGTTCCGAATAGCTCGTTTGCTGTTTCCCATGTTCCGCACATCCCCTATCTGTGGAAAACAGGGAAGAAACTCGGAAAAACACGTATAAATTCGCGTGCCACGTGGAACATTGTTAGTTAACACACATCTAGAAATACCTACTACATAGTGCAGGTATGGCACGAAAAGTGCCTTCCTCGGCTCTGAATCCCACATCGTAACCCTTTACCTTTTCCGGCCAACAGATAAGAAACCCCGGATCATTTACTTTGTCAGTTCTACAATCAAAAACATGCTGATTGAGGGAGTATTTGCCGCCACCACCACGCCGTTTTACCCAGACGAGCGCATCTATTACCGCAAGCTCGAGGCCAACATGGCCCGCTATTCGCGCAGCCTGCTTGCCGGCATGATCGTGCTGGGCTCGACAGGCGAGGCGGTCATGCTCGACGACGGTGAGTCCCGCGAAGTTCTGCGCGTAGCCGCCGAGGCCACTGCGCCGGAAAAGGTGCTCGTCGCCGGCGTAGGCCGCGAGAGCGTCGGCGCAACGGTAACTCTTGCTGAATCCGCGGCGCAGTTCCGCTACGACGCGATCCTGGTGCGTCCGCCCAGCTATTATTCGGGTCAGCTTACCGCGCCTGCCATCCTGAACTACTTTCGCAGCGTGGCCGATCGCTCGCCGCTGCCCGTCCTGCTCTACAACATTCCTAAATGTGTGCCGTATCAGATCCCCATCGAGGTCATCGCCGAGCTGGCGGACCACCCCAACATCATCGGCATTAAAGATTCGAGCGGTAGCGTGGAGAGGATTCGCGCTACGGTGGAAGCGACCCAGTCCTCGCTGCGCCGCACCGTCACCGTAACCCCCGTCTTCGAGGCGGTAACAAGCCGGATGTTGTCTCCTACTGCTTCCGAGCAAACCGGCTCCTTTGTTTCCGCCGGCGATCTCGCGGGTGGTGTAGCTGTAGCCATGCCTCCGCCGGTTGTGCCCATTAAGACGCGGAGCAGGGAAGTCGGCTTTCAGGTGCTCTGCGGTTCGGGATCGACACTGTTCGAGTCCCTTCAAGCCGGCGCCTGTGGCGGCATTCTCGCCTTCGCCGCATGTGCTCCCCAAGCGTGTCAAGAGGTCTACCTGGCCTGGAAGGATCACGATCCGAAGCTGGCCGAGGAGAAGCAGAAGCGCATTGCCGCCGCGAATAACCGGATCGTCGGTGCGCTGGGCATCGCCGGCATCAAATACGCCTGCGACTTCAATGGCTATTATGGCGGACGGCCCCGTTCACCGCTGCTCCCGCTGACCGCAGAAGAAAAGGCCGAGGTGGAAAGCTTGCTGGCCGAGGTTCGTAACTAAGAATCTGTTAAATACTCCTTCAAGGCGGCGAGTTTTTAGACAGACTCTAAAGAAAGAAGGGCAGTGACTATGGGCTCTTTTCGCGTTTGCCGCGGCACATATTTGTTCACGCTTGCCACTTTATTGTTCGTTATCGGCCCAATACGCGCGCAGCAAGGCGCGTCGCAGCAGGCTCCGCAAAGACCGTCAATTACCGGCATCTCCCACGTGGGCTACTTTGTCTCCGATCTGCCGAAGGCGCTCGACTTCTGGCATGGGCTGCTGGGCTACGACGAATCGTACGATCTGAAGAACCCCAGCACGGGTAAGGTCCAGATCGCTTTCATCAAGATCAACGATCATCAGCACATCGAGCTATTTACCGATCCGCCAACCTCGCCGCTGAACCACATGAGCCATCTCTGCTTCTCGGTTTCCAACGTAGAGCAGATGCGTGCGTATCTGCGCTCGAAAGGAATGGATGTAAAGCCGGGGAATGGCGGCAAGACCCGGGCCGGCGATTACGCCTTCGAGATTAAAGACCCCGACGGCACGCTGATCGAGTTCGTGCAGAGCCTGCCCACCGGCTGGGAGGCGCAGGCCGCCGGCAAGTTTCTTCCGGCCACGCGCATCTCAGACGGGATCTACCACGTGGGCTTTCTCGTCGGAAATACCGAGAAATCGCTTCATTTTTACGAGGATATTCTCGGCTTCAAAGAGACCTGGCGCGGCGGGCGCGACCCCAAAGTCCTGAGCTGGATCAATCTCCAGGTGCCGGACGGAACCGACTACATCGAGCTCATGCTGTACTCGAAACTTCCAGCGTCGTATGGAACACAGAACCACATCTCGCTCGTGGTTTCGGACATCCAGAAGGCAATGGCCGACCTCGAATCGCGGCCCGCCTACAAGGCATATCTCGGCTACGGCAAGCCTCTGGAGATGCATATCGGCGTGAATGGGAAGCGCCAGGTGAATCTTTATGATCCCGACGGAACCCGCGTCGAATTGATGGAGCCCTTCACAGTCAACGGAAGACCGGTGCCATCTTCATTGGCGCCACCACCTGAGCCGGTGCATGAATAAGAACCTTATGCGTATCCAGTCTCGCAGGCTTGATGTCTGATAACAGATATTCTGTACAGTAAAGCTGGCGCATTGGGGCCTATGCTATCTCTATGCCAGAACAAGGATTGTCGGCCATTGTTCTCAGCCATGTGCCCTTTGAAGACCTCGGTTCCCTGCAGCCGATTCTTCAGGAGCGGGGTTTTGCCATCCGGTTCATCGATGCCGCGACTGCGTCTTTTCCTCTGCCTGAAACGGACTTATGCCATCTCCTGATCGTTCTCGGCGGTCCCATCGGCGTTTATGAATCGCAGGCGTATCCCTTCCTTGTGCGAGAGATCGATTGCATCCGGCGCAGGCTGGAGGCCAGGAAACCTCTCCTTGGCATCTGCCTGGGCGCGCAACTCATGGCCGCTGCTGCCGGCGCTCAGGTGTATCCCGGCGCGCATGGAGCTGAAATCGGCTGGAAGCCGCTCCAGTATGCAGGCCGCCAGCATCCTCCCGGTTGGCTGGCGCCGCTCCTGGACGATGGATTGCCCGTCTTTCACTGGCATGGAGACACCTTTGACCTGCCGGCGGGCGCAGAGCCATTGGCAAGGACAGATCTTTATGAAAATCAAGCATTTATGGTAGATGACTTTGCCCTTGCTCTCCAGTTTCACCCGGAGGTTATAGCCGACGGTCTGGAGCGATGGTATGTCGGTCACGCCTTCGAGCTGGCCAAGCGCGGAATCTCTGTGGAAGAACTGCGGGCGGCGGGAATTCGCCATGCGCCTGCCCTCAAAAAAGCAGCAAAAGCCTTTTGGAATGGGTGGCTCGATTACATCTTGTAGCGGCCGAGATCCTCATCATTCAGGCCTTCGAGCCAGCTTCGCAACTGCTCAGCCGTAGGGCCATCCGGAGGTCCCGAGGTGTTCAGTTTAGCGCTCTGCATCACGTGCTCGGCCACATAGATTGGACAATCCGCGCGGAGCGCCAATGCGATGGCGTCGGATGGACGCGCATCGACGGCGACTGGTTCATCCCCCTGTTTGAGCCATAGGACGGCATAAAATGTCTCGTCTTTAATTTCTGTAATTACAACGCGTTCCAGCTCTGCATTCAAGTGGCGCATGAGGTTTCGCGCAAGGTCGTGGGTCATCGGGCGCGGAGCGGATACCTTTTCGATCTCGATGGCGATTGCGTTGGCTTCGAAGATCCCGACCCAGATAGGCATCACCGTTTCCGAGCCCACATCCTTAAGGACCACGATCGGCATATTCGTCGACGGATCCATCATTAGGCCGCGTATTCTCACCTCGATATCCATGAACTCCCCCACTTTCCGCTTAGATGGACTCGCCGGTCAGACTGTTGGGATAAGCCCCTGTAATCTTTACCTGAAGATAACTTCCCGGAGCTGGCGCAATGGGCTGCGTGCAGGTGAAGTTCACCGCTTTATTCTGGCTGCTGCGCCCGGCGACCTGACCACGGGCCGGATTGAGCCCCTCAACCATCACTTCCATTTGCTCGCCGATGTGCTTGGAATAATTGAATCTCTGGATCTCACGCTGACGGTCAAGCAATACTTGAAGGCGGTGTGCTTTTTCGGTCTCAGGAATCGAATCGATCATCACCAGCGCCGGGGTGTTGGGCCGCGCCGAGTACTTGAAGGCAAAGACGCAGTCGTACTGGACTGCGGCGAGCAGGTCCATGGTCTGGATGAAGTCGTCCTCGGTTTCTCCGGGAAAGCCGACGATGATGTCGGTCGAGAGCGAGATCGGCCGGCGCGCGGACTTCATCCAGGAGATGCGCTCCAGGTACCATTCCGGCGTGTACTCGCGGGCCATCATCTTCAGCACCCGGGCCGAGCCGGACTGCACCGGCAAGTGGACGTGATCGCAGAGGGCGGGGTTTTCATCGATGGCTAGAACGATGTCGCGCGTGAAGTCGCGCGGGTGGCTGGTGGTGAACCGGACCCGTTTTATCCCCGGCACTTGACCAACGGACGCCAAGAGTTCGGAGAACCTCATCTTCCCTTCCGGGTCGCGATAGCTGTTCACGTTCTGGCCGAGAAGCTGGATCTCGGTGTAGCCCAGGTCGGCGATGCGCCGCGCTTCGGCCAGAACCGAAGATGAGGTCCGGCTGCGCTCCTTGCCGCGCGTGTAGGGCACCACGCAATACGAGCAAAACTTGTCGCAGCCCTCGATGATGGTGATGTAGCCGCGGTAAGGACTCTGCCGGGCCGTGAATTCGGTCTCGAAGGTCTCGTCGGTCTGGCGGTCGTCGAGGCCGGTGATGCGGCTTTCGCCCGCTTCGAGGCGCGAGAGCATCTCGGGCAGCTTGCGATAGGAGGCTGAGCCCGAGACCAGCGAAACATACGGCGCCTTCTCGAAGATCTTTTCGCCTTCCTGCTGGGCCACGCAGCCGAGAACGCCGAAGCGCTTCCCTTCCTTATAGAGCTTCTTATAGTCGTTCAGGCGATGGAAGACTTTTTGCTCTGCTTTATCGCGGATGGAACAGGTGTTGTAGAGGATCAGGCCGGCCTCTTCTTCGGACTCGACCTGCCGATAGCCCTGCTGCTGGAGGGTGCCGATCACCTTCTCGGAGTCGTGGGCGTTCATCTGGCAGCCGAAGGTCTCCAGATAAAATGTCTTTTCGGTCGCCAT
>JASHQE010000119.1 GCA_030037705.1 Acidobacteriaceae bacterium | reverse complement strand
CGATAACACGGGTTCAAATCCCGTCGGGGACGCCAATCAATCTAAAAGTGTTATGGGCTTCGCAACGTTCTCTGCTTTGGTTCGCGGTGACGTATTGGTGACGAACGATGCTGTTATCGCTTCATCGCTGGCGCCATGGTCCCAAAAGAGAGCCTACTCGGCCCCCATATCCCCCTTGCGCACCCGCCGGCCGGAAGCATCCGCATATCTGGCTCTGGAGATTTCCTTGAAAAGGGGCTCGCTATGAGAAGAGTGGACGATCTGATTAAGGAACTAGAGCAGATGGGAGAAAAAGCTGTCAGAACCAAGCTCTTGAATGGTGATTACAGCTCTCCAGCCCTTGAGCACGTCAAGGATTGGCTATCCTCCAAAGAGTCTGAACGGGCAGAGACACGAGCAGACGAGAGCTTGTCTATTTCCCGTAAGGCCTTGCGTACTTCTGAATGGGCCTTCGCAATTGCGATCATCGCTATGCTGTTAGGTATAGCAATCCCGATTATTATCGCGTGGTTCCAAAGAAAATGAGTGATCGATTGCATTTCGCTCCTTGATGCTCCCACTTATTTGGCGATGACGAGGTTGTTAACGGCGCCGATGGAGTCCTGTGCCGCATCGATCGTGGTGAGCCAATGGGCAGTGCGGGTGTGGTGATGGCGGATGAGCCATCGCGCGGCGAGATAGTCCAGGGCTGTTGCGCTGGCGGAAAAGGCCGTCATTGCGGCGGGGTGGTTGGCGATGGCCGCGGGGAGGATGATCTCATGGCAGCCGTGGTGCAGCATGTAGCCGGTGGAGTACGTATCGAGCCCGCGGACGCCCGCAAGAATGAAGACTTCGATTTTTTCTGTATTGTCCCTGATGGGAGTCTGAGCGCAGCCGCGGGCAGTCCACAGCAGGATAATCAAGAGCCAGGCCAGGAGGCGGGTTAGTAAATTAAGTAGCAAAATGAACCCTCTTCGAGCGTGGCGGCAAAAGAGCCGTTGCTGGTCGCCAGATAGATCGTCAGGGTGGTGCTTTGGTTCGCAGCCACGTAGATGGAGAAAACCATCTGGGCCATCGTCCCGAACGAGCCTCCTCCTGTTGGCGGCGTGGCGGTGAACAGTGTGACTGAAGTAGCTCCTGAATTGGTTCCGACGCCAAATTGTGTCGCTGTTCCGTTGCCCGAGCCCGTATAGTACGATCCGAACGCTTCGAAGAGAGCGCCTGTATTGGAGCTGAGATTTGCCGAGTAAGTGCTGCTCACTGCGGTGCTGCCGGTGAGCCAATATAGACTGCAGGCCCCGGCGTGGAGCATGGCGCTGGTGTTTTGAGGGATCGCAAGACTGAGCCCGGTACTGACTCCCGTAGTGGAAAACGTGTTGAAGTTCGCCGCGAGGAAGTTCACCGCGGGCAGGGTCGACACGGTAACCGTGCATACTCCGCCAAGGGTGCAAGTCTGGCCGTTGACCGTGGTCGACGGGTTGGCTAACTCGGCATTCGAGATTGAGGCATTAGGGAAAGTCTGGGTAGCGGTGAATGTGTTGGCGTGCGCGGGGTTCAGGCTTGCTGTCGCTGCGCCGCTCGAGGTTGAGACGTTGAGCGATCCATCCGAATTGCCCACGGAGTTCACTACCGCTGTGCAGTTTGCGTTTCCGGTCGACGTGATACCTGTTGCCGCTTGCCCCGTGCCGCATTGGCTTGGCGTGCCCAGAGCCACGGCAATGTCGGCAGAGGTCAGAGTGCGGAATGCCGGCAATTGCGGGCTGCCACTGGCGGGCCCGGCCATGACACTGTTAGCAGTCTGCGGAGAATCGATCCTTATCGCTTGTCCATTCATCTCCTGCGCGATCTCCGTCAACTGATCTAAGCTGTTCATGAAAGATGTATATGGCAACGGCATGTTGTCGTAGTAGTTCGTCGTCTGCGTAAGAGGCGTAACCCTTTGCAGGACCAGAGTTCCGGAAGAGCACGCGGCATTGAGCGTAACGCTACCGCCATTGGTGTAGGAGTTATTCGTCGGCTGAATTGTGTAAAGTCCCGACGCCAGAGTCGTGCCATTCTCAATGACAGCAAGAGATGTCGCCGCGCTAATGGGGAAATTGAAGGCATAGGGACCGGTGCTGCCAGAACACGAGTAGGAGACGCTATAGGATGTGTTGGTCACAATAGCGCGGGCCATCATCGGAACGACCATCAGCGCGAATAGAATTGCGAATTTCTTTGTGAGTTTCTTCATGTGGTCCTCGCAGGGAGTTCGCGGCGCCGCGCGTCATCGGCCCGCTGATCTTTGATCGCCTGCACGCCAGCTAGAAGAATCTCGACGCGGATCGGAGGCGTATCGCCGGTGAGCATGAGTGCTTTGTCTGTGCAGATGCCTGCCGCAGTTGCGAGTTGCAGCGCGGAGGATTTTGCCAGCTTGTCATCGTCGATGGCGGTAATACAGGCGTGCGCTTTCTCACGGTAGAGTTCCGCCATCTTGTTTTTGTCGTTATAGACCCGTTCCTGCGTATCGGGATTGGCGAGATGGCGCTCGACCGTGATGTGATGACGGCCGAGGATCTCGCCGATAGCGGTAGGTCCCGCGCCTTGAGCGGTCAAAAGCTCAACCTTCGCTTGTTCCCGTTCGCTCAATACAGTCGATCCTTTTTTGCTCATGCGGCACCCTTTCATTTCAGTGTTGTGTCGGATGTGGCTTAGGCTGTTTTAGGCGCTGGCCGGGATTGAACCAACCCTGGAGACTCTGCCAGTAACGCTGTTCGAATCCTTGCTCTCTCGGCGTCAAGTCCATAAGGTGGTTGATTTCGCTGATGAAGGGGCGGGGTAACCCACTTCGTAGCTGATATGCTCTGAGCGCTGCTTCCACTCCATCCAACAAACCAACAGCCGCGATTATCGTCCTCACGGTTGCTGCTCTGAGTTGAGGAAAGTTTTCGTTGAAATGGCGAATAAAGTTCGCCCCTTGCTCTGCGGCAGCTTCGCCCGCGCGCATTTCACATGCTTCCGCCTGCTTGAGAATGTCCGCGAGATCACTCTCCAGCTTTGCGGACTCGCGTCTTTTCTCTTCCGCGTCCCGGTCTCGTCCATCCGCCAGCATTTCGTCTACTTCACGACTGAGAATTCTTTGCCGGGCCTCGACACGCGATTTGAATTGCCGCGCAGTTTCGCGCAGTTCCAAAGCCTTCTCTTGTTCGGCCACCTCCTTACTGAGTAACTGCTCATTGGCCGCTCTGCATTTCTCGAACAAGCTGTGCGGTCCCTGCGTCAACGCTTGAAGTAAGTCTTCAACAAATTCCTCGACGTACATCACCTGATCTTCAATCGTCTCGGCTTCGGGAACTTCGATCTCGATTGTGCCTGTCATGCCTTGGTCCTCCGTTGCGGTTTGACTGATTGCAAAAAGGGTCTGATTTCACGTGCGAAGTAATCGGATTGATTGGCGGCAGAAGCGAGCCCCCTAGCCAGCTCTCCAAGCCGCTTGCTAGTCGCTTTGTCTGCGATGCCCGATCCTTCTGCGAACCCGGAATAGTGCGCCAGCACTTCATGGCCTTTCCCGCGTTCGCTCGCCGATCCTACTTGCCGCGAAATGTGCGCCGGCAGGTCGGCCACCGTGACGGATTCATGGTGGAACCAGCCAGGCGGCGGCGGGATTCGCAAAACCTGCGTCCCTACGGGTGATTTTGGGTGATCGTAAAAATCTGAATAGTCGGATTCATTCTTCGTTGGGTTGTCTTTACTCATCGCGCTGCATCCTCCTTGTTGGTTGTGGTTAGCTCCGGTTTCGGCTCAGCCAGTTCGAGCGATTCCGGCCTGTGACGGCTCATGTGATCCAAGTCGGACCAGTAGACGGTAAATTTGCCGCGCTCGAAACGGATCGCGGTTCCGGCCAGGCCGAAGCGCGCGCCCCGCAGAAATACTTTGTTGCCTACCTCGATCACGCTGTACCTCCGCCGTGCAGAAACAGCCGGTCGATTCCGTCAGGCGCATTTCCCCACCGCACCGGCATGTCTGTTTGAGCGCCTTTCTCAGATCCCGCACCCGCGCTGTGGCCGTCCATGTGCGTCCGCACGTCAGGCACTCCAGCGTTATCAGCGTCAATTTCGGCTCCATCGTGCGCCTCGATTCTGCGCCGCTCCAGGTGTTCATCCAATTCCCGTCTCACGCGCTTTTCTTCGGAGAACGCGCTAGTGCATCCCCGTTTTGCCCGCGCGCGCTCTTCATCGATGCGGCGCTGCCAGTGTTGGCAAACCTTGCAGCCGGGGTCATGTGCTGTTTGGTTCATGCCGCCACCTTCCGTTTGAAAACTCGTGCGCCATGCTTATCCGCCTTCGCCTTGGAGCATCCGCGAACCGGGCAATGCCAATGCCGGAACGGATTCCGCCTCAAAACCATCGCTCGACCGTGGACGCTGCAGAGCCTCATTGCACTGCCCCCGATTCCGGCAGCCACCAGTACCACGCGCCGCCAAATTCACTGCGCCGACTTATGACGCCAAGGGCGCGCTTGGCCCTGCGCACGGTGGCCCACGAATGGCCCGCGGTCTTCGCCAGCGTCTCAAGGTCTCTCTGCGCCATGGCCCCTGGGCGCAGAGCGTCCGCAAGCCAGGGAACTGCCCTATCCACTGCTCCCGAATCTTCGCTAACGGCGGGCTGCTGGTAAATTTCCTGCAGCGTGATGGAGGATTCGCCCGCCCATCCCACGGGGAACGGTCGAAAACGCAGGGCCGGAACGTTCGGCGGGCACAGATTTGATTTGCCGTTCAATAGCAATCTGAGTTCGGGATCATCGGGATCGACGGCGACGTGAATACTGTGCCGCAGAGATGCGGAGATTCCGATAGAACCGCTTACACGTTGCAAGTGATCGGCACTCGCGGATTTATTTAGGTGGTGAATCAGCACGATGGCGCAGTGATATTTTTCTGCAAGCGCCCGCAGGGGAATCAACAAACCCATCGTTTCGCCATGCGAGTTTAGATCGGCTTTTCCGGAGTGACTCGCGAACGAATCAAGGATGACGAAACCGATGTTGTACGCTGCAATCGCCTTTTCCAGACGCGACAGGTCGGAGAGAAGCCAACCGTCATCGCAGTTTTCGACGAACAGCCGCGATAAGTCGCCGCCCGCTGCCTTGAAGAGCTTGCGAATCCGTGCGGGCGAATCTTCATTCGACATAATCAGGATGTTGCGCGGCGGGCAGGGTGCGCCCGTGTACGGGGTCCGGCCGCGTGACAGGTCGGCTGCAATGAGAATCGCCAGCGTTGTTTTGCAGATTCCGGGCGGGCCAATCAACCCCACGATGGTTGCATCGGGAATGTGATCGGTAACGATCATAGGGGAGTCTTGCTCCTCAATTTCAGACCCTTTGAGCAGCCGGAGCCCGCAGTCTCCATCCGGCGCGGCCAGCTCTTGCGCGGAATCGAATTGACCCCGATACTGATCGATGGTTTGGAGAGGATCATCGCTCGCTTCAAGCGCAGCCTGCAGGGCCCCCGCAGCTTTGTATGCCAGGCGAGCCGCTGCGCACTTGCGGACGATCCGCACGTGATCCGCAATCTGAGGATTCCGCGGCAAGCCTTCCTCTAAGTCAGCAACATAGGACCAGCCGCCGATCCCCGCGAGCCGTTTCCCGAGTTCGTTGCAGACGGTCTGATAGTCGCGGCCTTCGCCGCGCTTATGGAGCCGCTGAATGGCAGCGAAGATTTCACGGTGACTATCGATCCCGAAGTGCCCCGGCTCTAGCCCCGCGGCCTCATCGAAGCGCGCGCCGTCCTTAATCAGGGCTCCGAGAATCACTCTCTCGCTGCGCTCGTTAAAGAGTCTCGTGAGATCACGCTCCGGGGGCGGCTGGCAAGCTGGTGCAGACGGAACGCGGGTCGGCCCAACCTTCGGTGCAGGCTTGGCGGGGACACGAGCCGCTTTCGGAGCGGTCGATGGTGCGCCTCCCTTACCTCGTGACGCAAAGTATTCCCGCAGCCGCGCATCTGGTTCGGGAGTTTGCGACGTGGCAGACGTGGCCATTAGAACCCTTTCGTCAGAATGCGCTCAACTTCACTGCGAGGAATCAGCACAGCCCCGGCGCACTTGAGCGCGTGGATGCGGCCCGCCTTGATCGCCCTGTGGAGTGTTCGGTAGGTAAGAGAAGTCTTTTCCGCCACAGCCTTAACGCGGTACAGGTCCGGCTCCGGCTTTGCCGGGAGTGCGGTATCACTGGTTTTGCCTTGCATAGCCCTGCCCTCCTTTTTGGTCTCTTGACTGTACTGTCATAGTCATCTATAGTCATAGTGTTTTTGTTTCCCTACTATGGACACCTCAACTGCGGTAACGCACAAAACAAGCGATGTGATGTTCGCTGTCCGCTGTCTCAATGGCTGCAAGGGGACCGCTGCCTACGAACGTCTGACCTCACTTCACCGCGATCTGGTGGAGTTCAAGGCGAAGGCCGATGAGCAGAGACGGAGCCCTAAAGGGACTCTGAACGTCCCGCTAATGGGCTGGCTCGACGGGCAACACAGAGAAATCAGCGAACGACTCGCGCGCTATCATTTCCGCCCAGGAATTAACTGGCACAGCGCGGTCGGCGGTGAATGCCGGTCCAGCCTCGTAGCGATCCTTAGCCGCAAGAACCCTCAAATCATCAAGGCGTCTTTCCCCATCACCGAAGGCGATGTAGCGATGGCTCTCGTTCGCCTTTACGCCGATGGCGACTTAGGCAAGGTGCGCCTCTGTGAAAACTGCCACAACCGATGGCGAGTGGCAGCGCACAGCAATTACCGATTCTGCTCGAAAGAATGCCGCGTGCAGTTTGACGAGAATCGGCCTGGCTATCACGAGCGCAAAAAAAAGAATCAGCGCCAATACCGCAAAACCCTAAAAGAGATGCGCGCGAAGGGAGGGGACAGATAATGCCAAAGCTAAGAAAGCGTGACGGGCTGTACTGGCGGAAGGATCGCCGGGCATGGTGGGTGAGCTATACCGATGCTTCCGGCCGGCGGGTGCGCAAACCAGCCGTGAATACGGAAACCTTCGATCTGGCCCAAACACACGATGAAGCCGGAAGCTTCCGCGCCGATCAAAAGCGGGACGTGCGCGAACGGCGCAGCCTGAAGCCTGGCGAAGTGCCGGCGTGCCGTGACTCCTTCGCGGACGTGGCCGACAAGTTCCTTGCCTACCAGAAACCGCGCCTCACGCCGCGCGCCTACATCCGGGAAGCGGGGATCTGTGGGCATCTGAAAGCGTTCTTTACCGGCAAGCTGGCGGAAGTGACCTCTTCCCAGGTCTCAGACTACGTGACTCTGCGCCTCGGGCTGGTGTCGAAGTCCAGCGTGCGCAAAGAGCTTGTCTCGCTCAAGCATCTCTTCCGGCTGGTGTGCGGGGAATGGAAACTACTGCCCCGCGCGGCCAATCCCTCAATCGACGTGACGGCGCCCACGGTCCATGACGAGCGCAACCAACACCTGAGCCCCGATCAATTCCGCCGCGTGCTGGCCGCGGCCCCGGAGCCCATGCAGCCCATCTTCGCCCTGCTCACCGCTACAGGGATGCGCCGCAGTGAATTGCTCGGCTGCAAGTGGAAGTACATCGACGGCGCCCGCATCCTGCTCCCCACGAGCAAGAATGACGAGCCGAAAGAGATTCACCTGAATAGCTTCGCTCTGCGCGTGCTGGCGTCCATCGCCCCGGAGGAGCCCGAACCCGATTCCCTGCTGTTCCCCGATGCGAGCCCCGAAGCCGTGAGCATGGCCTTTCACCGCGTCTGCTCCCTGCTCCACATTTCAGACATTCGGCTGCATGACTTGCGCCATACCTTTGCAACGTGGCTCCGCCAGCGCGGGACCGAACTCGACGTGATCGCAAGCCAGCTTGGACACCGCGATCTGCGCATGACTAAACGCTACGCCAGAATTGCCGCGGCCCAGGTCCATCAGGCCGTTGCCGGCCTCGATGCCATGTTGCTACAGGCTCCCGAATCGAGCGAACCATCGGAAGCGGTCGACGCGAATCAATCGGGCATCACACGGGCGAATTAAGCGCGGATTGCAGGCGAATACCCATCAAACCCCGTAGATGCTCAAAGCTGACCCCCCTTGAGCACCTTGAGCACCTTGAGCATCTATGGGAGTTTTGAGCATCTATGAAGGTGCTCATCCCTTCCAAGGTGCTCACCATAGACGCTCAATTGAGCATGTATGTATATGTATATAATAATAAATAACTTATCTCTCTCTCTTCTCCATAGATGCTCAATTCCACGAGAGACAGGGGGTACTTGAGCACCTTCGGCATCGATGCGTCGAGAGTATTGTGGAAAGATACGTCGCGCCATTAGCGTGCTGCATAAAAAAGCGGTGACGATCTGGTGACGATGGATGCGGAAAACCAGTCCTAAGCTGACTACGGCTGTCACTTGCTCACCTACTCGGAGCCGCATCAAACCTGCTGATTCTGGTACTCTTGTCTACCGTAGTCCATAACTGTCCATTTCATCTTGGGGGACTTTCACGGCGATAACACGGGTTCAAATCCCGTCGGGGACGCCAATTGGAATCAGCACTTTGCAGCAACCTTCGCTTGGCATTCGAGGGTGCAAAAAGCCACATTTCCGTGTCCCTTTTGCACCCCCCAATCTGCTACCGCTACGTCGTTCCGATGATTGTGTCATTGTCTTTCGCGCGAGGCGTTGGGAAGAACAAAGCCAGCACGGCTGCTTGCGCGGCGTGCTTGGCGGGCGCAACTGCTCGCGTGTAAACGTCCATCGTCGTCCTCAACGTGGAATGTCTCATCAGCTCCTGCATCGCTTTGAACTCCGCTCCGACACTCCGGAGCAACGTCGAGTAGGTGTGTCGGAAAGTGTGCCAGCCGATGCGCTTTTGAATATTGAAGCACCCGGCAACTGGTCGAGCGTATTTGCGAAGGATCGATGCGCCCCAGGACGGCCTCCGTCCTTTGTGCAAGCGGCTCGCAAAGATCCAACAGTTCACTTTGCCTCAAGCCGGTCGATGCCGCCAGGAGTACGAGTGTGCGTTCGCGAAGAGCGAGATGGTCGACCAGAGCTCTGATTTCCAGGGCGGCTAGCACAACTGGAGCGCTCCGCCGCTTTGCGCCCTGGCGGGCAAATCGCATCGGGTTGCGGTCGAATAGCTCGTACCGGCACGCATGGTCAAACAAGATTGACAGGACATTTCGAATCTTTGCGCGTGATGATCGAGCCATTGGGAACTGGCATAGACCGTTGTTACCGACACATCTCGCACGCGCGCGTATTGCGGCAGTTCAGGATGAAGCTCTATGGCTGATTGGAAGACTCCGGCACCCACCACCTTGGCACAATCTTCGGAAGACGGAGCCTTTCCCCGATCTTGAATTCTTGTGCCAGATTCGTCGCGGAGATGGCTATCATCTCGACCGTGGCGCGTTGGCCGGCCCGCGTCATCGTTCTGAAGCCATCGGGCAGGTAAAGGTTCCCCACAAAGCCTCCGGCCGCCGCTCCGGCGAAGTTGTTCAACGCAAGGGTTCTGCCACCGGAATCACTTCGATTGAAAAAGGTGAAAACCAGTGCGTGGCTGAAACGCTTCACGAAACTCGCGTCAGGACCAGCGGGGACATAACGGGGGTCTTCACGGAAAATGATCCCGCTCAAGGCAGAGGCCGTGCGGGTCGATGTCTGAGTAGCCACGGCGCTCCCATACTGGCGGCCGAATGCGTCAGGTCCGTTGATCCAATCGCTGGGATACCCGTTGGGCGGATTTTTCATGCGTAGCGCAGCGCCAATCGCGGGAAAGACTACAGCGGGAGGACCGAATGCCTGGTGCACATAGATCTTCAGCTTCTGACCGGATGACAGCCGTTGATTCGTAGCGAAAGGTGCCAGCGGACCGTAGGGCTGGTAGACACCCTGTGGTTCCGATACGTCGGCAGCCGGTGCTTGATTCTGGCCCATAGGACGAGGCGCATCAGGGAGCGCTCGCGCGGCATTCGCCTCACCCGGTGATTGCGGGTGAAGAGGAACATTGGCAAGAATCACGATGATCACAGTAGGGACAAGGTGAACTACGCATCGCACGAACTTTCCAGTCATGTCCGCCGGCCGTGGATTGATGCAGCCGTGCGCCGTTGGCCTTGTCTGTTGATTAAGAATCGAGTCGTACCGATAGCCCTTCATCATGGTTTTCATCTCCATCCGGGTAGCCTACGAGCGGAACCGGGCGCGCGAGCTTCGCCGGGCTCCGATTCGGCTCCGGCGATGGGATTCTTCGCTCTCTTTCCCGGGTTATTTTCGATACTCGAAGTTCGATATGTTCAATTCGAGATGCCTTGCCTCCCATTTCATGCTTGCCGCGGCCGGATAGAAGAGACCGTCCGACAGCGATGCAAAATCAACGCTGAAAGAGACCGGTTGGCCATCAAGGCTGGAATGAATCTCGATCTGAGCTGGCACCTTCATGTTCGGATTCACTGACAAGATCATCGTGTCACCCGGCTGCACGTAGTCAGTGAATGTGATTTTCGTCTCGCCTCCGGAGCCAGCACCAATCTCCGCTCTTGGAAGGGCAGCCTTGATCTTGGTGGGGCTCGGAGGAAGATACTGGCTTCTGAGATCGGCGAGTCGCTGGGCGTCATCCTTTATGTTGTTGGCGATGTGCTGTGAAACTCGCCTCATGATGAAGCCCTGAGCCCTCGCCTGCGACTGGTTGGAACTGGTCGATCCCAGTGGTACAGAAATCTCCTTTCCGGTCGCTTCGTCGTAGTTGATCTCAGCGAACTGAGTGCTCCGGACTTTTCCTTTCCAGGACACTTCTGTCTTTTGCAGATGGACATACTGTTTCAGGCTCTCGTTGTTCTCGGCCATTCTCGCCGCGCATGCATCTCCGGCCGCGGCGCTCTGGGCGAGCCCGCGAATGCAGCCTGCGCCGAACAGCAGAACGAGTAGCGAGCAATAAGCAATCTTTTGGCGGGTCATGAGCAATCCTCTCCTGATGGCACTCGGTTCAGTCCTGTGGAGGCCGGTTCAAATCCTGCGGCCATGCATCGGAGACCGTTGCTATCCATGGCGATCCACGCTCGAAGCACTGTAGAGCACTTCTTCTCTTGTATTCCGCAAGTTGTCTCGATATGTCGAAACGCTTCTGCGCGCGCTTTCCGCACGTCCTTATGCGAGCAACGCAGCATGACCGCACATTCCTGGTCGCCGTATCGCTCGCAACCCGACATCACCACCACAAGGCGTTGCAGGTCATCGAGGGCCAAAATATGTGCGATCATCTGATTGCCGTCACTTACGACCGGCTCGATATCCCGCGACGCTTGAATTTCACCGCGATGGCCTTGGATGCACGGGTTAGTTAGCCCAATTGCGTTGGTGATGATGCTGCGCCAGGCCCAAGACTGCGCATACTCCTGAAAGATAAATTGCATTCCGATGCATTCCTCCAATGCCGACAGAAAGCATCGCTCCGCTTTCTCGCACTGCGCTGTCAGGAGCTGAGACAGCCGGTACAAGCTGTCCATCTCTTCATCGAAAATGTGGCAGAAATCTGCAACCGTCGCATATCGCGATGGCTGATCGACCCTCAACATCTCCGGCTCTTCGTGGACCATAACGGTCTTGCTAGGAGTGAGATTAAGACCGAATGGGCGGGGCAATCGCAGCCATTCCCACAGGACGGCGGCACAATGCTGTGAACCGATGGTTCGATGCAATGGACCGCGACCCAACACTTCGGATCGGGACTAGACTATAGTTGTGTCGAAGCGCGGCGAACCTACGTTCCCCACCTTTTGGCGCCTGCAGGCAGCTGGATGGACCGGTCTGTACCTGCTAGTTTTGGCCAGCGCGCTGCCTTACGCACACCAGCGTACGGTGATGGTTTGGCGCACCACTCTTGGGTGCAGCATCTGGTTTCTCGGCAGTTGCCTGCTGCGCCCTCTCTGCCGCTCGCTTTTGCAACGCACTCTACCGTGGCTTCAACTTGAGATTCGCACCTTCGCGTGGTGCTCACTCATCGGAACGGCAGCAGCCTTTCTTATTCAACTCATGGTTGTCCGCTTTCGGCAATTGGACTGGACCGACCTGATTAGCAATTCCTTACGCTCCACGATCTTGCTTTCGTTCTGGTGCAATCTCTATTTCAGCATCAAACAATGGCAACGACTGGCGGAAGAACGGGAACGTCTGGCACAGGCCGAAATCAAGGCACGTGAGGCGAGGCTTAGCGCATTGCGCTACCAGTTGAATCCGCACTTCCTGTTTAACTCGCTCAATGCTGTCTCTACGCTGGTTCTGGCAGGCGATGTTCCCGCCGCAACTCGCATGTTGGCACAAATTGCCGATCTGTTGCGCATCAGCCTCGACAAACAGTTGCCGTGGGAAGTTCCTCTCTTTGAAGAAATGGCCTTTACCAAGCGCTATTTGGCGATTGAGCAGACCCGGCTCGGCAAACGATTGCGGGTTGACCTGGCTGTCGCGGCCGAAACGCTCGATGCCGCTGTCCCAAGCATGCTGCTGCAGCCGCTAGTCGAGAATGCCATCCGGCACGGGGTAGCGCCCGTGATTGGAGGAGGCAGCATCACAATCCGCAGCTCATTGTGCGATTCGCAATTGAAAATAGTTATTGTCAACACGGGACCTCGCGATGCAAAACCACGCGGCAGCGTGCAGGGCATCGGGTTGACCAACACCGCAGACCGGCTGCAGACGCTATACGGCACAAACCACAAACTCGATCTTGAGTGGCCTGAGACGGGCGGATGCAAAGTGTTGATTGAAATTCCGTTTCGAAGAAACGGCAATAGAGTGGAGGGGATGGTGTGCGCGTATTAGTCGTGGACGATGAGCCTCTGGCGCGAGAGGGAGTGATTCTCCGTCTAAGGCGCTTCAAAGACATCGAAATCGCCGGTGATTGCGAGGATGGCGCATCCGCAGTGACTGCAATTCTCGAACTGGCGCCGGATCTTGTGTTTCTCGACGTACAGATGCCTGGGATGGATGGCTTCGCGGTCCTGAGCGCATTGCCGCGCAATAGCCTGCCGGCCATTATTTTTCTCACCGCCCATGAGCAGCACGCGCTTCGTGCCTTCGAAGTTCATGCAGTGGATTATTTGCTCAAGCCTATCGACGACGAACGCTTCGCCGCGGCAATTCAGCGGGCCCGACGATTCACCGACTCAAATTCCAAAGCACAGATCGACGAACGAATTCTGCAGTTGATCGAGGAGAACTCCGGGAAATACACTTCGCGCTTTGCCGTGAGAACTGGCTCCTGGATTCAGGTTCTATCCGTCGAGGACATCGACTGGGTGGGGACCGCCGGATACTACACTGAGCTGCATGGCGATGGGCGTTCGCATCTCCTGCGCGAAACCATGAATGCCTTGGAGCAGCAGTTGGATCCTGCGCAGTTCATTCGCATCCATCGGTCTCGCATTGTTCGGACAAGGTGTATTCGCCAATTGCGCGCCCTCGGCAACCGCGAGTATGTCGTCAAGCTCTCGGACGGATCTGTACACCGTGCCAGCCGCTCCTACGCCGCGCAGTTGGAAAGCTGGCTCTCGTCAGCGAAGAGTTGAAGTTCAACCCACGAATCGGCGAACCCACGAGCTGCCACAAAGAAACTTGATGTCACCAACGCCGTAGGTACGCGAGTGGCTGCTCCAGCTCCGGTCAAGGTTGCGGAATCGTTTTTGAAGGTGGCAATCTTGTCAAAAGCATGGTTCTGTACAGAATTTGCCGGGCATTCCAAGTGCAAGGGGAACTTTGACGGTGAGCAGATTGACGCGAAATCACCGATTCACTCATCGACCAATCCAAACGGAGAAGCGCCGACTGTTCGTATTCCGGGCGATTCGCTGCCCAACCGGAATGTAGGGTCCGCCGCCGTTTTGCAAGCGAAAGATGGGAAGACAGAATTGGTCTGCGCTAATGTAGCCGGCCTCTGATGGAGTAGCGATCTCCTGGCCTGAATGGAATGCGCTGCGCCCTCGTCCTTCCTAATAACTCTGCCTTTGAGGCATCTTTCGATTGCAGGTTTCGAGAGCGCCGGAATCGACCGTTTGCCGGCTGATTGTTCGATTCTGAAGATCTTTGCAGCCTCAGGCTGGGCCTGCTAAATTTCCACTGTCCTTCTTTCACCTTGTTTGGCGACATTCGGAGGCGACTGGCACCGCAAAATCTGCATTTCGCGACAAATACAGCCACTGCTTCCGGTCAGGGGCAATAATAGATTTGATGCGCAGGTGGTCTCGCCTCAGATTAGTAATTCTGGCCTGGGCCGGCACGTGTGCCTTCTTTACAGCAGTCTTGGAGGTTAGCGAATTCGGCCACAAACCGCTGGGATTTGCTCTCTATTCCAACGCTGTGCATTTTGCATTTTGGGGCCTGACGCTGCCCCTCCTGGAGAGATGCATCCGGCTCTTCCCGCTGAAGAGGCCAAACCGAATTCGCAATGGTGCGATTTGTCTTGGACTTGTTGCGCTGCTCGCGCCGGCCGTCTCCATAGCGCACTGGGGGGTCGTCTTCCTGACCTGGTTCCCGTATCGTTCTTACGACCCCACCTTCTCCGCAGTGTTCCAACACGAGGTATTCGGGTTTCTCCCCAATCAGATCCTGATTGGAATCGTACTGGCGACCGTACTCGAAGCCTGGGAAGTGCTGAAAGATCTCCAGGCCGAGCGAGTGCGCTCGATGGAACTGGAGCGGCAACTCGCAGTCTCAAGGCTTGAAGCGCTGCGCATGCAACTCCACCCGCACTTTCTCTTCAATACTCTTCATGCCGTCGCCAGCCTCACCGTCGAAGACCCGCCCACGGCCCGCAGAATGGTCATCGCGCTTGGAGATCTTCTCCGCAGTACGCTCAAAGATGCCGGAGGCCCGATGAGGCCACTCGCGGAAGAACTGGAATACTCGGATTTGTACCTGGGGATCGAAAGGCTCCGACTTGGCGCCCGTTTGGTGCTCAACTACGACATTGAGCCATCAGCCACGCGTGCCCTCGTACCACAATTCCTCTTGCAGCCGCTCTTCGAAAATGCAATTCGCCATGGCGTCAGCCATCAGACGGGGCCGTGCGAGGTCCGCTTCAGCGCCGTTCGTAAGCTCGATGCACTTGAGATCAAGATCCGCAACGCAGGGCCAAAACGCGACGTCTCGCAAGGGCCTCCAAGATTCGGCGTCGGGCTCACGAATACTGTCGACCGTTTGCGGATCCATTACGAAAATCGTCATACTTTCACGTACACCGACCGGCCGGAGGGCGGAGTGCAGATTGAGATCTCTATTCCTTACACGGTTCCCGGCGATGCCGGCAAAGCAGATGAGTTGAATCGTAAGCCTCAAGCGAACATGCGGCCGCAGGCGCTTGAGGAACTTTCCAATTAGGCAAGCCTCGTGTCTGTTTCGCGGTGGGCCGCACCGCAAGATGGATTTGAGATCGATACGCGATGCAGAACGGATCGAAACTCGGAGCGAAGGGGCAGAACGGAGCGTTGACCGCGGCCCCAGCACGCGTGCTTATCGTCGAGGATGAGGAGCACTCGCGCCGATATTTGCGTGAATTGCTCGAGGATGAATCGCAAATTGAGGTGGTTGGCGAAAGTGCGGACGGGATTCAGGGGATTCAGCAGATTCGCGAGCTCTCACCGGACATCGTCTTTGTCGATGTCCAGATGCCGGGTCTCGACGGTTTCGGAATGATTGAGCAGATCGCCGGAACTCAACTGCCTCTTTTTGTATTCGTAACGGGCTACAGCGAGTACGCAGTAAAAGCCTTCGAAATCGAAGCCGTAGATTATCTTTCAAAGCCTTTCGATAAGGAGCGGCTTTCGCTTTCAGTCGAGCGGGCCGTGCGGCGGCTTAACTCTGCCATCCCAATTTCTGTTGTCCCCAATGCTGGCGAGAGCCCATGGCTTTCTCGGATTTCGATTAGAGATGACGAGCGCATACTGTTCGTGCCCGTTGACGAAATCATCTGGATTGAAGCAGCAAACAAATACGTCGTCATTCACGTACCGAATGGGACACACATCTCCAGACAGACCATTCAGAGCCTGGAAGACAAGCTGGATCCAAAACAGTTCGTTCGAACCCACAGATCGACTATCGTTCGGAAGGACGCGGTCCGCGGCATGCATCCTCTCTTTCACGGTGATTACATCATCAGGCTTGGCAACGGCGACGAAGCCCCATTAAGCCGCAGTTTTCGCGAATCCTTCTTTCGCGAAATGAGCCGATAACTCCGCTTGAGCCTCTGCGCGGCCCTGACCCCAGCCTAACTCTGGACGCATCGTCTCGCCGACTGTGCGATGCCCTGCCTCAGCAACCAAGACCAGTCGTTGGAAAACCCAGTCGCCACGGCTTTGGAACAGTGACTCCACAGCACAGCGATTCTGAAATTGCATAAGCGCCCGGCTCCCCACCCCAATCAGACTTCGTGGAACCAACGTAAATCCGGCTCGCGCCAGGATTTGAGCGCTTCGCTCCAAATAGGAAGCGGAATTCACCCCGGAAGACCTAACTTGAGTTTCGAAGCACGGTGAACTGGAGGCGAGATGAACAAGCGACCGCCTGAGGCCCTTTGTAAGTCGTCCTTAAGGGCCGGCGTCCAGATAGGCATCAGGGTCAAACACATCTGCGCTCTTATCTTCGTTGGGATGTTCGCAACTGCACTCTCGAACGCACAACAGCCTTGCGTCCATGGCATGCGCATCGAGGGAGTGATCACCGACCCCACCGGAGCAGTCATTCCTGGAGCACACGTGCAGGTGTCAAGCGGAGAAACAACCCTGACCGATGCCGTCGGCCATTATGTTTTCGCGTGCAACCCGGGCACATCGACCATACTTACAGCGAATGCGGAAGGATTCGCCAAGGCTACAACACGCGCGCACGCACGCGCGGGCGGCATTGCATACGCTAATCTCAAGCTCTCTGTGGCGTCTGTAGAGACGGACGTCGAAGTGAATGCAAATACCGCCGGAGGCGACAGCGGCGACTCG
This sequence comes from Acidobacteriaceae bacterium, assembly GCA_030037705.1. Taxonomy (GTDB): domain Bacteria; phylum Acidobacteriota; class Terriglobia; order Terriglobales; family Acidobacteriaceae; genus Telmatobacter. The sequence goes on along the minus strand of JASHQE010000119.1, from coordinate 13,362 downwards.
GCAGGTTCGATTGTCCTCGGGGCCGAAGAAGTGCAACGGCTCTCAGACGATCCGGACGATCTCCTTCGCGAGTTGCAGACCATGGCTGCCGGCGGAGGCGGCGCTCCCGGAGGTGCGATCATTTCTGTCGACGGCTTTCAGAATGGAAGCCCTCTGCCTCCCAAAGCCTCCATCGCTGAGATTCGCATCAATCCTGACCCGTTCTCGTCACAATACGAGAGAGCTCCCTGGATTGCACCGAACATCGAAATCACTACAAAGCCCGGTGCCAAGGCATTGCACGGAGCGCTCTTCTTTGTGGAAAGCGACGATGCGTTCAACGCTACCGATCCGTTTTCAGCAACGGCAACCCCGGCCAGTAAACAACGCTATGGTTTCGAACTCAGCGGTCCGGCCATCGGCCGAAACTCCGACTTCTTTCTTGCGCTCGAGAAACGAGACATTCATGAATTCAACGTAGTCGACGCGGAGACTCTCGACAGCGGATACACGCCAGCGCCTCTGCAGCAGACAATCGCCGCGCCACAACACCTCTGGATCGGCTCTGCCCGCGGCGATTGGCAGATCACCCCGAACGATGCCGCGACCCTCTCGTTTTCGTCCCGCTTCGGCGATCTCGGCAACCAGGGGATCGGCGGCCTGAATCTCGCGACAACCGGATTCAATAGCCTTCAAACCGAGTACGATCTGCGCCTCCTCAATACGCAGATTCTCAGTTCGCACCTTTTGCACGAAAGCCGGATCGGCTACTCCTGGCTGACTACCGAGCAAACGCCGCTTTCAACCGGACCTTCCCTCATGGTGGCAGGCTACTTCACCGGTGGAGGCTCAACCAGCGGTGCTCTCAACGACCGCGAGCGCGAACTTGAAGCTGACGACGATCTCATCTTTACCAAAGGCAAGCACTCACTCAAGGTTGGACTTCAGTCTTTGGGGTTCTTCATCCACGACTACGACCCTGACACCTTCAATGGCGCATTCGTCTTTGGCGGGGGAAGCGCGCCCGCGCTTGATGCAAGCAACAATCCAACGGGCGAAACAACCACGATCAGCGCGCTCGAACAGTATCGCCGATCATTGTTGAATCTACCCGGCGGCATGCCAACAACATTTCAAGTCACCACCGGAACGCCCCTCGTGCCGGAGACCCAGTGGCGGCTGGCCTTGTATATTCAGGACCATGAAAAGCTTACCCAGCATCTGACGGTCAATGCCGGCTTGCGTTATCAGTGCCAGACCACTCCTGCCACTTTCATAAATTTTGCGCCGCGCGCCGGCCTGGCCTGGGCGCCTGACAAGAAGTCGAATTGGGTGCTCCATCTCAGCACGGGCCTGTACATGAACCCCGTGGATCCAGCATTCGCCCTGCAGGCCGAGCGATTAAATGGTGTCCGGCAGCAGGAAAACACAATCTACTCGCCGGACTTCCAGAGTCCGATGACGCCGGCTCCCGGGTCCATCAGCGTCGGTACAATCTGGCAGCTTCCCAACACAGTTGCGCAGCTTCCTTCTTTTATGGCCCAAGCGGGTGTTGGACATGAGTTCCCGCATCGCTGGCACTTACAGGCAGATGTCGACTTTGGACAGGCCTGGGGTTGGATGCGCCAAACTAACATCAATGCACCCATGGTCCCAAGCAGCATTGGGACTGCGCCCGATCCTCTTGCGGCGCTTCTCGCACCCAGACCCATGGCCCTGAACGAAAATATTTTTCGTTACCAGCAGCTTGCCCACCGTCGAGGCGGGCTCGTGGAATTTGCGCTGGAGCAGAACAGCTATAAACGGCTCAGTTTTTCAGCAGATTACCTGCACCTGGATTTTCACTCCGACGGCGGGTTCCGCCTCGGTGACTTGCCAGGCGCTGCCAATCCGCAGTCCACCTACAGCGAAAAGGGAGAGTCAGCCCGATGGGATTCACTGATGCGCAACCTCTTTTTTACATCAGTCAACCTCAACCTTCCCCTGAAGATCGGCCTCACATCTCTTCTCGACTTCTCGAGCGGCCAGCCTTACAACATCACCACGGGCACCGATGCCAACGGCGATGGTGACTTCGACGACAGACCCTCCTATGCCTCCGCGCCTGGCCCGGGAGTTTACAGCACGCCTTTCGGCCTGCTCACCACAAACACGGTTAACGGGGATGTCCCGCGCAACTTGGGCACCATGCCCGCACAGTTCCATCTCGATACGAACCTGAGCCGTGTCTTCGCCCTGAATCCTCGTGACAAAGATCATCCCCGCACGATCACGTTCAATGCACGAAGTACCAATTTGCTGAATCACACCAACGTCACGTCCGTAAACACGATCCTCTCCTCCGGCGCGGTCGGTGAACCTGTCGCAGCCGAAACTGCTCGCCGCCTAGAACTCGGCGCTCGTTTTACGTTTTAGCTTCGGATAGCGCTACTGTCCATTCGACAAGGATCAATGGGGTTGCCAGAGCTGAAGGGGAACACCGCTGACTAGCCGAGAATCTTTCGCACCACCCGGCTGTGTGCCGACCATTTGCGTCCGTCACCGTCTGCGTGTACACATCCTTGTGAAGGCTCTAAGAATGGAATAAGTTTTCGGATGCTTGCGGAGGCTATCAGATTCCCTTAACTTCGCCTCCATCCATGCGCACAGAGGCTCCAGTCATCCACTTGGCCTCAGGCGAGACCATGAATGCCATCAGTGCGGCGATCTCCTCCGGTTCTCCATAGCGGCTGATGCCCGCCTCTTCAGGAAACTTCCTTGTGGCCTCTTCGACGCTCATATTATGCGCCGGAGCCCATTTCTCCAGAAACGATCGGCGCCTCCCCGTCATCACCGCGCCAGGCACAATACTGTTCACCTGCACGCCGTCCTTAATCCCTTGTTCCGCAAACGCCTTTGCCATGGCGATGATTGCCGCGTTCGTGGCTGCCACAGCGGCAAAGCCGGGTTTGGGATCGAGCGCCGCGCTGCCGGACATGAAGACCACCGATCCCTTGCTCGCTTTGAGCGCATCCCACGCCCGGATCGACAACCTGCGAGCGCCGTGCAGCTTCAATTCCATGCCTGAATACCATTGCTCGTCGGTCATTTCGAAAAGGTCGATCTGAGGCACTGCGCCTGCGATATTGAGAAGCGCATCGATGCGGTTGTAATGGTCGAGCGTTGTTTTGACTACAGTTTCGGGCGACTTCGCGCGGCTCAGGTCCAGGGCAATGCTGAGTGGCTCGGCTCCCGCCAGGCGAACAGCATCCGCAACATCCTTCAGCGCATCTCCGTTTCTTGCAACGAGAACGACCACCGAGAAATCTTTGGCGAGCCGGATGGCTGTCGCGCGTCCAATGCCCTGACTGGCCCCGGTGACGATGGCTATAAAGTCCTGTTTCAAGTGAATGCTCCTTCTCAATAAGATGCCTGTCGGCGCCGGGCTGCTGAACGGCGATCGCGCCGCTGTTCTTTCAGCCCAGCGTCGCCTGGGCTGCGTCGCGAATGATCTCTGCGGCCTTGTCTGGCGCAGTAAGCAGCGGCGTGTGGTCGACCGCAGACGACCGGATCGTTGCCTTCATACGCTCCGCCATAAAGCGTTGCGTCTTGGGATTGATCATCCGGTCCTCTTCCGCAAGCAGGTACCATGCAGGCTTTGTCTTCCAGGCAGGCGCGCCAACCCGCTCCTGGATGCACCTCAGCGAGATGGGCCGCTGCACCGCTCGGCATAGCGCAATCTGATCACGCGTTGCGTTCTGCGCAAAGGCTTCAGTAAAGCTCTCATCCGGCATCCAGATAAAGCCGTCCGCATCCGGCGCCAGCTTGGGAGCCTTCGGATGCGATGCATCTCGATAGAAGACCTCCGCAACGGTTTCTCCCTCGTCCGGGGCAAGAGCCGCGACAAAGACTAGGGCCTTCACGCGCTCGTCGTTGGCTGTTCCCACCACGGCGCCGGCGTAGGCATGTCCCGCGACAATTAGAGGCCCCTGCGTACGCGCAATCGTCCGGTGCAGCGCTGCGGCATCATCGCTCAGAGAAGTAAGTGGAATCGGCGCAGCCACAACGTTGAATCCCTCCTTCTGCAGCCGGCGAATGACCGGTTCCCAGCTCGATCCATCGGCCCAGGCTCCGTGGATCACAACAACCGTGGTATTCTTGCGTGCGGACATGACGACTCACCTCAATTTCTGCTCTGTCGAATGGATGAACTAGGGTACTGCTGCGAAATCAACCGAAGAAGCTAACGATTTTCTGCGCGATGAGCTCGGAGGAATCTTCCAGCGCGAAGTGCCCGGTATCGATCAGGTTCAGTTCCGCCTTTGGAATGTCACGCAGATAAGCCTGGGCGCCTTCGACCGTAAAGAAGGGATCGTTTTTACCCCACACGATCAGCGTCTTTGGCTGCTTGCTGCGGAGGAAAGAGTGCCACTCGTCGTAGTGCGCGAGATTCGCCTGGTAGTTGTGCAGCAGATTTAACTGGATGGCGTCATTGCCCGGCCGATCGAGAAAATGTTGATCGACGGTGTAGGCGTCTGGGCAGATGCGGCTCACATCCTTTACGCCGTGCGTATACTGGAAAATCGTCGTCGGCAGTGTCAGCAGAGCCCGGACCGGTGCTTCCGTCTCCGCAGTTCGATGCGCCCAGAACGGCTTCATCGGATCGAAAGCCCCGCCAATTCCTTCGGCGTAGGCATTTCCGTTCTGCACAATGATGCCTTCGATCGCATCCTGATGCTTGAATGCGATGCGGTAGCCGATGGGCGCGCCATAGTCCTGCACATAGATGATGAACTTCTTCAGGCCTAAAACATTGAACAGAAATTCGTCGACGTACGCCGCCAGATTATCGAAGGTGTACTCGAACTCGTTTACATCAGGCGCATCGCTGTAGCCGAAGCCGATGTAGTCCGGCGCAATGACATGGAATTTGCCGGCGAGTTGCGGGATCAGGTCGCGAAACATGTGCGACGAACTGGGAAAACCGTGCAGCAGCACGATCGTCGGGGACTTTTTATCGCCTGCCTCTCGGTAGAACATCCTGAGGCCGCGAACAGTGGCGTGTTGATATGTTGGCATTGGCTGTCTCCTTCTGCGGCGAACTATTGGCGATCGAGCGCCGATGAAAAGAGAGTACATAACACCGTTAAATATGTCAATAACGGTGTTACGCTTCCTTGTGAATTATTTTTGAATGAAGGAACCGATGCGCACTGCCAAGTTAGAGTCCGACGATTGGGTCAATGGTTTTCTCTTTGTTGCAAACCGGCCCATTCTCGACTTCCTCAACACCAGACCGGTACTGGCTCAGGAACCGACAGAGCTCCTCACCGACGTACACGCGCTGGAACGGTGGCTGATCGCTTCGGGAATCGTACATTCCCCAAAAATGAAGGGCCAGCTCCGCAGTTGGCGCCACTCTCCGGAGGCCGCCTTGTTTCTCAAGGACCTGCTCGCATTCCGCGAGCGGCTGCGCGATGCTGTCCTGCGTTTGGAGGCTGGCTCGGCTCCTTCTGACGAATTCATCCAAGAGGTGAATGACGGCCTTCTGAAGCATCCGCTGGCCGCTACGCTCCGTAAGCGGGACGGCGGGATTATCCGGGAGCCGTTCTTTGAGTTCAAGCGACCGTCGGACCTATGGACACCTTTTTACAATGGAGTCTCGGATCTAATCAGCGATCCGGAGACCCAGCGCATCCGCCGATGCGAGGCGTGTGTCGTTCACTTTTTCGACACGAGCAAGAAGGGTTCGCGCCGCTGGTGCAGCATGAATATCTGCGGTAATAGGCTCAAGGTTGCCGCCTATCAGCGCAGAAAGCGAGATGGGCACAATTCCAGTCCAGGATGCGCTGGCATTGTGTCCGCAACCTAATTTGAGCGATTAGGGCAACCACTAAGTGATTCAGAATGTGGTGGCCAGGGACGGGATTGAACCGCCGACGCCGGCCTTTTCAGGGCCGCGCTCTACCACTGAGCTACCTGGCCTCAGTGCAGACTTGAAAGAGTTGCAATTTCCTGCGCGGAGTTCCGGCGATGCCGGATGAGGATGGTCGAGTCCACGGACAGTGCGCTGCAACAACTGAACCATTATAGCAACGACCCAGGAACCGGACCAAACCCACAGGTGCGGCTGGTTATCCTTTGGAGGCTGCGGCAGAAGATCTGTTTCCGCATTCAGAATAAAGGGGGTTGCTTCAATTGAGCCTTTATCCGGTCGCGGTTCGACTACACTGGAGGCAATCATGCGCAGCTTCTTCTTTTCCCTTGCCTGGTGTTCGCTTGCTTGTCTGTCTCTGGCCGCCGCAGGCGGTTCCGTGCATCGGTTGAGCGCAGAAACCCCATCTGCACCATTGGAGACGCGGGCTGCGCAGAGCTATGAGGCCGCCCGGCACCAGGGCCCGGAGGCTCTGCGAGCATTTCTCGTAGATTTCCCCAAGGGCGCGGACCTGCATGTGCATCTTTCCGGTGCCATTTACGCAGAGACGTTTATCCGCGAGGCAGGCGAAGACGGGCTGTGCGTAGACACGGTGACGCTGAGTTTTGCCAAACCGCCCTGCGAGGGGAACCTGATCTCCGCAAAGGATCTTTCCGGAAACATCAGCGCGGCGAACCAGACCCTCTACGACAAGCTGATCGACTCGTTCTCGATGCGCAGCTTTGTGCCCTTTGCCGGGTGGAGCGGCCACGATCAGTTCTTTGCCACGTTTGGGAAATTTGGCGGGCTGAGCAAGAGCCACACCGGCGAGTGGGTGGATGAAGTGGCGAGCCGCGCTGCGGCGCAGAACCAGCAGTATCTGGAGCTGATGCAGACGCCGCCATTCGGCCATGCCGCGCAAATTGCCTATGCAATCGGCTGGAACGCGGAGCTGGCACGGGGAGATCAGCAGGCTCTAGCGCATTTCCGGCAGGAGTTGCTGGACCACGGTCTGCGCGATGAGATCGCCGCGGACAGGGATGACGTGCGTGAAGTGGAGGCCAAGCGCAAAGAACTGGAGCATTGTGGAACCGCGCAGGCCATGGCTGCCTGCCAGGTGGAGACTCGCTACATCTACCAGGTGCTGCGCGGCTATCCGCCGGAGCAGGTCTTCGCGCAGACGCTGCTGGGCTTCGAGACCATCCAGGCTAGTGAGGACGCGCACGACGAAACGTGGGTGGGCATCAACTTTGTGATGCCCGAAGACGGCATGATCTCGATGCGCGACTACACACTGCAGATGAAGATGCTCGACTATCTGCACACGGTGTATCCGCGGGTGCACATCACGCTGCATGCGGGCGAGCTGGCGGAAGGGCTGGTGCCGCCGGAGGGGCTTCGCTTTCACATCCGGCAGGCCGTGGAGCTGGGTCACGCGGAGCGCATCGGCCACGGAGTGGACGTAATGCACGAAGACAATGCACAGGAGTTGCTCAAGGAATTGGCCGGAAAGCACGTGATGATTGAGATCAACCTGAGCTCGAATGAGGGAATTCTGGGCGTGACGGGCGACCGTCATCCGTTTCCGATGTATCGCAGGGCGCACGTGCCGGTGGCGCTTTCGACGGACGACGAAGGCGTGAGCCGGATCGACATCACGCACGAGTACGTGCGGGCCGCGCTCGACTACGGCCTGAGCTACGCGGATCTGAAGCAACTGGCACGCACGGGCATGGAGCACGACTTTTTGCCAGGCGCGAGCCTGTGGGCCAGGCAAGATGAGTTCAGCGTGCCGGTGAGTGCCTGCCGCGAGCAGCTGCCGGGCGGGGACAAGCCGGCAAAGGATTGCAAAGCGTTTCTGGATGGAAGTGAGAAGGCCGCGGCACAATGGGAGCTGGAACGGCGATTCCGGGCGTTCGAAGCGAAGTTCTGAGCGTGCAGGTTCGGCGGGGAGCTGAGCGAAGCGGCAATTTCCATGCGGAACTGCCGCTTCGCTGGATGCACTCTGCAGTTATCTATCGGCGCCCGCCACCATGATAGCCGGGAAGCGCGTGTTCCCCGCCCGCGTCGTGGCCGGCGTTGCCGATGTGGCCCTGCCCATCCCGCGCCTCATTGCCGTGGAAGTGATAGAACGGCCGGTCTCCGCGCCCGGGGAGCGGTCCGTGATAGCCATAATGAGGATCGAAGCGGTTGTCGACGTGACCCCAGAAACCATGCGGACCGTGAAACCAGGGACCGGCTCCGATGAACACGCCACCCACGAACCAGTCCGGGCCATAGTAACCGTAGGGTGCACAGTTGTACGGGGCATAATCGAAATACCCGTAAGGACAGACCGGGGGCACGCCAATGTTGACGCCAACAGAGATCTGGGCTGACCCCAAGGGGATACAGCAGGCCAGACCAAATGCAAGAATGGACACAGCAAGAACTCGACCTCTCGGCATAACGTCTCCTCAATTCAGATGGAGCCGGAACAAAAGCTCCGAATTCTCTTGCGTGGCCGATTCTCTCATAACCGACTGCCTCCTGGCATAAAACACCTTGCCTCCGTTGAGACGCCGGGTGGGAACCTCTGTTGGGGGTCTTTACGTATCTGGATACTGGATGATTGTGGGTTCGAGATTGTGAGCGAGGGTCTGAAGGAATGGTTAAGTTTCTGCTGTGGTGCATTCTGCTGGTGTTATGCTGGCCGCTTGCGTTGGCGGCGCTGATGCTGTATCCGCTGATGTGGCTGGTGCTGCTGCCCTTTCGCGTGGCGGGGATTGCCGTGGGCGGCGCATTGGCGCTGGTGAGCGCCATCATCTTTCTGCCCGTACGGATGCTGCGTGCGATCTGACATTCGGGCGTAAAGCCTCGTCTAAATCTTTGTGCTTTGAATAGCGCCGCTCGGGATGACGGCATAATTGAGGTGGAGAGGGTCGATGCACAGAGTTTGGGCCGCGGTAGTCGCGGTGGTGTTTCTGGCGGCGCCGATGGCGGCGCGGACGCAGACCGGGGATGACGCCGGCGCGAAAAACGCTGCGCAGGCGCGCGCTGCTCTGGATGCGATGGTGAAGGCTCTGGGCGGTGATGCCTGGCTGAACATGAAGAACAAGATGATGGAGGGCCATGTGGCTGCGTTCTTCCACGGTACTCCCGACTTGGGCACCACGGAAACCTTCGAATACCATGAATGGCCCGATCACGACCGGATCGAAGTAACCAAGCACCGCGATGTGGTGGAATTTTTCATCGGGCGTCAGGGGTGGGAGGTGACCTACCGCGGCAAGAAGGCCATGGACAAAGACGTGCTCGACGACTATCTCCGCCGGCGCGACCACTCCATTGAAATCGCGGTTAAAGTGTGGATGAAAGACCCGAACACGATCCTGATCTTCGAAGGGCAGCATCTCGCGGAACGCCACTTGGCCGACCAGGTCACGCTCATCTCACCGCAGAACGAGTCGGTAACCATCCTCATGGACGCGCAAACCCACCTGCCGCTGCGGCGCGTCTTTGAATGGCGCGATCCGGTGTATCACGACAAGAACACCGACGCCGAAGAGTACGACGATTACCACGTTGTTGACGGCCTTCCCACCCCATTCACGATCTCCCGTTTCAAGAATGACGAGCAGGTGCGGCAATATTACGTCTCCAAAGTGGTCTACAACCAATCGCTGCCTGCGGATTTCTGGGACGCAGATGCAGCGGCGCGGCGGATCAAGAAGTAACATCAAGCCGCAAAGCACTTCTTTATAATCCTGTAGAGCGTAACCGGCCCAAGGCAGTTCGGCACGAGTGGCCGTGCGCTTGTCTGGAGAGGAAAGAATGACTTTTGCCATCCGGTTTGCGATTCAGGAGATCCTGGATTTCCTGCCTCACCGGTACCCATTTCTGCTGATCGACAGAGTCGTCGAATTCGAGCCCACCAAGAGGCTGGTAGCGATCAAGAACGTCACCATTAATGAGCCGTTTTTCCAGGGACATTTTCCCGGTTACCCCATTATGCCCGGCGTGCTGGTTGTGGAGGCGATGGCTCAGGCCGGAGGCATGATCATGATGGCCGAAATCGCCGACCGCGACAAAAAGCTGGTGGTGTTTACCGGCATCGAACGGGCGAAGTTCCGCCGGCCGGTAACGCCTGGAGACCAGTTGCGGATTGAGGTGGACGTGCTTTCGTTCCGGACCCGCGCCGGGCGCATTGCGGGCCGGGCGCTCGTTGACGGCAAACTGGCCTGCGAGGCTACGCTTACCTGCCAGGTGGTAACGCGGGAACGTGAGCGGCGCGCGCACGGCGATGAGCCGGCGCAGACCGGATCCCAGGAGCCGGACGCGGGGGTCGAGTGAGTATCCATCCGAGCGCGGTGGTCGCTCCGGGCGCGATCGTTCCGGAGTCGTGCACGGTGGGGCCGTTCTGCACGATTGGCCCCGACGTGGTGCTGGGTGAAGAGTGCCAGCTCATATCGCATGTAGTGCTGGACGGCCGGACACGGATGGGCACGCGGAATATCTTGTACCCCTTCTGCTCCATCGGCGTGGCGCCGCAGGACCTCAAGTACAAGGGCGAGCCGACCGAAACCGTGCTCGGCGACGACAACGCGATTCGCGAGAGTGTAACCATCAGCCGCGGCACGGTGGGCGGCGGCGGCATGACCCGGATCGGCTCCAATTGTCTGCTGATGACCTCTGTGCATATCGGGCACGACAGCCAGGTGGGCAGCCATTGCATCCTGGCCAATAATGCGACCCTTGCCGGGCATGTGATCATTGAGGATCACGTCACGCTCGGCGCGTTCTGCCCGGTGCATCAGTATTGCGTGGTGGGCGCGTACTCATTTGTCGGCGGCGGCACCATTGTCACCCAGGATGTGCTGCCCTTTTCACTCACCTCGGCAAAGCGGGAAAACAAGGCTTTCGGCGTGAACAAAGTCGGACTGGAGCGGCGTGGATTCTCTGCCAAGCGGCTCGCCATGCTGCAGAAAGCCTACCGGCTGCTTCTGGCCGCAAAGATGAATACCACGCAGGCGCTTGAAAAGATGCGCGCGCTCGAAGGCGACGACGTGGCGCTGCTGGTGCGGTTCATCGAACGCAGCCAGCGCGGGGTGATCAAGTGAGTGCAATTCCGATTTGCTCCGGGGGCGCAACACCCAGATCGGATGCAAGATGCGTTCCTGTGCCACCGTTTCTCCCGGAGGGAGGAATTGAGACCGTAGCAAATTGGCCCTTACGGTGTGGATTGTCACGAGACGCGGTGATCGATCTTGACCTGGATGTATTGAGAGCATCGCCTCTTCACCAGGGGACGCGGGAATGAAATTAGGCCTCATCGCCGGCAATGGCCGCTTCCCGTTCTTGCTCCTCGATGCGGCGCGGGCGCAGGGGCTGGCCGTCGTCGTAGCGGCCATCAAAGAAGAGACCGATCCGGAGATGAACCGGCGCGCCGAATCCGACGCAGGCGTGCGTGTTTACTGGCTTTCATTGGGCGAACTCTCCCGGCTCATTGAGACTTTCCAGAAAGAGGGCGTGCGCAAGGCCGTGATGGCCGGCCAGGTAAAGCACAAGCAGATCTTCAGCTCCATCCGGCCGGACTGGCGACTGGCCAAGCTGCTCCTTAATCTGCGCACGCGCAACACCGATATGCTGCTGGGCGCCGTAGCCAAAGTGCTCGCCGACGAAGGCGTCGAGCTGATCAGCTCGACCTCGTTTCTCGAGCCGCTGCTGGCCCAGGAGGGCGTGCTCACCGAGCGTGCGCCGGACGAGGAAGAGCGCAGGAACATCGAGTACGGGCTCAACGTGGCGCGGGCCGTCGCTGGATTCGACATCGGGCAGACGGTCGTCGTGGCCGCACAGGCCTGCGTAGCCGTAGAAGCCATGGAAGGCACCGATGCGACAATCGACCGCGCGGGCAGGCTGATGCAGACGCTGGATGGCGGCGAGCCTGCCATTCACCCCAGCGACAAGAATCTGTCGCTGGAGACCCCGACTTTAGACCGGAAGCTGACTGTCGTAAAGATCGCCAAGCCCAACCAGGATATGCGCTTCGATGTGCCGGTCATCGGCTTGGCAACGGTGGAAGCGATGATCGCCGCTGGAGCAAGTTGCCTTTCTGTGGAGGCTGGGCGTACGCTTTTATTTGATCGCGATGGACTGTTCAGGCGTGCCAATGAGACAGGCATTGCCATTGTGGCAGTTCCGCGCTGATACTGTTTGCATAGCCGGGCGAAAATCCCGCGCGTGTCGGCTTCCGTTTTTTCCGCTTCCCTGTTCCCTTAACCTAGGCCTGCCTTGTTCAGGAGGTTTTCATGAAGAAGTTTGCTCTCATCGTCCTGGCCGTGGCGATTGTAGCCGCGATTCCCTCCGCCATGCTCCTTGCGGAGGATACAATGCCCCAAGCTGGTCAGACTGCACCCGCATTCACCCTGCCTTCTCAGGAGGGCACGCCGATCTCGCTGGATCAGTATCGCGGCAAATGGGTGGTGCTCTACTTCTATCCCAAGGACATGACCACGGGCTGCACCATTGAGGCCCACAAGTTCCAGGATGCGCAGGGCGATTTCGCGGCCAAGAATGCTGTCATCCTGGGCGTGAGCGTGGACTCGACCGACAGCCACAAGCAATTCTGCGCCAAGGACGGGCTGACCTTCCATCTGCTTTCGGACACCGGCCACTCGGTGGTGAGCGCCTACGGCTCGCTCGGCAATTACAACGGAGTGAGTATCGCCAACAGGAACACCTTCCTCATTGATCCGGAGGGCAAGATTGCCAAGATATGGGTGAAGGTGAACCCAGCCACCGCAGCTTCTTCGGTGCTGGAAGCAATCCCGGGATCGTCTATACCTGCGCCGACCGGTTTGACGGCCACTCCACAATAACGCGGAGCGGTCTACGGTCTCACGTTTCCTGCATCATGCCGGCAAAGATTTTCCACAACGGCTTACAGCAGCTGAAATAACGATTCCGATCGATGCGGGCGAGGGCTCGACGTTCTGGAGCTCTTGCCCAATCCCCCCTTCGAGGAGAATGCATGCCCACAGAGCTTGCACGGAGATTCCGCGCCGAGTTGGACGGTCTACGCGCTGCGCTGTATGCAGTTCCGCGCGAGCTTGCTGACGTGCCTTGGCGCGCGGGCGGCTGGACACGAAAGCAGATCGTAGGCCACATGGTGGATTCGGCGGCTAACAATCGACAGCGGTTCGTTCGCGCTGCCATCGAAGGCCGCTATGCCGGACCGAAGTACGCACAGGAGGCTTGGGTAGCCGCGCACGGCTATACCCACCAGCAGTGGGAGACGCTTTTGCGTTGGTGGGAGGTGCAGCACGAGGTGCTGGCCGCTATTGTGGACGAAATTCCTGACGAACGGCTGGGAGCCCGGTGCGTTGTAGGCGAGGATGCGCCGGTGACCCTGCGTTTTCTAATCGAAGACTACGTCACGCACCAGAAATGGCATCTGGGGCAGATTACCTCGGGAGCGGTGAAAGAGTAGACGCACGTTGCGCTACGCCTAG
>JASHQE010000118.1 GCA_030037705.1 Acidobacteriaceae bacterium | reverse complement strand
AATGAATCTTGACTTTTTGAAAGTCGTGTAGGGTGGCGTCCGCCGCGGCGGACGCCACTTGGCGGGCGTGCTTTCGGATTACACCAATTCGGGAACTGCTATATGGGCAAAATGAGCAAGTTTTCCATTGAATGCGTGGAGCACGAAACGAACCGCAGATGTTTCGACTCTCCGCCGCGGCGGACCGCGGCGGACTTCGCTCAACATGACAGTGCTTGACTTACTTTTTCAGCAACTTAGAGTTGGTCTATATGTCGATACAGCCTAGCAGGCAGACAGTTTTTCAAGAGCGGCCGGTTGCAAAACATTGAGTACGACGCCGCGCTTGGAGATCAACTTCTCCTTGCAGAAGCGCCCGAGGGTCCGAGTGACGGTCTCACGAGTTGTCGCAGTCATGGACGCAAGCTCGTCATGGGTGAGAGGCATCGTGACCGCTGAGTTGGGCGCCTCACTCTTCGCTCCGGCTGACCAATCCAAGATAAGACGTGCGATTCTTGCTGTGGGAGAGCCGGACAATGCGATCAGGCAAACTTCGTCGAATGCCGCACGGTAGTCTTTTGCCAATGCTTGAGCTGCCCCCAGGCTGGCGTCGCCATGCTCCTGGAGCATCTGCTTGAAAATTTTTGTGCGTAGCGCGCGAACCTGGCAAGGCTCGATTGCCTCTGCCGTGACTTCGTACTCCTCTCCTCTCAGCGCTGCGCCCATACCGAGAACATCGCCGGCCGAAGCAATGCGCAGAATCAATGTGCGGCCTTCACGGGAAGTGGCGGAGACCTTCGCCCTGCCTGAGCAGATAACAAAAACTGCGCTGGACTCATCGCCTTCGCGGAATAGGATGTTGCCGCGGCGATATTCCATCGGGATCGAATTGGTCTCCAGAAAAGAACGCGAACATGGTCCGAGATTGCAAAAAGGGTGCTTTCCAGCCTGTGGGCAGCTAAGGCAGTTTGTCATGGTCTTTCCTCCAAGGCACTGCGCCCGTAACAGTAGCAATCGCTATGCCAGATCCAACTTTTATGTGATTTCAATCACTTAGACTGGAGGTTGAGCGCACATTTCGGGGCAGATTGCGCCAAATGACGCAGCTGTTGCGTGGTTTCACCCAATCGCTGCCATCCTCAGCGCTGATAGGATTGCTATCGGGTCCAAGAAAAAGATGAAGGAAGCGGTACGCATTGTCGTTATTGACGACAACCCAGGCAGCTTGGAACTGCTTTCGACTGCTCTCACGCGTCCTGGAGTTGCGGTCCACACGGCCTTGACGCCAGTAGACGGTCTCGAAGTCGTCCGCAAGCTGCGCCCGCAGCTTGTGATTACCGATCTGGTGATGTCGGGAATGAGCGGACTTGATGTCCTGCAACAAGTCGTCAGGTTCGATCCCTCGATCGACGTCTTATTGATGACCGCCCACTACACGACGGAGACTGCTGTTGAAGCTATCCGCAATGGAGCGGCAGATTATCTGCAAAAACCGGTGAAGATCGCTCACTTGCGAGAACGAGTTGCACGCCTCCTGGCGTCAACTGAGCAGCGGCGTAAGTTGACTGCGGCGCTTCTCGACGACCAAGATTCCGACTTTGAAGGGATGATCGCCCGAAGCAGCCCAATGTGGCATCTTTTTGCGATGATCCAGCGAATCGCTCCCCATTATCGATCTGTACTCGTGCATGGCGAGACAGGAACCGGAAAGGATCTGGTCGCCAAAGCGCTTCATCGCCTCAGCGACGTAACCGGACAGTTTGTTGTCGTGAATTGTTCGGCGGTGGTAGAGACTTTATTTGAGAGTGAACTCTTCGGGCATGTTAAAGGAGCATTCACCGGAGCTGATCGCGACAAGACGGGGTTGTTAGAACTGGCAAACAGCGGCACTCTCTTTTTAGATGAGATCGGCGACATGCCTCTGTCGACACAAGCAAAATTATTACGTGCCCTGCAAAATCAGGAGTTCTTGCCAGTCGGGTCACTCAAACTACAGAGAGCGAATGTACGGGTTGTCGCCGCAACCCATCATGACCTGCGAGTTTCTATCGCAGAAGGTAAATTTCGTGAAGATTTGTACTATCGGCTTTCGATGGTGGAACTCAGCGTGCCGCCGCTTCGGGAACGACGAGAAGATATTTCGCTGCTGGCGCGCCATTTTGCGCAAAAGTTCGGCAGGGAGTTCCACAAGCAAGTTACCGGTTTGACACCCCGCGCGTTGATCGTGCTTGAGCGTCATACCTGGCCAGGCAATGTGCGCGAGCTAGAGCATGTGGTCGGCCGCGCGTGCATGATGACGGACAACGTCTTACTCGATGTGGAAGATCTACCTCCAGGTCTGATTGCGCAAAATGGGCCGGAGATAGAAGAGCCAAGGCAAGGTATTTCGCCGCTTGCCGACCAGGAAAGACGCATAGTAGAAGAGGCGCTGCGGGAAGCAGGAGGCAATCAGTCAGAAGCCGCGCGCAGGCTCGGTATTGGCCGCGACGCACTACGCTACAAAATGAAGCGCCATCATCTCTAAATACTATCTATCTGCAGCAGACTAGCGATGCACTTGCGCAGGCTGGATGGCCGAATCGGTTTCACCAGGTAAGCAGAGAAACCTGATTCCGAGATACGATCTGGCGCAGTCTGCGTGATCGCGGCGGTAAGCGCGACAATCGGCGTTCGCTGGAAGATCGCTGTTTTTCTTAGGCTTGTTGCGGTTGAGTAGCCATCGAGTCTTGGCATATGAAGGTCGAGAATCACGAGATGCGGTCCGAAGGACTCGATGATCTCCAGCACCTGCTGCCCATCTTCAGCTTCTTCCACAACGTAGCCGTTGGCCTCAAGAATGGACCGAAGCAGATCACGGCTGCTTGCTGAGTCGTCCGCAATGAGAATGCGACGAGGTTCCTGGGGGTAATCGGGGCTGATCAACGATAAATCCTCAGTATGAGGTTACCGATCATGATCAAAGTCGATCCGTGATTCCGGTCACATCCCGTAGCACAGGCAGAGTGAAATGGAAGCGGCTTCCGTGGCCCGGCTCACTGTCAACCCAGATTTTACCGCCCTGCATTTCAACAAGCTGCTTGCAGATGGTGAGACCGAGCCCTGTGCCCTGTCGCACGCCGGCTGTTGTGTATCCGACTTGATAGAACTTGTCGAAAATGCGCTCACATTCCAAGGCCGGGATGCCCATTCCCGTATCGGAAACAGTGATCTCTACGCGGTCGCCATCTTGAACGGCACTTACATGGACTTCTCCACCTGGATCGGTAAACTTCACGCCATTGCTCAGCAAATTGTAAAAAATCTGCCGAACGCGCAATGCATCAGCCAACACGTGAACGGATGGAATCTGTCCTTCGCGTATGGATATTCGTTTGCTTTCCGCATTCGGGCGAATTGCACTCACAGCCTCTGAAACCACGGTTGGCAGGAGAAGGCCTTCTGTTCGAACGGTCAGGCCGCCCGCCTCAATCCGGCTTAGATCCAGGACATCATTAATCAAACTGAGCAGGTGATCGGAGTCGGTATGAATATGGTGGAGGAAACGCTTTTGTTTCTCGTTGAGCGGTCCTGTTTCCGGTTCGTCCAGCAACTCTGCAAAGCCGATGATGGTGTGCAGCGGTGTCCGCAGCTCATGGCTCACGCTGGCAATGAACTCACTCTTGAGCTGGTTCAGCCGCTCAGCTTCCCGATGCCGGGCTTCTAATTCAGCAAGATAGCTCTTCTTGAGCGATTCAATCTGCTGCTCAGCACGCTTTCTTTCCGTCACATCGCGAATCACAGCAGTTACACAGATACCGTTTTCCGTCTGCGCCGGGCTGAGGCTAATCTCTACCGGCACTTCCGATCCATCCTTACGGCGCGCGCGTAAATCAAGCCCGAGGCCCATTGGCCGACTCACTCCTGCCGCTTCAAATGTCTTACGGTGCGCTGCGTGCTCTCCACGCAAAGCTTCGGGCACAAGCTCATCTACTTGCATGCCAATGAGCTCATCCAAGGAGTAGCCGAAGGTAAGCTCCGCGGTTCGATTGGCGATAAGGATCGTTCCGCTTGTATCTACTTGCAGGATTGCATCCGGGGCGTGTTCGATGAGCTCGCGGAACTTGCGCTCGGCCAGCATCTCGGCACGCGCGTGCTGTTCGCTCGCCAGTAATCTTCTGTGTTCGGTAACATCGCGCGAGATCTTGGAGATACCGGCGATGGTCCCCGACGAATCACGGATGGGCGAAATAGTCAATGAGACAACGATGGAGTTTCCATCCTTGTGTAACCGGGTAGTTTCGTAGTGATCTACGCGCTCACCCTTGCGCAGGCGCTTCAAGATCTCTGCCTCTTCATGCCACAATTCTTGCGGAATGAGTATGGTGATCGGTTTTCCGATGGCTTCGTCCGCAGCATATCCGAATATTCTTTGAGCGCCCGCATTCCAGCTTGTGATGATTCCATCGAGGGATTTGCCGATGATAGCATCGTCCGATGATTCGACGATGGCAGCCAACCAGCGCTCCGCATCCCGTTGTTGCGGCATATCAGCTTTGCGCGGCGAGATTTTTGCCGGATCTTTCATCGTGGCGACCTGTTTATCTGAGAAGCTACCTCATTCTATTCTCAAATGCAGCAGATGCGGTTGATTCCGATGAATCACCTTGTGAAGGTTGCTCTCTATAGAGTGAAACGTTGCGGTCATCACGAGACGTGGCGGCTGATATTTTGACGGGAGCGACGGAGTCGAATCCGCGACCTTCTGCGCTTCTCGTCCGGATCATGTTAAAGGCAACCTCGAAGCCCAAGTAGTGCATCAAAATCCATACTTCATGCTCACGGGAGTAGCCTGCGCGAATCCCGGGTCTGATTCTCCGTTCAATCCGCGATTCAAATACAGGCAATAACGGGCTTTTGGGGGGAACTGCGGCGTGAGTTCTGTGGACATAGGCCAGGAATCGATTCCGTCAACAACTTACGATTGCGAGGCGTCCGAACAGTCGGCCTTGGATCTCGTTCAAGTCGTCTTTCCGGGCGATGGTGAAATGGCCCGCCTCATGCGGGCTACCGAGTGGTCGAAAACCGCTCTCGGAGCCCCAGAAAACTGGTCCCCGGCTTTAAGGATGATGGCGAAGTTCCTCCTCGCCAACCGATTTCCTCAATTACTTTGGTGGGGCCCTCAGTTTTGCTCGCTGTACAACGACGCATATATTCCTGTGTTGGGAGCGAAGCATCCCTGGGCGCTAGGTCAGCCTGTGAACGAGGTGTGGCAGGAGATCTGGCATGTTCTGAAACCATTAATCGAAACCCCTTTTCGCGGTGGCCCAGCCACCTGGATGGAGGACATTTCGCTCGAAATCAACCGCCGTGGCTTCTTCGAGGAAACGCATTTCACGATCGCCTATAGTCCGGTACCCGATGAGACTACCGCGAGTGGGATCGGAGGAGTCCTGGCTACCGTACATGAGATCACCGACAAAGTAATTGGTGAGCGACGGGTCCATGCATTGCGCGAATTGGGAGCCCACTCGACCGAACCAAGGTCAGCCGAAGAAGCGTGCGCCATTGTCGGCGAGACGCTTTCACCCTTTTCAAAAGATATTCCGTTTCTCCTTCTGTATCTGCTGGACGAGAAGAGCAAGAAAGCCACAAACACGTGCTGTCTTAGCGTGGACGCAAATGACCGGGCTTGTCCAAAATCGATAGCATTGGGCTCCCAAGCGGATGAGGTATGGCCATTGTTCATTGCTCATGCCACGGAAGATATTCAGTTAGTCGATGAATTGGAGACCAAGTTCGATGCCGTCCCTCAAGGTCCCTGGCTGGATGCGCCGACTATGGCTGCGATCGTGCCCATTCGCTCCAACATGCAACATCAACTTGCCGGCTTCATGATTGCCGGAGTGAGTTCCCGTATCCATTTCGACGACCGGTATCGAGATTTTCTCGAGCTGATGTCGACGCAAATCGCAACGATGATCGCAAATGCGCGCGCATATGAACAGGAGCGCAAACGAGCTGAAGCGCTGGCCGAATTGGATCGCGCAAAAACGCTGTTCTTCAGCAATATCAGTCACGAACTGCGCACGCCGCTCACTCTGCTGCTTGGCCCGACGGAGACGGCGCTGTCTTCCGGCAATGGCGCCCTAACAGGCGCCGATTTAAAGATGGTCTACCGCAACGAGCTCCGTCTTCTGAAACTGGTCAACACGCTTCTCGATTTTTCACGCATTGAAGCCGGCCGGGTACAGGCCGTTTATGAGCCCACCGATCTGTGCGCTCTCACCGCGGATATTGCCAGCGCATTCCGATCGGCCATGGAGAAGGCGGACCTGGAATTCACCGTCACCTGTGAGCCTTTTGACGAACCGATCTACGTCGACCGTCAGATGTGGGAGAAGATTGTCCTGAATCTGCTCTCCAATGCGTTCAAGTTTACCTTCGAAGGCCATGTGCAATTGACGCTCAAACGCATTGGTGAATCCGTTGAGTTGATTGTTCGTGATACCGGCGTCGGAATTCCACAAGATCAGCTGCCGCGCATCTTTGAACGTTTTCACCGAGTGGAGAACGCGCATGCCAGGACTTATGAGGGCACAGGGATTGGCTTGGCGCTGGTACAGGAACTCGTCAGATTGCATGGCGGATCGGTACATGTTGAGAGTGAGCCCGGCGCCGGGAGCAGCTTCCATGTGACTATACCCACGGGCACCGCGCACCTTCCAGCAGACGGTATTCAATCAGTCAGTTCTCAGAATTCGACGGCGATCACCGCCGAAGCATATATCTCAGAGGCTGAAAGATGGCTGCCAGAACTTCCCACGGATCCTCCGCGTGTCTCTTCGATTCGATGCGCAGCAAGTGAAGTGGCCGCGGCTACTCCTCGACAGGAGCGCGATGTGATCGTCATCGCGGACGATAACGCGGATATGCGCGAATACCTGGCGCACCTGCTTCGTGAGCACTACGTTGTTCATGCAGTTCCCGACGGCATCGAGGCTATTCAAGCAACACGCAAGTTACGACCGGCGCTTGTGCTGGCAGACGTCATGATGCCGGGAATCGACGGCTTCGGTGTATTAAGCGAGATCCGCAGCGATGAATCATTGAGAGGCATACCAGTCATTTTGCTTTCCGCACGCGCGGGAGAGGAAGCCAGTATCGAAGGTCTGCAGGCAGGAGCGGATGACTACCTGGTCAAGCCCTTTACGGCGCGAGAGCTCATCGCACGCGTTACTACGCACGTAAAAATGGCCAATCTGCGCCGGAAAGCGGCGGAAAGGGAAGCGCGGCTTCGCGCCGAAGCCGATATAGCGTTGGCAGCTTCCGGTACCGGGACATTCAGGTGGAATCCGCGGACAGATCGTGTCGAGGTTGACGGAAACCTCAAAGGCCTCCTTGGATTTGCACCACACGAAACAGTGTCGACGATGAAAGATTTCGCTCGTCAAGTGAATGCGGACGATATAACCCGGTTGACTTTCGCCCTTGACGGTTGCCGCGCCGGCGCCGATTTCGATATGGAATTTCGCGTCTCGCTACCAACGGGCGGCCTGCGATGGCTTTATGGCCGGGCCAAGCTGCAGTACGAAGATGGCCAGCCGACCTGTTTCGTTGGCGCGTGCACGGACATTACCCGGCGGAGAAATGCCGAAGAATCGCTGCGGGAATCGGAACTTTGGCTGGCAGGCCAGAAGCAAGCGTTCCAGGCTGCTGTCAACGGTGCGCCTCTCGCAGAGTCTCTCGACCTGCTCATCCGCACCACGATAAAACAATTTCGCGGTGAGGCCAGGTGCGCTCTTTACATCGCCGATGCGGCTGGCACCAAGTTGCAGTGCGTTGTGGGGATGCCGGAGGAGTACACGCGGTGCGTTGATCGATTCGGGATCAGTCCAGAATCGCTGGCATGTGACTTGGCTGTTTATACAGGCAGACCGCGCATTACCGCAGACGTCCGCGAAGATCCACTGTGGAAAGAGTGGTTGTGGCTCGCTGAGCGGTATGAGTATCGCGGCTGCTGGTCTTTTCCTGTGAAGACATCCACTGGAAAGGCAGTGGGCACTTTTGCGATGTATTTCAGGGAACCGCGGCAGGCTACACCACGCGATCTTCAATTCGCCAACGTCCTGACTAACGCAGCGGCCATTATCATTTCGAAACATCAGGAAACTGAAGAGCGGGCGCGGACAGAGCGTGTGCTGCATGAGAATGAACAGCGCCTGCGCCTGGCTCAGCAGGCAGCAGAAATCGGCACATTCGAGTGGTGCCTTCTGACCAACGAAAACCGCTGGACTCCTGAGCTAGAAGCCATGTACGGACTCGCTCCGGGAACGTTCGGAGGTACACGGGAGGACTGGGAACGGCTGATTCATCCTGAAGATAGGCCGAATGCCATTCAACAGGTGGATTTATCTTTTCAGACCGGCGCCCCTGTCCAGGCAGAATGGCGCACGGTGTGGCCCGATGGAAGCACGCACTGGATTCTGGGGAGATGGCAGGTATTCAAAGATGAATCCGGAGTGCCAGCGCGCGTGGCGGGGATCAACATTGATGTCACCGGACGCAAGACGGCCGAAGAGGCTCGACGCCATTTGGCTGCAATTGTGGAATCGTCTGAAGATGCGATTATCAGCAAAGATCTCACCGGAATCGTGAAGAGTTGGAACGGTCAAGCGGAGCAGTTGTTCGGTTATTCTCCGCAGGAGATGATTGGCCAGCCAATACGAAAGCTAATTCCACCCGACTTGCAGGATGATGAAGAGCGCATTCTGGCCACCATCGCGCGCGGCGAGCGGATCGAGCATTTTGATACCGTCCGAGTGGCTAAGGATGGCAGGCAAATTGACGTTTCGTTGACAATTTCTCCGATCCGCGATGAAGACGGCCAGATCGTTGGAGCTTCAAAGATCGCGCGTGACATCACGCAGAAAAAACGAACCGAACAGGCGCTTCGGATGACGGAGCGGCTCGCCTCAGTGGGCCGGCTGGCGGCCACTATGGCGCATGAAATCAATAACCCTCTCGAAGCTGTCATGAATCTTCTCTACCTGGCGCGTTCCGCTCGTGATCCGGCGGAAATTCATTCGCTCCTTGCCCAGGCCGATGAAGAGCTGAATCGTGTAGCGCTGCTCAGCAAGCAGACGCTTGGATTCTATCGAGAGAAAAACGGCGCGAAACGGCTAAGAATCGGAAGCATCATTGAGTCACTTGTGGCTGTATTCACGCCTAAAGCGAGAAACAAATCAATTTACATTCAATTGGAGATTCGGCGGGACCCCAAGATTTATGCAATCGAGAGCGAGATTCGGCAGCTCGCGGCGAATCTCTTGAGCAATAGCATTGACGCAATTGCTGGCGGCGGGACGATACGTGTTCGGGTCTCAGCCGGTCGAGACCGGAGTGAAACACCTGCGCCAGGGGTTCGACTAACGATCGCAGACTCGGGAGATGGCATCGCTCCAGAACACCGGCCGAAGTTGTTCGAACCGTTCTTTACGACAAATAAGGATGTGGGTACAGGGTTGGGCTTATGGGTATCAAGAGGCATTGTCGAGAGGCACGGGGGAAGGATTCGCTTCAAAAGCCGGATCATTCCAGGCCAATCAGGGACCGTCTTCACGGTCTTTTTGCCGAGTGATGCAATCCCGCGGTCGATCGAGCCGTGATCCGGTTGTTTCTCACGGTTATCCCTCGGGCCAACTCCCGGCTTCCCAAAGCTGGGTTCGCCAAGCATCCACCCGTGCGCTTCTATCCCAAAGGTTGCACATTCATATCCACCCATAGTATGTCGTCCGATTGGAGGAAGACATGCTTGTCGCGCCTCACGATAATCGACTCGCATTAGAAGCGATGGGCCGGATGCGACCAGGGATCAGGAGATTTCTTCTGGGAGAGGGAATATCCTGCTTAAAATCCAGATCGAATTATTGTGCTCACTGCTCCTGTTGCTGAGTTTTACACCAACTCGCCGAAAGCCGGATTTTTCTGCTATAACGTGACTTGTTGTTTTAGGGCAGTCTGGCGGTGAGGTCATTCAGGTATGGAGGTTGGCATTGTGCGCGGGTGTATCCGTATACATTTGTTTTTGGGCATGATCGTTGCGGTTGCACCGATAGGTTGGGCTCAGCCCGCTCCACAGACTCTGCAACCCTATACCCAGAGTCAGGCGGCATCCCAAGCGCCGCAGGGTGGTTCGGCTACGGCCGGAGTCTTTGCTCCGGTGCTTGATTCCGAAATGCGCCCGATCACTGCCGGCGGATTCGTCAAAAACGGCCCAATTGTATTTAAGGATATCTCCGAGAAAGCAGGATTGACCGCCTGGACACACAAGATGGGAACGCCGCAGAAGCCATATATTCTCGAAACCACCGGGTCGGGGGTCTGCCTGCTTGACTATGACAACGATGGCTGGCTCGATATCTACCTCGTGAATGGCTCAACCTACGATGCGCTGACCGGAAAAACCGAACCGCCCCATGCCGCGCTCTTTCACAACAATCACGACGGTACGTTCACGAACGTTGCCAACATTGCAGGCGTAACAAATGACCGATGGGGATTTGGCTGTGCCGTGGGAGATTACGATAACGACGGCTGGCCTGATCTTTATGTCACTAACTTCGGCAAGAATCGCCTCTATCACAATAATCATGATGGAACCTTCACCGACGTTGCCGAAAAAGCCGGAGTTACGCTGGGCAACTGGTCCACGGGCCCAAGTTTTGGCGACTACGATGGAGATGGCCTGCTCGACCTTTTTGTTCCGGGTTACATTCACTGGGATTTCAAGGATATTCAGTCAATGGATCCGAAAGACGCGGCAAATGGATTCTGCGTCTTTCGCGGAGTGCACGTCATGTGTGGTCCACGTGGTCTGCCGGGAGAGCCTGATCATCTCTTCCATAACAATGGCGACGGAACATTTACAGATGTGAGCGTGAAGGCGGGAGTCAATGACAAAGTTCACAACTACGGTTTTTCTTCAACTTTTGTGGATGTGAACAACGATGGAAAAGTC
>JASHQE010000117.1 GCA_030037705.1 Acidobacteriaceae bacterium | reverse complement strand
CTCGATTATCTCGAGACCGATCCGGCCGTCGATGCGAAGCATGTCGGCATCGACGGCGTCTCGCGCTACGGCAAGGCGACCCTGGTCACGATGGCCTTCGATCAGCGCTTCTACATGGCACTGGTGGGCTCATCCGGCAAGGGCGGCGCAACGCTGCTGCGCCGCAACTACGGTGAGGCCGTGGAAAGCCTCACCGGCGGTGGATACTACTGGATGGCCGGCAACTTCATGAAGTACGGCGCATCCGATGCAACCTTCGGCAGCAAGACGCCGGGCGATATTCCCGTCGACTCGAACGAGCTCATTGCGCTCTGCGCCCCACGCCTTACGTTCATCAGCTATGGCGTTCCCGAAAAAGGCGATGCGCACTGGCTCGATCACCAGGGCAGCTTCATGGCCACAGTCGATGCGAGCCGGGTCTACACGCTGCTCGGCGCCAAGGGCCTCGAATCTTATGGCGACTACCACACAGCGAAGATGCCGCCCGTGAATGAAGGTCCCGTTGGCGGAGAGCTAGCCTGGCGTCAGCACGATGGCGGACATACCGACGCGCCTAACATGAAGTGGTTCATTCAGTGGGCCGACAAATATATGAGTTACGCGCCGCCACAGTAGCGCCCAGGAGCACTTAGAGTTTCACTTATTCGAGTAAGTTGCACCAATCCTGGTGATATTCACAAATTAGCCGGATTTTTGCACTTGCATCCACAGATTGAACGGACGTAATGTCTCTTTCAACTGATGACCCAGTAGGGAGTCGGAAGTTGATTGCCGGGTCGGTTGGAGAATCGAGTCGCCGAAGATATTCGGGGATTCAACTGCCAGCCGGACCAGAGAGTGGAATCGAAGGCGAGAGCTCGAGAGAAGCTAGCTGGTTCAAGCCAGAGAATGCAAAAGCCGGTGAAAGCCGGAGATTGTTAGGCTGGCATGCTGAGTCAATGGGCAGGCGGCGAAAGCCGAAGGTTCATGGCCAGCGCATCCGGAGATGCAATGGATGGTGGAGACGGGATACTCATCGACGGTTCAGCCGGCGATGCAAAGTCCAGTCGAAATCGGAAGTTCATCACAGGCCGAGCCAGTAGCGAGATATCCGGCGTAAGCCGGGTGGCTTCAAGCTGGACGTACCGGAAGATATAAGATCCGGCGTAAGTCGGAAGTTAGTTTTCCGGGCGTGCTCAAAAGATCATGATTCCGTGAGATTCGAAGTTAGTCAGGCAGTGGAATAGGAAGATACGGCATTTAGCGTAAGCTGAAGGTTAGTGATCCAGGGAAACTGACTGATTAGGTCTCCGGCGAAAGCTGGAGGCCAGCCGCCAGCGAAGGCTGATAGGGAGCAACCGGTGAAAGCCGGACCTCCTCATCAACCGTACCGGAGGACGCAGGCATCGGCGCAAGCCGCAGGCCGGTCAGACGGAGTAGCTGGAAGAGAGCGCTTTCGGTGAAAGCCGGAGGTTCTATCGGAGGCAGAGCCAAGGGATGCAAAACCCGGCGCAAGCCGGAGGTTGGATCAGGCGGCGTTGCTGGAGGGCCTAATTTTCGATGAGAATCGGGGGTAGCTCAGAAGGCGTGAGCTGGAAGGCGCGGCATCCGGTGCAAGCTGGAGGCAGGCGCGACAGCCGGGCACAAGGTGACGCAGACGGCGTGAGCCCGAAGCCCATCATAAGCCTAGCCGGAAGAAGCAAGTCCGATTGACCTGCCATGGTCACCACACCTTAGGCGCCAGGAGCTTCGGTTCCTGGCGTCTTTGTTTTTGGGGGCTCCCTCCGGGAGCAGTGATCGCAGGCAATCCCGCTTTTCTACTTCGCTGCGGTGGATGCAGCGGTAGCGCCAGCCTTCGAGAAGCCGCGAATGTAGATGACGAGGTTCCAGATGTCGCCATCTTTGGCGCGGGCCGGGTCTTCGGGAGGCATCTTGTCCTTGCCGTTACGGATCATATTGAAAAGTTCGCCGTCCGATTTATCGGCCAGGGTTTTGGCGTCAGTCCAATCGTTGAGCGTGAGGCTCATGCTGGTGGCCAGGTCTGTTTTGCCGTTGCCGTTGTCGCCGTGACACACGGCGCAGTCGATCTGATAGATATTTTTGGCTTTGGCTTGCGACTCTGCAGTCGGCCTGATGGGGTTTTTAGGATAATTGGCGACCGGGGCCGGCGTGGCGGCGGGTGCTTGTGCCGGTGCGGGCTCCTGGCTAGGCGCGGAGAGAGCGACGGGCGTAAGAGCGGCGAGAATTCCTGCGCAAACAAATGAAATCGGCTTGAACATGTGAGCCTCCTTGACCAACGCATGTCGGAGCAGCGGATGTCAAAGAACA
Source organism: Acidobacteriaceae bacterium (assembly GCA_030037705.1). Classification (GTDB taxonomy): domain Bacteria; phylum Acidobacteriota; class Terriglobia; order Terriglobales; family Acidobacteriaceae; genus Telmatobacter. Next base: position 4,560 of record JASHQE010000117.1, on the reverse strand, counting down.
GGCATCGCGTTGTGCCAGATTTTTTCTGCCACGCATTATAGGCCGATTTTTCCAGGAATGGACGTGAGGTGGAACACAGGTAGTGGGTCAGTTTGCGTAAACCCATCTCTCAGGGGTTAAAACCCCATCGAATTTTGCGCCTTTTCGGCATGGCTAAAGCCATGCCCCTTCAAACTGACCCACTACCGGAGCACAAAGGGCGCACCGAGCTGCATCAGGCTCGCTTGCTTGAAGAGGCCGGTGGGATTTACGCGCATTCCCGCCCTTCCGCAAAAGGCGCGGAAGGACGGGACACGGAAGCTTTGCCGGCTGTTTCTAGTGCATTGCCTGCGCACCCGGGCCTGCGCCGGGACGGTTCTTGCTGAGGAGGAAAGCCAGCAGGATGAGGAGGATCGACATCCAGGAAAGTTCCATGTAGACGTCCTGGTAGCCTTGCATCTGCGCTTGCTGGTTGAGCTGGTTATAGATGGAAGCCATGGCCATGCTCGCGCCATTGGCAGTACCAAACTGGCCGCCCAGGAAGCCGGTGAGCGCCTGTAAATGCTGCTGATAGCCGATCGCGCCTGAAACCATGTCCTGCTGGAGGTGCTGCTGGTGCCACATGGCACGGCTGGTCACCTGCGCGTTGGTGATGGCGATGAGGATGCTGCCGCCGATGTTGCGGACGAAGTTGATGAGGCCGGCTACCTGGTTGCTTTCCTCGCGCGGCATGCCGATATAGGCCGCGTTGGTGATGGAGATGAAGCAGAACGGCAGCGGCAGCATCTGGACGACGCGGAGCCAGGAGGCTTCGGCAAAACTCATCTGCAAATTGGTGACTGCGGCTGCATAGCGGAAGCTGATGGTAAAGAGAATGAACCCGCAGACGGTGAGCGTGCGTGCGGAGATCTTGCTGGTGGCGAAGCCGGCCAGCGGCATCATGATGACCAGTGCCACGCCGCCTGCGGTGAGCGCGAGCCCGGCAGTGGTGGCGTTATAGCCAAGCAGTTGCTGCGTGAACTGCGGCTGCAGCACGGTGTTGGCGTTGAGCACGCCGCCGACCAGCATCATCAGGAAGCAACAGATGGCGAAGTTCTTGAAGCGGAAGAGCCGCAGATTGATGAGCGGGCTTTTGATGTTCCATTCACGCACAATCAGGCCGATCATGCCGAAGACAAACAGGAAGGCAAAGAGGCGGATGAAGTTGGAGGCGAACCAGTCGTTTTCCTCACCCTTATCGAGCATAATCTGCAGGCCGCCCATGGCGATCGTGAGGAAGGCCAGACCGAGATAGTCCATGTTGCGCAGACGCGAGCGGTCGGCCTTGATCCACGGCGGATCCTCGACCAGACGGGTGACAAGAAAGAACGCAAAAATGCCGACCGGGATGTTGATGAAGAAGATCCAGCGCCAGGAGAAGTTGTCGGTGATCCAGCCGCCTAAAGTCGGGCCAATGGACGGAGCAAGCACGGCAACCAATCCGTAAAGCGCGAAGGCCTGACCGCGCTGGTGCGGCTCGAAGGAATCAGCCATGATGGCCTGGGCCATGGGCTGCATCCCGCCCCCGCCGGCGCCCTGGATGACGCGGAAGAGCAACAGCATGGGAAGCGTGGGCGCCGCGCCGCAGAGAAAGCTGGCAATGGTGAAGACCGTGATGCAGAAAACAAAAAAGTTGCGGCGGCCCATCAGGCTCGAAGCCCAACCGCCAAGCGGGAGCACAATAGCGTTCGAGACCAGATAGCTGGTGAGCACCCAGGTACTCTGATCGGTGCTGGCGCCGAGCGTGCCGGCGATGTGGGGGAGGGCCACATTGGCGATGGAGGTGTCGAGCACCTCCATGAAGGCGGCGAGAGCCACCGTCATGGCGATGAGCCAGGGGTTGACCCGCGGCTTCCAATGCACTGCCGCCGACGCATTGGGATTCTCCATGTGCGCAGGCCGGGGCGGCGCTGGCTTGCCAGACATGCCAACCGGGGCGGGAAGAGCGGATGCGTTGTCGGACAAAAAGTCTTCTCCGTAGCGATTTTCCGAGCGTATCTTGTTGATGGTCCGGGAAATGGGCAGTGCTCAACCCGGCCCGAGCCCGGCGAGCGCCAGCCTCACAATATCGATGTCAGCTGAATAGATTCGCTTAAGGCGGGTTGCGGTTCAGGGATTCATCAGGAATTGGTTCCGACGAGGAGAAAAGGCACTGAGGCGGAAAATCCCGCAGCCGCTTCGAACAGAATCCGAGCAACCATGCGCGCTCGGATTCTGTTCGAAAATCGACCGCTGGATTTTCCGCGTCCCAACTATTGGGTTTCAGCCATTTCCGAACCAACCACGAAGACCTGCTGCGGAGCATCGATCTTGGCTCCATGCACATCGGCCTTGAACTTCAATGACTCAACCTGCGCCTTGCCGCCGGAAGGAGTCATAAAGCTCAACTCGTACTGATTGTTCAGGCGCCGCTCGATGTCTTCGAAGTAGGGCTGGAGGCTGACCGGGTCTCCATAGCCCTCCCAGTAGTTGTTGCCGCCGGTTGCCTCGGTGAGCTGGGTCAGCAGATTTTGGCCGCTGTTGTCGGCTGCCATGCTGCGATCGATCCGGCCGATATTGCGCCAATAAATCGTATAGACGATCAGCTGCGATCGGGCGGAATCGTTGATTGCCGCTTGGAGGTAAGGATCTTCCGGATCGTAATGCCGCACGCCGTCGTAGTAATCCACGCCGTCCGTGATCATAACGACCTCATGCCGGGTCTCGCGGTTGCGCGAGGGCCAGTGTTGAGCCAGATTCGAGAGACAGAAATAGGGGCTGGCGCTTATACCCGGCACACCGCCCGTAATGTGCAGGCCGCGCAGGGTTGCGGTTCGATCCGTCGTAAGCGGGCCAGTTAAAGCTGCCTGCCCATTCTGCATATAAGCGATGGTTGCGCTCACGTTGGCTGGTAGACCCTGTACAAAGTGCGCAATGTCATCCATCTGCGTGCCCAGACTTGTGCGCGCAGCACCATCGATCAAAATGACCAATTCGACAGGTGCGTTCGAGCCGAGCTGTTGCCAGCGGGTTACCTGGGCGTTTTTGCCGTTGACCTTGACGTTCAACTGCTGTTGCGAAATGTTGGGCGACGGCGCGTTCTTATCGGGAAGGATAGTGACGACGGTCTGCCCCTGCCCCGGCTGATTTTGGCCGGCCGCGGCCCATGCAGGCAGGGCTGACAGCAGCGATCCCACCGCTGCAAGAACTGCAAGGTTGTGTGGTTTTTTCCGCATAGTAGCTGCTCCTTTGAGGCGCCCGCTTCCAAGTCGTTCGCGCGGGCTCAAATCGCCTCGACTGCACTTCCTTTAGACCAGACAGATTGGCAACAAGTTGCGTATGCAAAGCAAGAAAGCCTGCGCCGGACTGAAAAGGGGACGAAATTCAGAATTTAGCCACACTGGGGCGCAAAACCGGCAACAATTAAGTGTTCTTGGCCGTCAAATACTGAATTGCATTGGAGAGCAGCCGGCGATGAAAGACCGTGTGCATGCCTGTAATGCGATGGAAGAGCAGCCGGCGATTTTGGCCCGAGAACGCGAAGGTGCCGGCGCCGATCTTGCGATCGTGGTCGCGGCTATAGGCGGCGATAATTTCAAGGCCGTCTCCGGAGACGATGAGGCCATTTGAATCAGAGCCCTTCACCTGATACTCAATGCTCATCGCGCGATCGACGGGCAGGCCGTCATAGACCGGATGTTTGCGCACAAAAAACCATGTGCCCATCCACGAAGCGCGCGAAGAGCCGACCATTCCGGCAAACTGAAAGCCCGCGGCGGAGGCAAGTTGCGCGCCAGCGCCTGTGGCCTGGCCATCGTTGGTGCAGACGACAAAAAGAGGCGTGCCTGCGGTGAAGGCTGCGACAACCTCGCCTGGAAGCTGCGTGGGCGGAATCGATTTGCTGCGCTTGTCGGCGCCTACGTCGTCTGTGCTGACGGTATCGGTGGGTTGCTCTGTCGCAGGCGACGCGAGGATGAGGTCATACTGGCGGCCGGTCTCAAAGGGGAGAAAAACAAGACCGGGAATGGCCGAGAGTTGCGCCGTGATCTCGTCGGCGAGGCCATGCGTGGCGACGCGCAGGTTGTCGAAACGATGCGGCGTGGGATCGACCACCCAGATTTGCCGTGTATGTGCCGCGGATGCGTTGTTCGAGAGAGCGAAATGCGTTGTCCACACGCCTTCGCGCTCGAGCTTGGGACTGAAGGCGTTTCTTTGAACCAGGTACGATAATTGATCCGCTACGAACGCAGGTGTGTCATATGTATCGATCGCATGGCTCACACTCGCGGGATCCGTCATGGAAAAAGTGAGCTTGCCTTCGACAGGATGATTTGAATCGTTGAGCAGTTAGAGATCGAAGTTGATCTGCGTACCGAGTGCGGCAACGAGCGCCTTTTGTTTAGCTACAGGACGAATCGGCAGCAGCGCAGTACGAATGGGATCGGGATTCGATTTCAAATCGCGGAAGTTGTCGACGAGACCGGAGTGGTTTTCCATCGCTGTCGATTCCCAGCCGCTGATCGTCGAGTAGTCATTTGCGTCGCAGATGCGGATGTTTTCGAG
>JASHQE010000116.1 GCA_030037705.1 Acidobacteriaceae bacterium | reverse complement strand
CGGTTTGGGAGTGTGTGGCAGCGGCCGTGTCAATCACCCGGATGATGGATTTCGCCTTGGCGAGGAAGCACGCCAGTCGGATCTGGAAGCTTTGACACTTCACGTCGGTTGGGGATACGAAGACGATTCCGCGGCTGCGCTTCTGATCGAAGCAGTGCTTGAGGCATCAGGCGATCTCACCAACCAAGTATTGCAGGTCGATGTGAGGAAGGACGGTCAAGTGCAACTCGAGCGCTTCGCTCTTCCCGCGGAAGATGTCGATCTTCCTTGAAGAATGCCAGCGAGTCGACCTCGCTCCTTTATCCATGAACAATCGCTCACTCGCGTGCGAACGACTTCCCCAAAAGCTCGGCTCGAAGGAAGTGTCGGTCTTGGAGGCAACCTTCGGCTACCCACGTCAATATGGCCTCTTGCTGACCGCACGGATTGTTGAAACCTAAGGGCAAGACGCGGACCTGGCCGTTTTTTGCCTGTTATGACAAGAAGAGCTCCCGGGACCCATAAAGTGGCAGCCAGTGCCATTTTCTGGATTGCATCGCACGCCTCTGTGCTTTAAAGCATATCTTTGCCGAGTTGAAAGCATAATGTTGCCGCGCAATCATGTCACTTTACCCATAGTTTTGCCGTCTTGGAACCATAGGATTGCCAGGAGACCAAAACAAGTCTCAATATCGAAAGAATTGGAACCATAGTATTGCCGACGGTACATTCATAAAGGCACACGAGATTGCATAGCTACTAGACAGTAGCCTTGCCGATGCCCCCGCCACGTAGTTCATCGAGTACTGCTTTTGATTCGACCAAGTTGAGATAGTCAGAACTGCTCAAAAGAGGGCGAAGATGTGTGCGTGTGAGCTTAATGCCCTTTGCCTGCAGATCGGAAGCTACTCGTCGAACTTCGTCTGCTGCAAGTGTTTTCCGTCGCATAGCTTGCTTCACCCGGTATTCTGCATAGCGCCGTGCGAGCTTGAAACAGAGTTCAGGAAAGTGCCTGCGGGCAGTGACCTCGGTGCAGTTTAGTCGCCTGATGGCACGGGTAAGGGATGGTGGCGGATCTTCATTTAAGGCAGCATTGAGATTCTCAAGCACCTCCGTTGTATCGACTCGCCAACTGGCTCGTGCTCGGGTTTGTCTGACCAATTCTTGGGCTTTTGCCAATGGGGGACGAAGGAACGCCCGCGAAGCGATGGATGAAGGAGATTCACACACCAGTTCCGCTAGCGATATTCCTCGACAATAAGCGATGTTCAGAAGAACGGATAAACGTGGCCTTCCAACGCCCTTTTCCCACCTGATAACACTGCCCCTCTCAGTATGCATGAGTCGCCCGAACGCAGATGCATTACCGGAGGTTGTCTCGTCCACACAAAGACGAATTATCGCGGCGATCTGTCTCTTTTCCGGAGAGGCCCCGACTCGAGGCGCCATAGCCAACAATTCCCCCAGCGTGCTCACTATCCAGTTGGCCCAATCTTCTGCGTCCTTCGAGAGTAGCCCCAGATCAAGTGGCAGGGCTACCGTTTTGGGAACGAGTGTTTGAGAACATCTCGAACAATAACCAGGACGGGACCGCGGGTCGAGCGGTCCGATCATTTTTCTGCAATGTGGACAAACCTGGCAAAGCGGACGGCGATGATAGGGGCACACAGTCACGGCTTGAAGGGTCCAGAGGGGAGGTTCGTAAATCTCCTGCCCGGAATTGTGCCATGCATAGAAGCAGCTCTCACACCAGGATCTGGAGCGGCGTAGTAGTGCAACGCGATCCAGAACATGTTTCCAAGTGAGCAATGTCAAATAGCGAAGATCGTGCCTGCCAGTAAGTTCCTCTAGCGATCGTACAAAGGAGGCGGCAGTTGAACCAACACCATTGATTGCCTGCGTGGAATAGCCTTCATCACACGAAACCTGAAATGTGAAGATATTGCCGGTCGACGCTATCGGCTTGATCTCCTTTTGATAAAGGACGGCCGCCGATACGCAATGTGCCTCAGCAAGCCGGGCGATGTACCCGGTCAGGCTCTCGACCATTGGAGTTCCGATCCCAATAGGAGGGAGATGGTAGAGGCGGGTCGGAGGAGGGACGATCGGTATAGCGTGTTCCCAGCTTACGATTTCGTTGAGCATAGCGCGATGCTTCCATCCAAGAGACTTGTTAAATCAACATGCTCAGCAAGTGCCAACTGCATCTCGAACGGGTCTATCGATGCTGCGCCGGCTGAGCTGCGCGCTGAGATTGCGACAGGGGAGCAATTCATAAGTGCCCACAAGCACATGAATGCATCCACTTAAACTGGCTAGGGATTTGAGACAATCAAGCTGATCGGAGAGACGGCGCCCGCTCGCCATCTTGGTGAGATGCTGGGCTTCATCAATTAGCACTGCCGCCGGTCGCCGATAATACAAGGCGTGCTCCATCGCACGGCGCAATTCGTGGCTTCCAGCTCTGTCATTAACGATTAGGTCACCGTTCGGACTTCGACGTATGCTGGGTGTGGCGTAATTTATCTTGTTGTCAATCAACGGTTCTTCAAGGACACACAGGGCTCGGCGATAATAGTCCTTCCAGTTGAAATGGCCACAATCTGGCGCAACTGCTTCAAGTCCAACCACTGGGATGCGACCCAGTGCCGGCTTATCAAGTGCAAGGAATTCTCGCTTCAATTCCTGTTCAATCCGAAGGCGGAGCGTCGTCTTGCCTACGCCGGTCGGGCCGAGCACCAAAATCAAGGATCTGCCAGCGGGCTCTCGGATAGAGCGAAGCAGAGCGTCACTCGCCTCTGTCAGCTTCGGATGGGCAACGGTATAGGATCGAAAGTAGGCGAGACGCTCGTTGCCCGGCCTCTCTAGCAAATGACGCGGAAAGCTCTCAGAGGGCATGTTCAGAACTCCTCGTAAACAGTGAGAGCACTGAGATCTGGCAGCTGTACTGTTATTACGCATGCAGCCTGTTCCGTTGAACTTGTTTCATTTCCAGACGGAATATTCGATCGGCTGCTGTACGTCATTGCAGCGTAGGATTCGTGTCCCGTATCTAGCGCCTGTTTCGCCTCCTCATCACATGCGCGTTGTTTGCTCAAAAGGCGATTTCCTTCCGCACCTTCAAGGAAGTCTGCAAGTTTCCTTGCCGTAACTGTAAATTGCCCTGTATGCCGCTGCGCACGTTTACGCAGTTCCGCAGTCGCAAGCATCAATTCACGCTCGGACTTCCCACGGAGGATGCTGTAATGTTCAGAGATGCATTGAAGCCAACGCTTTTGCACATAGGCGTAAGCGACACCTGCATCATAGGGGTCGTAACGAACTGGTACCTGAATCCGCTCGATCTCTGGCTCCCGTAACGCCGGCGCCCAGTAGAAGATGCAGTTAATCTTCACTCCTCTGCCGGGTATAACCTGCGCTGTACCGCGAGGTGTCGTTGGTAGCGTCCACAACCGAAACTCCTCATCATATGCAACTGCTCTGTGCCGCCTGGTCCCACTTTGCGCCAATCCGGCAGCGAAGCTTTCGCGAGGACTCTGTCCGAGAGCAGATGTGGGATCGTCTCGTACACCTCATATGCCCATGCGCACAAAGCTTTGTGGAGTTCTGAGAGAGTCCAGCCTGCATGCCGCTTGGGATCTACGGACTTGGTAACTTGACGAACATTTTTGGTGATCTGCGTATTGCCAGCCAGATTGTGAATGAAATGTGTGTTTGACGTTCCAAATAGCCTCTCACAAACAGAGCCGAATCGCGCCTTTGCGGGAGGCCTCGTCTTTTTTGTACACTCGAACCGAGCCAGAAGTGTGTCGAAATAGACGCTTTCAAATTCTTTCCCGCCATCCACCACAAGGCTCTGAGGGAATCGCCCATGGCGGCGGACGCATTCTCGAAGGACCATCATGCAGGAACGGTAGCTTGACGGGTCGAAGCTGAGAAAGACTGCAAGCAATCGGCGTGAGAAGGCGTCCGTCAACATCGTGTACCATGGTCGTCCTAGATTCTGTCTGGTACGGGAACAGATCAGTTCTATATCAAGCTCAGTATGATCAACGTGACAGATGTGAAAGGGCCATTCGCCATGACGTGGTGTCGTTAGTTCTAGGTTTGAGTAGCACGCCTCTGAAGGGTAAGCGGCGCGAGGTCCTTTTCATTTTAATACCTGTTCATGCCGTGGGCGACTTCTCGTCGTTTTCCAGAAAGTCTTGAAACTGGGAACCACAGTTCCCTGGGATTCACAGGCTCGAGCCAACATGCCGTATACACGACTCAGATTCTTTTGCGTGTAAGTTTCATATTGGCTCGTGATGAAGTGCAGCATTAACTCCCGAGTTTTCTCAGGTACCTTTGACGCAATTGCGCCGCCTGGATCCCTGCTTGTTCGACGTTGGGGTAAAGCTCTTTACTGTGGGCGCAATCGCGTTTTTTCAATTGCGCTTATGTCCTTCCAGTTAAAGGAGAAAGAGGCGTCCAAGGGAGAGTTTTGCATTATCCTGTAAATGGGTTCAAATGGAGACTTTTGATGGAACGCGGCCGGAACCTAAGTTAGCTCAGAGGCGAGCAATGAAGCCATTGGAACAAGAGACCCTGAGACTGTGGGCGACGAAGTACATCTGGTGGAAGGCCCCAGACGACGCCCTCGCATATCCGGACCGGATCGTTGCCCAGGTCATGAATATTGGAGACTATGACGACGTTCGGGTCCTTTTCAGCCTCGTAGACGAGGAATACCTGATAGCCGTGCTGCGAGAAGCTGAGGCCGGGGAGTTCAATGAGCGATCATGGGCTTACTGGCACTATCGGCTTGGAGTTTCCGAGCCTGACAAAGTGCCCTTTCTTCGGCAACGGAGAGTTGCGTGATGGGTAGGTTTTCCCCGCACCTTGAGATATTGCCCGAGACGCAGCTGCGGTTGTGGCCCAGGCTCGGTCCGATCGCCGACCTCGGGATGGCACTCTACGGTGGAACGGCTATTGCGCTCCGCGTGGGCCATCGAGCGTCGATCGACTTCGATTTCTTCACCGAGCGTGCACTCGACCGTTCATCGCTGGAGAAACACCTTCCGTTTCTCCGCGCTGC
>JASHQE010000115.1 GCA_030037705.1 Acidobacteriaceae bacterium | reverse complement strand
GACAGGTTCCATCCCTTTCTCTGGCGGACGCTCAGCAAGGAGCTGCTGGTGGGCTTTCTCTTCACGATCGGCTGCGCACTGCCGACGTTGAGGCTCCTGCCGGATTTGCCCAGCACCTCTACGGAGCTGATTCTGTGCTCAGTTACTTACTTTGCTTTTTTGGCTTGGCTCAACTGTTCGGCCATCAATATATGGGAGTCGTGGGCATGGGAGCCGCGGAACCAGGATCGGGCCGTGCAAAATCAGGCCGTGGATGATCAGGCGTGGCCTTTTTCGATGGCATGCTTTCTAGCCGTGGCGGGCCTCTTGCTCGCAGCCTTTCTGCCGGCGGCGCAGATCCGTGCGGCGATTTTACTCCTGTCGGGAAGCTTCAGCGCGATTCTGCTGGCGTGGCTTGATTGCTTGCGAAACCGGCTGAGCCCGGTGGCATTGCGCGCGGCCGCCGACCTCGTGTTGCTTACGCCGGCTGCCTTCATCGCAATCGCGTGGATTGCCACGCGATGACCGCTGCGCCAAGCCCGGCAAAAGCAGTCCGCGCCAGGACAACGGACATCCCTGACTTCGATGGCCTCGCTCACCTTTATCGCTGGATGGAATATGCCACATTCGGCCCCTGGCTATGGCGGTGCCGTTGCGCCTTCTTAACCGAGCTGAATGAGCGACGCCACGCACTGATTCTAGGCGACGGAGATGGCCGCTTTACGGCCCGCCTTCTTGCTGCAAACTCCGTCCTTTGCGTGGATGCGGTTGACGTGAGCTCGTCGATGCTGCGGATGCTCGCCGCACACGCCGGAGCAGAGGTCGGTCGCGTTCACGCATATTGTGCTGACGCCCGCCACTGGCAAACCGCTTCCCTTTCCTACGATTTGATCGCTACGCATTTCTTTCTGGATTGCTTGACCGGTGTGGAAGTGCGGAATCTGGCGGAAAGGCTGCGCGGCTCGCTTGCGCCGGGCGCACTGTGGGCTATCTCGGAGTTCGCAGTGCCGCAGAACTGGTACGGGCGCCACGTGGCCAAGCCGATTGTCTCGGCGCTCTACGCGGCATTCGGCCTGCTCACGGGACTGAAGATGCGAACTCTTCCGGATCATGCTGCAGCGCTGCGGGATACCGGCTTTGTTCTCAAAAAACGCAAGGTCTGGTTGCGTGGGCTGCTGATAAGCGAGCTTTGGTTGTATGATCGCCCGGCCAAAGATCATCCTTAACCGCATCGCCGCGGCTGACTGCTCGTCCGCGCATCACTTCGGGTCCGATTGAGGAGCAGGCTCTGACGGCGGCCCGGCATTGCTTGCATCGGTTACAAGCGCGTGCTGCAGCAATCGATAACCATCGCGGGTGCGAATGTGATATTTCTGAAGATCTTTGCCGTTCAGTTGCACGCGGATGGAGCGCCACCCGCGATTGGGATTCGGTTGCGGATAATAGCTCAGAGTATAGAGATGGCCAAGATCTTCGCGGATAGAAGCAAACGCCTGATGTTCCTCGCGCCAGTTTCCGGCAAAATACGCTTTACCGCCGGTGGCTTTGCTCATGCGCTCGAAGGCCGCGGCCGAAACCGGCTCATTCTGCGCCTGCCGGGTGCTGATGATGTAGATGATGGTGCCCGTAGATTGGGCCAGTTCAGCAACGTCCTCCGGCGGAACAGAGCTGGCATTGTCAGGACCGTTCGAAAAAACCACGATCGCCTTGCGGCCTTTCAACTGCGCCGCGTCTTCGACCGTCAGCAACAGGCAGTTGTAAAGCGCGGCATCGTCGCCGGCAACTGTGCTGCGCACACCTTTTACCACGCCGAAGCGGTCGGAAGTGAGCGTAGCAGCGCGGGAGAGATTGCGGCTGTATGAATAGAACGCGATCCTACTGGCATCGTCCATAGAGCGGACAAAGTCAGTGATGGCGTCCTGCGCATAGACAAAACCGCGATACATATAATTACTGGTGTCGAAAAGAATAAAGACATTGGCTCCGGCCACACGCGAGATCTGGACACCATGCGCGTCGACGGTCGGAGCCGATTCTGGGGTCGGAGCCGATTCTTGCGAGTCTCTGCTCTCACTCGAGCTTTCAGAAACGCGCTTCTCGCCTATGCTGTTGCTCACTTCGGTGGCGACCCCGTTGCCCTCTTCGAATGTGGCAATCTTTTGCGGAATTCTGTCTTCGGTCACGATGAAGTCTTCAGGGTGGAGACCGGCGATATAGTTGCCCTTGTGATCGGTAACCGCGACGTTGAGCTGCACCAGCACAACGTTTACGCGAAAATTTGACGATTCATCCTGAGCTTTGGGCTGCGGTCCGCTGCCCATCAGCAACAGCAATCCTGAACAGACGCCGAATAGTGCGAAAGATCCTTTTCTCATGGTCATTCCGATCCGCGCTCCCTAGCACCGCTTTTCTATTGGCCGTGGACCCGATCAGCGGCTTGCACCGCTATTCTGCCCTGCCGGAACTCTTCCCCTGTTTCCCTCATTGCGCGTAATAACGCGGGCCAATCGTCGATATTGGTGGCAAAGATATTCACGATCATCTGGCGGGTCAACTCAGGCACAAGGATGTTGAGCATCACCGGCGAATAGCCCATCTCATCGGCGAGGCGGGCCCAATATAAGTTGCTCGATTCCCAGGATTCACCGAAGAGCCGGCTGGTATATCCTCCGGAGACCGGAAACAATCCGGTATTCAAAAGCGTGGGAGCATCGCTTTGCGCCATCGAAGGATGCGGAACTCCGAAGTCGCGCGACAGGCGTTCCGGACTGGCGGCGGAGGGATCGTGGTGTACGAGCGCATCCAACTCCCGTCCAGCCGGGCCAGCGAGCACAGCCTGATCCGGATATTTCTTGCGGTATTCGGCGGCGAGATAGAACATAACCGCGGGCAGCACCTCGGAAGAGAGTGACGCCGCTGCACGGTCGGAATCGTGGAGCGCCAACTCGACCCGGTCCAGGCGCCCGGGCGTGATCCTGTCGGCGAGAATGGCCACAACCCTCTGCCGCAGCTCAGGATCGTTCACCGAATCGGTCAGGAGCTCTTCCCCTGCCCGTTGATAAAGGTCGGCGGCGTGCAACTCGTCCTTGCTCACGTTCCACCAGCGGGGAACGATCGCATCCACCAGGAGTTGAGGCACAGTCTCTTTCCAGATGAGGGCCTGAATGTTATCCGGCGCAATGAAATCCTGCTCCACCGACGCCAGCGCATACGGCAGGTCGGCAAGCGAGCCCATCAGGTAAGCGCCGCCGCCGGCCGTGACGCCGATGCCAATCAACTCCGGAGCGCCCCATATCTGCTGGACGCCCTGCACCGAAACGGTCGAAAAATCGTGAGAGCGGACAAAGAGCGGGTTGTTATGAAGAACTTGCGCACCAGGCGGCTCATAGTAGGCGTAGTTCAGACCCACCAGAGTGTCCCTGAGGAAAGGCGTGAGGCGACCTCGCGCAGCCTCCAGTTGCGCCGGCGATCCGGGGTTGCGAATGACGCTGGTCAGGTCGGTCCGGACCTGTAACTCAGCATGACGATTGGTGTAAATCACCGGCGACCATGAGGTTTTTTCGCCCGCCGTGAAGATCGGCCGCGGCATCTCAAACTCGCGTAAATTGCCGGCAAGCTGGATCAGGTTATCGCCGACATGAGCACCGCGCGCAAGCTCATTCAATCCGTCGTACAGGCCAAAGAGCGTATCCAGGGAAACCAGCCGCTGGTCTTCGAGCACAGAGCTGATCCTGCGGGCCAGTTCCTGGTGCACACGCCGGCCCTCGGGAGTGTCCTGCGCGGGGCCTGCGAGCAAGTCAACAACCTGATCCTGCGACAGATTGCCGGATGTACCGGACGCCGCAACCACCGTCGCCTGCAGTGAGTTGCGGGCAGCGTCAAAGAGCTGCTCCGAAGAGGTGACCCCGATGAACGGATGAATGGCGGCCTGCCAGGATGCATTCAGCTTGTCAGCCGGAATTTGGCCCTGCCGCGTAACGATCTGCCACAGGCCGATGTCAGCCTGAAACGCGCCTAAAGCATTGGCGCGCAACGTCTGATTCGGGATTTTGTCAACACGGTCCGCCGCATCAATGAAGCTGGAGATCGAGGCGTCGTCCAGGGCCGGAAACTCGGCGAAGATCGAGTACCAGTTATTCAATCGCGCAAAGCTGCCTGCCAACAGCCGCACCGTGTCCGGAGACAGATGTTTTCCCGCCGGCCGTCCGTCGTCGATCGCGCTGAGGGTAAGATAAACCTGCACCGGACCTATATCTGTCTCCACAGTAGAGGCAACGACGAACCCTTCGAGCAATCGTTCCGGCGTATCCAGGTTGCGCACGCGCTTTGCCCAATCGTGCGCCCCAAGCGTCTTCACCTCCCGGTCGAAAATCTCTTTCCACACCGCTGGATCCCCCGGAATCTGAGGCTCGCCATCAGCACCCCATTGAAGCCGGGTGAAGAGGAGCAGGAGCTCGGAATTTTTCGGGAAGACGCCCGCTGCTGCGTTATCGTTGAAAACCGCCGATCGATACGCGTCGTACAAAAGCTTGAGGCGCGAACCGTCGGTGAGGTGTGCTTGCTGGGTCGGGCCGACCCTCGACAGAGCATCGAAATATGCCGCCATCCAGCCGTGATCTCGCCCCAGCAGATGATCTACGAACGCACCCTGGGAGCTTGGACTCGCTCCCACCAGTTCCTGCCAGGCGTGCTCGGCATTGGCGCCGCCTGGGACAGAGACCTTTCCAGCGCGGATACAAATCTGGTTTCCATAGAAGTCCAGCACCGGGGCGACAGGAAGCAGCTTTCTCAGTCCAGGCGCCTGGAAGAGAGCCACCCTGGTTTCCTGGTCAACCCTGGAAAGACCCGCGTACAGGCGATCGATGTCTTGGTCGTGAAGCAAGATATCGAGAAGATCCCCGCCCCTTTTCTTTTTGCCCGCGCTGACGGATGCCCAATCTTTTTCCGTAAACAAAATCGGCACGCGAGTACCCGGAAACTCGTAAGTAAAAAGCGTGTGTCTTTGCAGGGCCTGCTCAAGCACCGTGAGAGGAAAACCTGAATCAACCGTCAAAAATGCGCGCTCCGCGTTTTGCGTTGTCAGGGACGCGTCCTTCAGCCCGCAGCTCCTCTGGAATTGATAACCGAGTATCTGAATGAGCCGAACCGCATCGCCGCAATCCGCAACGCGGATGACGCTGTCGGCTCCGGCCAAGGACTGCAGCTCCCTGGCGAGTTGCACGTAGCGCGACAAGAGCAACAGATATTCGGTTTCTCTTCCGTTCTCATGCCCCCAGAGAGTTACGTTGCGCGCCAGCATGGGCAGCACTTCATCGGGAGAAATCTGCTGGCTGATGCCCGCCATGCGCAGAAACGAGCGCAGCGGACCGGGAATGACCACCGTCTCCGGGGCGCTTTGAGGCTCGCCCCCCGGAGGTTGCGCAATTGAAACAGAGGTGAGGTGTGCTTGCGGCGCCTGCTTCCCAAACACATGGCAGGGGAGTCCAATACACAGAACGCCGGCTGCGAGCGCGGCGAAAGAACGAAGAGGAAGGTTCATGCGATTGCCCCTTCAGATTCTGTTTGAATCCAATGGACTATAAGGAAAATAGTCCTAACCTCAGACACGGCGCCAGACCGCGGAAACATTCCGCAGCTATCCGGCCAGCATCTGTGCTGCCTTCCATTTATCACCCGGAAACTCGTACCACGAGCTAATGCTGTTCGTTGCCGGTCGCGCGGGGTTAGTTGCCTTCGCGCTGGGGGGACGCGATAGGCGTCCAAATGTCGCGGGAACCGGTGGGTCATTGTCGCAAAAACCGAAACATCGAGCAAGTGTTTTTCGGATCTTCGACTTTTTTCTTTTTTAAAAATCCGAGGAAGCCATCGCCGAGTTACAACGGCTTCAGCCCTGATCGGAATAATGCGCGGCGTCTTCGTTGCGGTTGCGGTCGACGTCCGCTGGCCGTAGCCATATTACTCCCATTTTCCTTCCGAGGGGCGCGTGCGGTCCGAGTCGAGGTTTGCAATTGCGGACAAATGACATTTAAAAGACAATTTGCAGGCAAATTCCCATTTCGCGCGTTGAGAAACCGGACGGTTCGGGCCGCAGCGGTCCGCATGAGGGTAATCCGGCTCCAGAAACGACCGGCCGTCGGGGTAACCACCCCACGGTCACTCCGAGGCGCAATCCGCTCGACGGATGGCGTGGCGACCAAAGACGATAAAGATTGATTCTTGGAAGGCCGGAGAATTGACCGGGCATTGCCGCTGGTTAAAACTTACGATTCTGCGCATCCATGAATGCCCAACGAATGCCCAACGCCATGCTGAAATGCCCAGCGGCTATGCTGGATGGCCTTTTCTCTTCATGATTCTCAGGATCGCCCTGCAGGCCCGCCGGAAAAACTCCGCCCCGCTCTCGAAACCGGGTCTTGACAATGAAGGCCACGCTCTGCTGTGATCTTGGGGCGATTGAATCATTATCCTTTTAACAATCGTTTGCCTTTACCTAAATCCCGAAAGTTTGCCGAATTTCAAGCAGCATTCCAACTAGGAGCCAGCGCCGAGGTGGCCATGAAATGGAAAATGGTTTTCCCTTTTTGTATTCCGCTCTTCTCCTGCCTTTCCATCACGATGCGGGCCCAAAGTATGCCGGACGCTCAGCTTTGGCTTACTACTGCCGACCGGTCTGCATTATTCGCTCTTCAACAGGACCCGCTGCACTTCTCCGATTCCCCAGAGCCGCTGCCGACGATCACGGTCAACGACATGCAGCAGTTTCAGCCGATCGAGGGTTTCGGTTTTGCATTGACCGGTGGAAGCGCGCAGCTTCTTATGCGCATGACTTCGGAACGGAGATCTGCTCTTCTGGAGCAGATTTTTTCCATGAAGAAGGATGGCATCGGCGTCAGCTATCTGCGCGTTAGCATCGGGTCCTCGGATATGAACGATCACGCGTACTCTTATGACGACATGCCCGCCGGTGAGACCGACCCGGACCTCAAGAAATTCAGCTTGGAACCGGACCGTGGCGACGTGATTCCGGCGCTCAAAGAAATTCTTCGGATCAATCCGCAGATCAAGATTCTCGGATCACCGTGGTCGGCGCCGGCTTGGATGAAGACCAATGACGATGTGAAAGGCGGCGAGCTGAAGCCCGAAGATTATGACGCCTATGCGCGCTATCTCGTGAAATATGTCGAAGGAATGCAAGCAGAGGGCATTCCCATCAGCGCCATTACAGTCGAGAATGAACCTCTGAACCCGAAGAATACGCCCAGCATGGTCCTCTTCGCGCAAGATGAGGATACATTGATTGGGAAATATCTAGGCCCGGCATTCGAACGGGCGGGAATCCGGACCGAGATCCAGTTGTACGATCATAATCCCGATGTGCCGTCGTATCCGCTCTCGATCCTGGCCGATCCGGCGGCCAGCAGGTATGCAATTGGAACCGCTTTTCATCTTTATGGCGGTGACAGCAGCACATTGACCGACGTGCATAATAAGTACCCCAATAAAAATCTTTATTTGACTGAACAGTCCGTGACGCAATGGCCAGGCTCGGCAACGATTGGAATCGCGGAACCGGTGAGCCGGGTCTTGATTGGAGCCACGCGCAACTGGAGCCGCAACGTACTGCTTTGGAACCTGGCGGCGGACCCACAGGCTGGACCCCACACAAACAATGGCGGATGCACAGGCTGCTTTGGGGCCATCACGCTCGATGGCGACAAAGCGACGCTCAACGTGGCCTACTACGCGGTGGCGCATTTCTCCAAGTTTGTGCATCCCGGTTCGGTCCGGATCGGATCGAATGAACTTAAACAGCTTTCGACGGTAGCTTTCCTCGCTCCCGACGGGAAGATCGTGCTGGTGGTTGCAAATACCGGCAACTTCTCAAAAACTTTTCGGATTGAATATCACGGCACATTCCTGAAGACGACGATGCCAGCGGAATCGGTAGGAACGTATGTCTGGTAGATATACAAAGAAAATCGCCTGTCCATATCCAAAGCCGCGCAAAGCGCGGGCAACGGCACGAAGGCAGCGGTCCGGATTCGCAGTGGGAGTGTTGACATGCGCGGCCGCTATTGCATGGTCCTCTACCGCAATGAAAGCTGCTTTGGCGCAAAAACCCAATCTCGGGCCCCATGTTCTGATCTTCGATCCATCGATGCCGGCCGCCCAGATTCAGGCGCAGATCAACAGGGTGTATGCGCTTGAGGAGAACGCCGAATTTGGTCCCGAGCGTTACGCGCTCCTGTTTCTACCCGGCAAGTATCCCGTGGACATTCCGATAGGCTTTTATACTCAGGTGCTGGGATTGGGCGCATCGCCAGACGACACCGAGATCGACGGCAACGTGCACTCCGATGCAAGCCTGCCCCATAACAATGCCACTTGCACATTCTGGCGGGCAGCAGAGGGATTCTCTGTGAAACCGACCGGCGGCACGATGCAATGGGCGGTTTCGCAGGCTGCACCCTTTCGCCGTATGCACGTACGCGGCAACATGGTGCTGCACCAGAATCATGGATGGGCGAGCGGCGGATGGATGTCGGACACCCTCGTCGATGGGAATGTAGACTCGGGGTCACAGCAACAATGGATCGCGCGCAATAGCGAGTGGCGGAGTTGGACCGGCGCAAATTGGAATATGGTCTTCGTCGGTGTACCCAGTCCGCCCGCAGGCGAGTGGCCGAGCCCACCCTATACGAAGGTTGATCGCGCGCCCGTTGTAAGGGAAAAGCCGTTCCTGCAAGTGGACGCGCAGGGCCGATGGAGCGTGCTCGTGCCCGCTTTGAAGGTGGAAAGCCAAGGGATTACGTGGCGCGAGGGATCCACTCCGGGAGGGTCGATTCCTTTGAATAACTTTTATATCGCACGGCCAGACGTCGATTCCGCAGCAAGCCTGAACGCGCAGTTGACCAAAGGCAAGAATCTCCTGCTTACGCCTGGGATTTATGACCTGGATGCGCCGATTCGCGTGACCCGGCCCGGCACGGTTGTGATCGGTCTTGGCTTTGCGACGCTCAAGCCGACGCGTGGCAACGCGGCAATGACAACCGCGGACAAAGATGGAATTGAGATTGCCGGTCTGCTCTTCGATGCCGGCCCGGTCTTATCGCCGGTGCTGCTCGAGGTGGGCCCCGAAGGCAGCAAAATGCGCCATGCTGCGAACCCGATCTGCCTGCATGATGTGTTCTTTCGGGTTGGCGGAGCAGGCGTGGGCCGCACAGAGGTAAATCTGCGGGTTAACAGCTCCGACACCATCATCGATCACACCTGGATATGGCGCGCCGATCATGGCGCGGGCGTGGGCTGGACCAGCAATACCAGCGCCAATGGGTTGGTGGTGAATGGCGATCGCGTGACCGCATATGGGCTCTTTGTCGAACATCACCAGCAGTTCCAGGTATTGTGGAACGGCAATGATGGCCGGACCTACTTCTATCAGTCGGAGATCCCCTACGATCCGCCGGACCAAGCCAGTTATTCTAGCGCGCCGGGCATAAATGGCTGGGCATCCTACAAGGTGGCTGATAAGGTGAGCGCTCACGAAGCGTGGGGGTTGGGTGTTTATAGCGTCTTTTTACGTCCTGATGTCACATTGAGCCACGCCATCGAAGTCCCGCATAATGCAGGCGTGCGTTTTCATCACATGATCACGGTGGCGCTGGGCGATAAAGGAGAAATCTCGAATGTGATTGACGATCAGGGCGGACCTACATCGATCAAGCCGCGAGTGACGCCGAAGGTGGCTCAATTTCCATAAACGCCGCGCGTGCTTCATAAACCCGATCCTATCTGTGTTGAGATGAAATCCGTTTAACCCCACTGCAACGTAACGGCGGAGTTGCGCGGCAGCTCCAGCGGCAGGAACCTGGTTTCGAACCTGCACTCCACGTTGCGTTCGTCGCCGGAATTGCTGAGAACAAGAACATAGCTCCCGTCTGGATTAACGAAGGCAACGTGCTCGATGCCGGGACAATCTACATGGCTGGCAATCACACGCGCGCCGCGGCGCACGGTTTTGGCATAGTGGGCGAAGGCCCAGTACTGGCCGCTCCGTACAAGTTCCTGGGTCTTCGAATCGAGAGTAACCAACCCACCGCACTTAAACGGGCTGATGCTAGGACCTCCTTTTTCGTCAAGAATAAGATTCCATGCGACGATGCAGCGCGCCCAGTTTTTAAGAATAACGGCATATTCTCCCGACCATTTTGCCCAGCCGGTCAAGTAGTCCGCGTCGGTGATGAAGGGTCCACCTTCGGTCCAGTAGGCGCTTTTCGCCGGGAAGACATTGTGCACCCGCGTCATGGCATCGGGGTTGCCTCCGTAAGCGTGCCATGCAACACCGTCCACAAATTCAAAGACGCCGGGATCGCTCAGTTCATCCATGACGCGGCCCCACAGATCGTAGTTGTGGTCAAGCAACCAGATTTTCGTGTCGAGCGAGGCTTCGCGGAGCGCAGGCCCGAGGAATTCCTTAATAAACGCGATCTCATATTCCTGCCCCCAAAGGCAGGCGGGCATTCTTCCGTCCTGGTCAGTATCGACTTCGTTCTGGCAGGTCACAGCGCTCACATGTACGCCTTCGGCCTTATAGGCCTCCAGGAACTTCACAAAATATTGCGCGTAGGATTGCAGGTATTCTTTCTTCATCGAGCCACCCAGCAGCGATCCGCCCGTCTTCATCCAGCCGGGCGGGCTCCACGGGGTGGAGAAAAAGAATAGATCGCGATTCATTCCCAAAGCCTCCCGAAGCGCAGGCAGAATGTATGCGCGGTCGTGCTCAATACTGAAGTCTTTGAGTCCAGGATCAGGCGAAGACGAGTCGTCAAAGCTATACGCGCTACAGGAATAATCGCTCGAGCCGATGCACGTGCGGCCCACGGAAAGCCTGAGGCCCTCCGGCCCAAAAAGCTCACCCAGCAACCGGCTCCGCGCCGCTGGCTTCATTCGGTTCAACAAATAGCAGGAAGCATCGGTAAACGCTCCCCCAAACCCAAGAATACTTTGAAATTGGCGGGAGGCATCGATTTCAATTGCAACAGCGCCACCGGTCGAGGACGATTGCCAATCGGGAACGGCAATTTCCTTGAATCTTGCATCCTCTGCGGTCATCCATGCGCGCATCGCTGGGAAAGCCGGCCAGGATTGTCCCCAGGCCGGGAGAGCGTTTGCACAAGCTTTTGTCATGGCCGCAACCGCGGCTCCCTGCAGGAACTTTCGCCGGGATCTACGATCCATGTATAAATTCCGCCCTTTCTCAAAGCCGTTCATGAATTTGAGCAAGCGTTTGTTTTTAGATTATTTCCCTGCTCATCTCTCTCCACTCCGTTCTAAGCTTGAGCAAAATGGCGAATTGGTTTCCCGCTCACGCGAGGATTATATTAATAAATCAATCGTTTGTCTATAATCAAGAATTGACTTGACAATCCTTCTTTGATCATGCTGTAATTCGTCCCGCGCATGAAAACCGCTATAGGTTCCCGCTAACACAACCGTTTGTCTTAAGAGTTTTTGATCTCGCGGGATTAGCGCGCACATCCGGCACGGCGCCGGAAAAGATTGAAAGCCGCCGGAGCCGAAACGGCGGCAATCGTTAGCAGTTCAGGAGGCAATTTCATGAGAAATGGGACGCGGTGGACTCTGCTCATCCTCCCTCTGATCAGTGGAATTCTGATCGGCGGAAGCGGAGCATGTCTTGCACAAAACTCAAACTCGGGTGATTTACGCGGCACCGCGACGGATAAAACCGGCGCCGTTATTCCAGACGTGACGGTGACCGTTACGGACCTCGATAGAGGCGTGGTGCGCGCATACGTTACGGATGGCGCCGGCCTTTACGATACCGGCGCAATTCCCGAGTCCCATTATCAGTTGAAGTTCACAAAGGATGGATTCGAGAGCTTCGTCCGCGGGCCGGTTACGTTGTCACTCGGAATCGAAACCGTGAATGCGGTAATGGAAGTGGGTGCGGTTTCGCAGCAGGTAACGGTCAATACCGACGTTCCCATGCTCAACACCGAGAGCGGCTCGCTGGAGCCGACCCTTGAAGCGGACACGATGGACGAGTTGCCGCAGGTTGGCAGCGGGAACGGCGGCGGGGCCGACTGGGAGAACTTCATCCAGTTGATGCCGGGCGCGGTGGGAACGCCGGAAAATCAAAACGGCGAGGCCCCCGGACAGGGCAACAACGTGGGAACCACCGCCTCCATCAACGGCAATGAGCCCTTTCAGTCCTATCTCCAGGACGGAGCCACGACCACTCTGCCCATGAGCCAGAACTCCGACGTGACCATCTTCGAGACCACGGCGGAAGTGAAGGTCAGCGCCACCGCTTTCTCCGCACAATATGGCCTCGGCGACATCGTCTACAACCAGATCACCAAGAGCGGAACCGATCAGTTCCATGGCGCGGCCTACGAGTACAACCAGAACAATTACTTCAATGCCGCGAGCTATGGCTTCGGCACAGGAAGCATTCCCCGTCTCCGCTTCAACAACTTCGGATTCGCGGTCGGCGGGCCGGTCCTGCCGAAGGGGATCTTCCACAAGTCGTTTTTCTATTTCGACTATGACCACACGATCAATAACGGTACCGGGAACGTGCAGACCCTCACATTGCCCAGCACCGCCGAGTTGGGGGGCAATTTCACGCAAGCCGGCCTGCCTACCCTCTACGATCCCACCACGCAGACGGTCACGACCACGGGCGCCGGTTGCAGCGTAACCGCACCTTGCGTCACGCGCAAGACCTTTATTTCGGAGTACGGCAGCAATACGATTCCTTCAGGCATGATCGACCCGGCCGCCAAGGCAATCATCGCCTACGTGCAGACCACGAAGGGTTATCCGGCGACGGTAAGCAGCTATGCACCCAACAACTTCCAGATTCTCGGACCCGCAGGCCAGGCTCCATTCATCAAGTACTTTGGCCGCTGGGACACCGATCTGTCTTCCAACAATCGGCTTACTCTCACTGAAACGGAAAGCGACAACCCCGGACAGGCTCCAGCCGTATTCAATCCGCTCAACGGCCAGGCACAGGACGTGAGCCGCGACAACGCCGCGATCTCGGACGTGTGGACTGTGAGCTCACACGTCATCAACGAAGCGCGCATGGGCTTCACCGATCAGTTGAACTTCTTTGTGCCTTACAGCGAGAGCAACAGTTATTCGACACAGCTGAACATGCCCTCCCTACAGGCCGGCATCTTCCCGAACTTGACCGTTAGCAACTATTGGAAAACTTCCACGGGGGGACAGGCCGTACAAAGCAATTCGCACTCCGTTTACAAGGAGATGGTCTTCGATCCGTCCGATGTGGTGACCCTGATCAAGGGACGCCACGTTCTGCACTTAGGCGGCGAGTTCCTGATCAACCGTGCCGACTCCACCGCGTGGGGCAACCTCCAGTCCGGCAACTTCACTTATTCCGGTAATTACACATCGCAATCCGGCAGCTCTACCGCGGCCACCAGCGGTGACGCCTTCGCAGACTTCCTGCTCGGCGATGCGAGCAGTTGGGGCGCCACCAACACTATCGAGTTCGCCGGACGCTGGAAGAGCCCGCAGATGTTCGTCCAGGACGACTTCAAAGTGCGGCCCAACCTCACCGTGAACCTGGGTGTGCGGTGGGAGATCGAGACCGGCTGGAGAGACGCCAAGGGCAACCAGACAACCTTCGATCCCGCGGTTCAGAACTTCAACGTTACGAGTACTGGCGCGCCGGGTGCCGCGATTGGCACTCCCGGAACGCAGGGCTACATCGCTCCCGGGGCACCCGTTCAGGGCGGCATGTGGTACGAGTTACAGGGACAAAATGGCCGCACCACGCTGCAGGCGCCCAAGTACGATATCGTTCTGCCGCGCGTCGGCTTTAGCTGGCAGGTGCTGCCCAACACCGTCCTCCGCGGCGGCATTGGGATGTTCGCCTCCACGTGGAGCGAAGACACCTACGGCGGCGGCGAAGGCAACGCCTTTGGCAGCAGCGGCGGTTACGGAGACAACACGAAGGGCATTTGCCCTGTCATGCAGACGAGCGCTCCTTTAAACGCGGTGGACACAGCGGATGGAGGCTGCGGGGCGGGCAGCTACAACGTCAACCCCGCAGAAAGCACCACTTACTTAACCGCTCCGACCACAGTGTATGCAAAGAACGGCTCGGGCGCGTCGGCAAACGAGTACCATACGCCGGTGCCTTACAACTTCCAATACGACTTGACGTTGGAAGAGCAGTTCCTGAAGGATTGGACAGGATCGCTCGGCTACGTCGGCAATAAAGGCATCAACATGATCTTCCCGAACGACATCAACCAGGTCCCGCTGAGCGAGCTCAGCGCGAACGATACAGCGTTGATGCCCTATCCGCTCTACCAGGGGATCGCCGGCAACACCAACAACGCCTCATCCAACTACAACGCTTTGGATGCGGTGCTGACCAAGCGGATGAGCTATGGCCTGAACCTCAGCGTCAACTACGGATGGTCCCACTTCTTGAACGACATGGACGGCTCGGGCTGG
>JASHQE010000114.1 GCA_030037705.1 Acidobacteriaceae bacterium | reverse complement strand
GCATGGGGAGCGCCTGGGCGGCGCACCGAAACGCTGATCCAGGAAAGCATGGGGCTGAAGCTGACGGCCGGCGATGATCTTCCCGGACGCGCTTGGCAGGATGGCCGCCCGGTGTGGGTTGCCGATCTTGCCTCCCTGCCCGCCAATCCACACACCCGGACGGCCCAGCGCCATGGCATGGTCTCCGGCTGTGCGGTGCCTGTGCGCGTCGGCAGTACCGTGCTGGCGGTTCTCGAGTTCTATTGCCACTTCTGCCTCCGTGAGAACCGCGAGGCCATGGCGGCCGTAGAGACCGTAGCTGCATCCCTGGGCCAGATGCTGGCCCGCTCGCACGAGCGGGACCGCGCAGAGAAGCTTTACCGCGAGCAGGAAATTCTGCTCAACTCGGTTGCCGACGGCATCTGCGGACTGGATCCCGAGGGCTTGGTCAGCTTTGCAAATCCAGCCGCGGCAAATTTACTCGGGGCCGATCCGGCCAGTCTCATTGGCAAACCGATCCACGATCTGTTGCATGGTTCCGCTCCTTTCAGCAGCCGGTGCCGCGAGGATTGTGCTCTTCTGCGAGCCACCGGCAAGCTGCGGCGGATGGCAACCTCGGGCGAAGATACGTTCTATCGCGTCGACAGCGACTCCTTCCGCGTGGACTATAACCTGACGCCGATCCTCGATCACGGCCGCCTGTCAGGATCGGTGTTCAGCTTTCGCGACATCAGCCAGCGCTACGCGCTCGACCGCCTCAAAGATGAATTCGTTTCCACCGTGAGCCATGAACTGCGCACGCCGCTTACCGCCATTCGCGGCGCACTCGGACTGCTCTCCTCCGGCAATCTCGGTCAAGTAAACGAGAAGAGCGCCAATCTGCTCCGCATCGCTCTCAGCAATTCCGAGCGCCTTGTCCGCCTCATCAATGACATCCTCGATCTCGAACGTATCCAGAGCGGACGCGAGCCCTTCAACTTCCGCCCGGTGCAACTGGCAGACGTTGTCCGGCAAGCGATCGAGGGCATGCAACCGGTTGCGGATGCAGCAGGCGTACAGCTCATTCACGATCCTACCCAGGTGGAGATTGCCGCCGATGCAGACCGCCTGCTCCAGGTGCTCACCAACCTGCTCTCGAACGCGATCAAGTTTTCGCCGCCCAACTCTACTGTCTCCATTTTGCTGCGGCCGGACGTAAGCGGCGTTACGATCTCCGTCGTCGATGCCGGGCGAGGCATACCGGCCGACAAGCTCGAAGTGATCTTCGGCCGTTTCCAGCAGGTCGACGCTTCGGACTCGCGGCAGAAGGGCGGAACGGGCCTCGGCCTGGCCATCTGCCGCACTATCGTTCAGCAGCACTCCGGTCGCATCTGGGCTGAGCGCAATTCTGTCAGCGGTTCTACCTTCCGCGTTTTCCTGCCTTATCAGCCCGTTCCCATTGGCGCGCCGGACCTCGTCGTCCAGGAGCCGGAACCGCCGCGCTCCATGACGAGAGTGCCGGTGCCTGTCGGATATCGCGGCCGGGGCTAGAACCGTCTAGAGCTGGTTGCATAAATGGCCTGGTCAGGTAAAGAAACTTCCCTCAGGGCTAAAGCCCCAGTGTTCATGAGGCTTTTGCGGCACGACTAAAGTCGTGCCCTGTTACGAAACCATTTATGCAACCAGCTCTAGTGTGGTGAATCCGAAGTTCGTTGAAAAACAACCACAGATCCCCTTCGACTTCGCTCAGGGCAGGCTTTCGACTTTCCGCCGCGGCGGACCACGGCGGACTTCGCTCAGGATGACAGCGAAATTAGGATGCGAACTTCTGATTCAGGCTACTAGACCACGAGAGCAGCAGCAAATTCACAACTGATTCTCGTTCATGACCAGCGCGACAGCACTGCGCAGGCGCGCCTGATTGCCGCCGCGTGCCGGCCGCAATTTCGGAACCCACACCAGCCGGTTCTTGTGCATCTCGGTCTCGATTACCGGCCCTACCAGATGCCAGGCCGTTGTGATATCGCCCACGAGCACAATCTCGCTTGGCGCCAGAGCGGATGCAATCATGTGCATGCCGCGACCGAGCGCCTTGCACATCCTGTCGACCGCCTCCACAGCAGCGGGGTCGCGGGACTAAGCCATTTGCAGCAGCGCGTCGAACGCCGGCGAGGGCCGCTGTGCAACCTCGGTGTAATAGCGCATGCCGGCCCGGTTCGACGCCACCGTCTCCCAGCAGCCGCGGCTTCCGCAGCCGCATGGCAACCCGTTGGGATCGAGCTGCACGTGTCCGAATTCCCCTGCAACTCCTCCCACGCCGCGCAGCAGGCGACCGTTCGCAATAATGCCGGTGCCGATTCCCTCCGAGACATTCACTGCTACCAGATCGTGCATGCCGTCGCTGTAGCCGAACCAGATCTCGGACAAGGCGCAGGCGTTGGCGACGTTATCAACAACCACTGACAAGCCGGTTGCCTGCTCGACACGCGACTTGATGCGACCGATAGGCCAGTCGATGTTGGGCGCGAACACGAATTTTTCAAGTTCAGGATCAAAGCGCCCCGGAAGGTTGATGCCGATCCCGTCGAAGGAACGATCGTGATGGGCGGCAATCATCTTCCGTATCGCATCTACGATTGCGCCGACCATCTTCTTAGGATTTTGCGGAAGCACAACCACTTCCTGCGCCAGGATCTTTCCGCCCAGATCGGTAACCGCCAGCGTGGTCTGCGCAGGGTGAATGTCCAAAGCCAGCACTCCGCGCTGGCTGTTGATCTGCAGGAAGGTCGGTCTCCGGCCGCGCGGTATCTGCCCGGTCGGGCCCTCCACGATCCAGCGCTCGGCGAGCAGCTCCTCGACGATCAGCGAAACCGTGCTTCTTTGCAATCCCGAGCTTCGCGACAAGTCCGCCCGAGAAATCGGTTGTTTAGTGCGAATCTGATTGAAGATGAGGTTCCGGTTGATCTGGCGCGGCATCTTATTGGATGCGCTCAGATGGTTGTTCGCGATGTAGTGAGAAGTTGGCATGGAACGGTCTTCAGCCCTCCGATTGCACCTGTAACTACAGCTTTAAACCTCAAATTGCTATGGAACAATCGGAAATTCAGCACGAAGCTGGAACGGCTGCATGGATTGCCATTGATCTTATCACGCGGCTTCAGAGCATGGGCTAAGTAGGCGTCTTTTTGTCTGTACCGGGTTATGCGAGTAAATCGAAAAACTTAAGGGCTCCGGCGATCTTTGCCCAAGAGTACACTAGAGCCTGTTATTCACTTTCCCGTGTGTGGCGTTGCGAGCGCCAATCGCGCCAGACTAGGCGGAGGACGATCGGCTTTGTCACCTCGCCGGTTTCATGGGACCCACCTCGTTGTTGGGTCCCATACTTGCCGCGTCAGCATCCGGGGCATTTTATGAGACCGTTGTAGTGACAAACCGGCGTCGTGGCAGGCGGAATCACACGGGCATGAACTTCTTTACGGCGGTGGGCGATGTTACAGGGATATTCGATCATCAGTGGCGAGTCGCGGCGGGGCAGCGGAGGAACATTTACCGGCATCGATCCGGCGACGGGCGCGCATCTCGCTCCGGAATATCACTGCGCCTCGCTCGATGATCTGAACCTGGCGGCCGATCTCGCCGAAGAAGCCTTTGCAATGTATGGCAAGCTGTCCGGCCACGAGAAGGCGTGCTTTCTGCGCCGCATCGCCACCGGAATCGAATCGATCGCGGCCGAACTCGTCGAGCGCGCGCACCGTGAAACCGCGTTGCCGGAGGCACGCCTGAAGGGAGAGCTCGCGCGGACCGTCAGCCAGCTTCGCCTCTTCGCGGCCGTCGTTGAGGAAGGCTCATGGGTGAATGCACGCATCGATCCTGCCGAGCCCGAGCGCAAACCTCTGCCTCGTGCCGATATCCGGTCCGTGCTTCGCCCCTTGGGTCCGGTCGCGGTCTTCGGCTCCAGCAATTTTCCGCTCGCGTTTTCCGTTGCCGGTGGCGATACGGCCTCAGCCTTCGCGGCGGGAAATCCCG
Organism: Acidobacteriaceae bacterium; assembly: GCA_030037705.1. Taxonomy (GTDB): domain Bacteria; phylum Acidobacteriota; class Terriglobia; order Terriglobales; family Acidobacteriaceae; genus Telmatobacter. Next base: position 1,521 of record JASHQE010000114.1, on the reverse strand, counting down.
TAATCATGAAGGCGCATCCGGCGCATCCAGGAACGAGCGAGCTGGTTGGCCGGGTGATCAGCGAAAGCGTGCGCGAGAGCGGCTTTCCGGCGGGCACATTTGCCCTGCTCTTCGGCTCAGGCACGGAGATAGGCACGGCGCTGGTGGCGCATCCGGTGATCAAGGCGGTTGGTTTTACGGGCTCGCTCTCTGCCGGCACGGCGCTGATGCGGGTTGCGGCCTCGCGCCCTGAACCCATCCCCTGCTTCATGGAGATGAGCAGCGCCAATCCACTGATCGTGCTGCCTGAGGCGCTGCGCACGCGCGGCCCGCAGATCGCCCAAGGACTCTTCAACTCCTTTACGCTCGGCGTAGGACAATTCTGCACCAAACCCGGACTGGTTTATCTGCCGCGCAACGCGGATGCCGAGGCATTCATTACCGCACTCAAGAGCCACGTGGAACAATCCAGCGCGTCACCCATGCTCACCGACACCATCTGCCGCAATCACCATACCGGCATTGCCGGCAGACGGGCACACGAGCGCGTAGGGTTGCTGGCGGAAGGCGCCGCGCGCGAGACCGGTGATGGCGCCTACGCAACGCCCGCGCTCTTTGAGGTGAGCGGCGCCGGTCTGCTTGCCGAGCCGGAACTCGCAACGGAGATCTTTGGACCAAGTACGCTGATCATCCGCTACACAGACAAGCCGGAACTGCTCAGACTCGCACAGGCGCTCGAAGGTCAGCTCACGGCGACCCTGCATGGTTCCAACGGCGACATCACCGCGCATGGAGATCTCATCGCGATCCTCGAACGCAAAGCGGGAAGGCTCATCGTTAACGGCTTTCCGACGGGTGTGGAAGTCTGCCATGCGATGGTCCATGGCGGTCCCTATCCGGCTACTGGTGAAAGCCGCATGACCTCGGTAGGCACGCAGGCCATCTACCGCTTTGTGCGGCCGGTCTGCTTCCAGGATTTCCCACAGGCCGTTTTGCCGGATGAGCTAAAGGACGAAAACCCGCTCCGGATCTGGCGTCTGATCAACGGCCAGTTTACGCGTGATGCGGTGCGGGCTGAGGCGCCGGTGACCACAGCTACAGCGTGATCGCGCCGGACACCATCAGTGCGTAGCGGGTCAGTTTGAATCAAGAATCCTCCAGGGCTAAAGCCCCGATTGATCTTTTGGCTAGGGCGTATCGACATATAGCCTGATAACCTATGGGCAAAATGAGCAAGTTTTCCATTGAACTTCGTGGAGCACAAAGCGAACCGCAGATGTTTCGACTCTCCGCCGCGGCGGACTTCGCTCAACATGACAGTGCTTGATTACTTTTCAGCAACTTGGAGTTGGTCTATATGTCGATACAGGCTAGTTCACGTACGGGCTAAAGCCCGTACCCTTCAGCTAAAGCCCGTACCCTTCAAACTGACCCACTACCCATCCGTGCGATTGCCATGCTTGGGAATGTAGAATCATCCCGCGAACAGAAGAGCTGCCAGATCACCGAGTGCTTCGTGAGCAAAGAGGCTTTCCATCGCTG
>JASHQE010000113.1 GCA_030037705.1 Acidobacteriaceae bacterium | reverse complement strand
CTGGGAATCGAATCCTGGTCCCGTAAAAACGGTATTGAGCCTGATGGGCCGCACTACGGATCATGTGCGCCTGCCCCTTGTTCCTCCCGCGCCCGCCACACGCGCTCGCCTCGAACGTCTCGCGGGCGAACTGGGCCTGTTGAAGCACTTGCCCGTACCGGCCGGCTTTCGCGCAGAGGTTTTTTGACAGCCTACTCATCCCAATGCGGATCGAAGGGCGCGCCCCGTAGCTCTTTTTTTCAGTTTTGGCTCGAAAAGCGATCAGTGACGCCGGCGAAGACGTAAACGCTCAGAAAAAAGTTGCACCGCCTCAAAAATTCCCGCAACTTTTCTGAATCTTCCTGTGTTTGTACCGATCGACGGCAGCAAACGATGCTAACTCCTGTAGATACTGCCGCCACACTCTCGATGCATTCCGGGACGACCGTACCTTGGGGCCAACAGGGGCAGTCCTGGAGAAAAAATAACTCCGGCGATGACTCCGTGCGCGAGCGCAACCGGGAACAGGCTCTACCCATTTTGATTGCCGAGGTCGAGGAAGATACTAAGTTCGCATACGTGCGTCCTGGGTGTATTCGTCTGCTTCGACAGGGTTCCTGGTGGAGAGGCATGCACAAGCTGCCCACTCCGCGTTCGCTCAACATAAGCCACGGGCGCGCGTAAAAGAAAGAGGCCGAATATGTCCCCCCATTCACACGACAAATTGTTCCGGCTGGCAGCACCTTTGCTCTCCGTTGCCGTGTTCGCGGTAACCGGATGCACGAGCAGCATCACACCCAGCAGCGCAACCTCTGACAGCGCAACGGGACCGGCATTCGTAGTCGGCACCGACGCTCCGCTCGCCAGCGTCACCTCTTTTGCCGTGCAGCTTGAGTCCGTCGATGCGGTTAACTCCAGTGGAACCAGCGTGCCGTTGTTGAGCGGAACGCCTACTGTCGACTTCGCGCGCTTCAATGGCCTGCAGACATTGCTGGATATGAACGACGTTCCGGCGGGCACCTACGACAGCGTGACCATCACGCTCGGTACAGGGACTATCGGCTATCTGAATACCAGCAGTACCAGCGCGCCCACCATCCAGACGGAAGCCGCAACCTTTAGTTCGCCCACCGTAACCGTGACATTGGATAAACCGCTGGTGGTTGCGCAGGGAGGAACTCCCGTTGGCCTGCGTGTCGACTTCGATCTGGCCAAGTCAATCCAGGTGGACTCGAATGGCAACATCACTGGTACAGTCGACCCGACATTCAATGTGAATACGGTTGCGAACACGGATAGCGGCGGCCATATCGACACGTTGATCGCCGGCGTTGTGAGTGTGAACACAACCGCGCAGTCGTTCGTGGTGCAGGGACCGCACGGCGAAAACTTCACTATTGACGTGAACGGGCAAACAGAGTGGGACGGCAACGCCTCCTTGAGCGCCTTGAGCACCAGCAGCATCGTGGAAGTTTCCGGCACACTCGATAAAGCAGACCAAACCCTGGATGCGGACGAAGTGGCGATTATCTCGGATTCAGGCTTCTATGCCGCGGGCCAGGTGACCTACGTCACTCCGGCGACCGGCGCGGCTACCAGCTTCGATCTGTATGTACGCGGGCTGTTGCCCACCGACACCGGCCTCACTCTGGGGCAGATTGCTCAGGTGAATTTGACCGGCAACGAGATCTATTCCATCTACTGGATGCACAACCCGCTCACGCAGTTCCTCTTCAACTCCAGCGCGCTGGTGGCTGGCCAGGCCGTGGCCGTCGGCGGCCCGGCAAGCGGCGCAGCGAACGCGGATGCAGTCACAGTCAAGCGCGTGAACCTGCGCAACTGGGGCTTTAACGGAACTATCGTCAAGGGCAGCGAGAATGCCGGGCAAGGCACCTTCCAGATGCAGGTGACAGGATTTGCGGGCGTGCTGATTCCTGAAACCATCACGGTCTATCTGGGTCCGGGCTCTGACTTCCGTTATGGATTGAGCGCCTTCTCTGACCTGACGGACGGCGCGAATATCCGCGTGGTCGGACTGCTGCTCAAGGACCCAACCAGCGGGCAGGTAGTCCTGCTCGCCCGCCACGTGGACGGACTCGAACTGACAGACTTCGCCACCGCTGCATTTGAATAAAACTTGAAGAAGGGCCATTTACGCGCCGGAGCCACGCCCATGGTTCCGGCGCATTTTTTTGCTGCACGCGAAGCCAGTTGCTTACAGCAGTTCGGCTATAGCAGTTCCCGAATGGGTGTAGTCCGAAAGCACGCCCGCGAAGTGGCGTCCGCCGCGGCGGACGCCCCCTACACGACTTTTAAAAAGTCAACATTAATTCGGGAACTGCTCTAGCGGCGGAAACGTCAGCAGCAGCCCGAGCGCCAGGAGGAGCAGCGCAGCCACATTGATCGTTCCGAGCGCGACAGTTTTGCTGCGCCAGCGCACATGAAGAACGGCCCACGCAGTCAGCCAGACCACAATCGCCGTTGTGGTTACGCCCGAAAGCGGTCCGGTCGGCTTCGAAAAGACCATCAGGCTCTTGATTGCGGCAGACTTGTCTGCAAGGACGGCGAAGAGACCTACCATAAACGCGCCGATACCGGCTGCGAGCACGGCCGCAGCGCCGGGACCGTTGGAAAGGGAAGCGCTCGCGCTGTTTGCGCCTGTGGGATTCTTTTCTGTAACGGCTCCAGCCATGGCTACTCTCCGTGCATCAGGCGGATGGTCGGGCCGCCTTCAACCGGCGCGTTCTTGTTGAGCATTGCACCGAAGAAACCGGCCACGCCCGCCGCGAGCAATGAGATCCACATAAAGCTCAGCACAACCGCGCGCAGTTGAGGATGCTTCTTGAGATCGCGGCCATATTGCATCATCACGCCTGCGGCCATGGTCATCGAGATGGGCGCGAGCCAGGCCACGTGCTCTTTCCACTCCATGCCCAGCGAGTGCCACGCGACCGTCGAAGGGTTGGCCATCAGCAACCGCTGCGGAAAAGCCGTCAGGTTTGTCGTTCCCGCGGGCGGCACGGCACGATACCACGGATAGATGATGTAGGCGCCAGTGAGCACGGTCAGCCATGCCAGCGCGGCCATGACGACGAGATAGATGCGCAGGAACGATTCGTCGCACGCGGAGATGACATCTCCTGCTGCTGGCGCATAGCGCCGGTAGAGCTCCACAAGCGCGCCCGAACATGCCAGCAGATAGAGCGCGCCGAATCCCATGCCATGAATCAGGGTCCAGAGACTTCGCGTCGTGATTTCCATCGGTCGAGTCCTTTTCGGTGCATCTACAATCCGCGATCTGTTGCGGGTCCAGACAAGAAAAAATTGCGCGCATTGTTCTTGTCTTTATCGTCTTTGCCCCAGGTCCAATACATCCCCACATACGCGTAGTTTTCGGTTTGGCCCGCAATTGAGTGGCCGTAGCAGAATAGAAATTGTTTGTTCGGATTTTTCTTGAAGTGGTAATAGCCACCCACATCGATCATTGTCGATGCTTCAGTCTGCGCGGCCGCATACCCCTCGCGCCCATGGGCAAAGACCTCTGTTCCCAACTCCCACTGTTCGCTAAGTTCGCGCTTCACCAGCCAGCCCGTATACGGAAAATTTCGATAGCCGGTCTGCGGCACTACCTGATACCCTCCGCCACCATCGAAGAGCCACTTGCCCTCATTCTTCTGCAGCCAAAGAGGCAGTTTGTACCAGACCTTGCCCACGCCAAGGCCCTTGCCGTAGTTACCTGTCGGCATCTCGAACATCGTGAAACTGCCGATCTGCGGCATGCGTTTGCCTTCTTTGATCCATGCGATTTTTGCGCCGAGTTCCATGTCAGTGAGCCCGAAGTGGGTCGGTCCCGTTCCGCCCGGCAGGTAAACCGGATTGTTCGACGGCGCGACCACGCCCCACGGCAAAATCACATGAATCTGAGCGCGCGGAATCGCGCCCCAGTTGAACTCAAACGCCGGACCCGTGGAATCGATCTCGGCCGTCGTCCCGTCTACGCCGCCGAAGACATAAAACTCATAGTGATGCAGGTCCACCGGAACGGGATCGTCCGTCTGGTACGGCGGTCCCTGCGCCCATGACCGTATCGTCCCGAAAACAACGATCAGCAGCAGTACGAACCGGATGCGATGCCCCAAAGCCCTCGTTGGTAATCCTGCGGAGAACATCGCGCCGGAGCGGCCTTTCGCAACCGACTATATATCGAAGTTCGATAATAAGCAAGCTGGCGCTATATTAAATCTTGGCATGAATCACGCGCGAGAACTCTATTACGGCCTCATCCGCATGCACGTGCTCCTGCACGCGCAGCATGAGCCGATCTTTGGCCTGGCGATGATGGAGGAACTGGCGCATCACGGTTATCGCATTGGGCCGGGCACTTTATACCCGCTCCTCCATGGATTGGAGCGCGCCGGCCTGCTCAAGTCATTCTTCGAAAATGTGAGAGGGCGCCGGCGGCGGTTCTACAAAATCACTTCTGCCGGCAAAAAGGCCCTGGACAAAGCCAGGGCCAAAGTGGATGAACTCCACCGCGAACTGCACGATGCGCATCCGCGAAAGATCGCGGATGCATGAGAATGAGTTATGCGAAGGAGAGAGTTATTTCAAATCCTCGCGGTAGAGTTGCCCAATCAGCACAAAAGTCTGAACAAGCCATACCAGGCCGAAGAGCGCGACGCAGGCGTGAACGAAGATGGTCTGGGATGCATCTGCCGGCCGCAGGAAATTTGCATTCATTGACTCGGCCAGGAAAAAGACAGCGGCGGCCGTGGAGAAGGTCAACCTTAATTGAAGAAGCCACTGGTTCTTTGCGCGGCGATGCGCGATTCTCCCAACAAGCGTGGAGTTTGTCACGAGGTTCTCCTTAAAAAGGTCGAGCCAAGGAGACAAATCAGACAGCCAGTCGCGCGCATGCGCGGTTAAAGATACAGTTTAATGCCAGTGTCCGTGCCCGCCGGAGTGGCTCTCCTTCGGGGCTTTTTCGTGACCAAAACTCTTGGGCGCATGACCTCCGCCGAAGCTCTTCGGGGCGCGACTCTCGAAACCGCCAGACCCATGGCCGCTGCCGAAGGGATGGAACCCGCCGGAATGCTCATTGCGAGCGAAATCGCCATACGCCTCGTTGCCGCGCGTGGAATATCCGCGTGAAGCACTGACTTCCGGAGCCCGGTAAGCCGGTTCTCTATAGGTCGGAGTCCGGTAGCCCTGGTATGGGCTAGTATAGGCCATTCCAGGCCGGCTGCCATAATTTTGTACCGGCGGCCGGTACGTATCGCCGTAATTGTACGCAGGACGCGCATAGTTCTGAGGCCGGCTCGCGTAGGCTTGCGGCTGCGGTATGTGGTTATTTTCCAATTGCCTAGGGGGCTCGGGATGCGTATAGCCGTATCCGCGCGCCGACCCATACCCATTGCCGTAATGATTCATCGGTAGGGGCGTGTGGTAGCCGTTGCCCGGCAGTCCGTGGCCGCCTTCACGGTAGCCGAAGACGCGCTGCCCGCCATGCGGAAAACCCCAATCGGCCACCGTGGTGCTGTGCGTAAAGTACGGCGAATGATTGAAGAAGATCGAGTGCGTGAGCCAGCTCAGGCCCCAGCCCATCCATCCGAATGGCATGCGCTCGAACGCCGCCATGGCAATGCCCCCGCCAAACCGGATTCCCACTCCGAAGAACGAGCCCAGCGCGCCCACAAAGGAAAAGCCCGGATAGGGCGCTAAGGGTGCGCCGTAGGCGTACCAGGGATTGTAGGCCGGCACATAGACTACCTCCGGATTCGCCGGCGCAACATCGATGTAACCCTGATTGTCGGTCACGTCTTGCTGCGGCGTGGTCTGCAGGTTGCCCGCCTGCTCCGCGCGCTGGCGTAGCACCTGCACGGTCTGCATCACGTCCTGCGGCTGGTTATAGTAGGCGTTGCCCAGGGCAGTGGTCCACTCGAGGTTCTGGTTCATCATGTCCAGCACCTGCGGAAACGCGGTCAGCGCCTTCACGCTTGGATCCCAACCGCCCTGCGCCTGCGCACCGGCGGCAATCTGGTCCGGCGACCCGTAGCCCTGCGCCCGCATGTTGTTCGCCCACTGGTCGGCTGCGGCCACCTGCGCAGGATACGTCGATGCCGCGAGAATCTGGGCCAGCAGATTGTCAGGATAGAGCGCGATGGGCGCCAGAAGCTGCTCGAGATCGCCCGCACTTAATGGCTGCTGCGCGGGTGCGCTCTGCGGCTCTGCGAGGTCCGGTGCTCCCTGATCGCCATAAGCCTGCTGTGGAGCGGGCGCTGGCTGCTGCGCATACTGCGGTTGCTGATACTGGGGCTGCGCGTATTGTGGCTGGCTATATTGTGGTTGCGCATATTGCGGTTGTGCGTACTGCGGCTGCTGGTATTGCGGCTGCGCATAGTTATATTGCGACGCTGGAACTGGATACTGGCTTGAGTAAGCGCCGTACGCGCCATATCCGTATGGCTGTTGCGCTGCCAGCTGAACTGCCGCTGCCGCCAGCGCCGCCAAACTCAATAGAACTTTGCGGTTGCTCAAGAAGCTGTTTTTACCGAAGTTGGAGGCTTGGATGGCCGGAGGAGCAAAGCGGGCGGTCCACCGAACGCGCTGATTGATGCCGCGATTCATAGATGTTCTCCCCGCAGGTGCCGCATCTGGGGCTGCGCTTTGCCGACCTCCGGCCTGACCCGCGACCGGCGAACCTGGTCGCTCCGGGGGAGGGTTATTTCCTCCGACCCTGGTTCCCGGGAATAGTTTCGGCAAGCAACACGAAAGGCCTGAAGATCTTTATAACGTCAGTCTTTGCTTCGACCTATGACGGCCCTGTAAATTCTTTGCCTTGAGAAAGAGTAAGCGGTCAACCCGCCAGCGCCTTCTTCACCAACTCGCTCACCACGCGTCCCTCGGCGCGCACGCCGGCAACCTGCAGCTTGGCCTGCACGGTCTTCATCGCCGCGCCCATCTCCTTCGGTCCAGGTTTCTGGCCGGTGGAAGCGGTAAGCTCCGCGATGGCTTCCTGCACCAGCGCTGCAAGTCCAGCCTCGTCGAGCGCTTTGGGTAAAAACTCCTCAATAATCACGATCTCCGCAGCCTCTTTCGCCGCCAACTCCGGCCGGTTGCCCTTGGTGAACTGCTCGATCGAGTCGCGCCGCTGCTTGATCATGGTAGCCAGCACCTGCTCGGATTCCTGCTGGGTCAGGGCCGCTTCGATCTGTTTTTGCGCCGCGCGCTTCTCGATGGTTTTGTTCATCAGAGCGGCCTTGATCATACGCAACGTGCCGGCCCGCTCCGCGTCACGGGCCTTCATGGCCGTGACAATCTGTTGGCTGATCAGGGCTTCGAGCGTACCTGTTTCGGACATGTTCTTTTTAAGCTCCTAGCTTCCAGCTGAAAGGCTGGCAAAGCCAATACCCGCTGAGGCGAGACTGGCCCAGTTCAATTGTATCGAGGCAAATTGTATCGAGTTTAGGGGCTTAAATTTGGATCTTGACCCCCTACTTCTTCGGGAGAGTGCGGTTGAAGGCAAGCGCCCCCTCAAGCAGCTTCGCGCGCAGGGCATCGTTTCCGTATACATCTGCATTCGCTCTGACCCAGCCATTCATAGGCCGGCCTCCCATGATCGCCAGCTCGATGCCCGGTTGCTTAAGCGCCCAGGCATCTCTGTCCTTGCCAAGCCGGACAAGCAGGCTGTTTTGCCGGGCACCCAGGAGGAGGTTGCCGTGCAGAAGCCATGCCATGCCGCCAAACATGGCCTTTTGCGTAAGCCCTCGTACTCCGGCAAGATCGTTCGCGAGCAGCTCTTCCAGACCCTTATCCCGCGCCATGTTTTCCTCCCTCGGAATTCGTCTGACTGCTTCACTATAAAGCCATTGTGCTAGAGCAGTTTAGGTGTTGCGTCAGCCTCATAAGAGTTCCTTGGTCAGAAAAATTAAAGGAATTTTGGCGATATTTCACAAAAATCACAAATTTGTGTATTCTGTGATTTCGGCACTGGAAGAATGCCAGTCCAAACGAGGGAAAAAATGATCCGCAAAACCCGCCTTTATACGCCCGGTCCGACCCCGCTGCTGCCGGCGGCCCAGTTCGCCATGGCTGCGGCCGACATCCATCACCGCACGGCAGAGTTCCGCACCTTGTTTCAAAAGGTGTTGGCGCAGCTCAAGGTATTCGTCGGCACCAAGAACGATGTGCTGCTGCTGTCAAGCTCTGGTACCGGTGCGATGGAGGCAGCGGTGACCAACCTGACCTCGCCGGGCGACCGGGTGCTGGTGCTGACGGCTGGCAAATTCGGCGAGCGCTGGACCGGCTTGGTAAAAGCCTTCGGTTGCGAGCCGGACGTGGTGACCGCGCCCTACGGACAGACCTTCAATCTCGCGCAAATCCGCGCCGCGCTCAAGCCGGAGCATAAGGCTGTGTTCGTGCAGGCCACCGAGACTTCAACAGCCGTGCGCCACGATATCGAAGCGATTGCGAAGCTCATCAAGGAAGCGAACAGCCAGGCGCTGCTGATCGTGGACGGCATCACCGGCCTCGGCACGACGCACTTCGACGTGGATGGCTGGGGGATCGACGTGCTAATCGGCGGCTCGCAGAAGGCGGTGATGATCCCACCGGGCCTCGCCTATCTGAGCGTGAGTGAACGTGCCTGGGCGGCGATGGAGACGACTAAGAATCCGCGTTACTACTTCGATCTCCGCAAGGAGCGGAAGAACGCCGTCAAGGGCGAGAGCGCGTACACGCCGGCCGTGGCGTTGGTGGCCGGTCTCGGCGCGGCGCTTGACTACATCGCCGGGCAGGCGGGCGGCGATCTCGAAAAGGGCCGCATCGCGCTTGTGAACAACGCGCAGGTGAACGCCGCCGCCACGCGCGCCGGTCTGACGGCTCTTGGCTTCACGTTATTTGCGCCTACGGCTCCCGCGGCTGCAGCCACAGCCGTTGCCGTGCCGGAAGGCATGGATTCGGGTGCGGTGGTGAAGGCGCTCAAGTCGCGCTTTGCTCTGGTCATCGCCAATGGACAGGGCGAGATGCAGGGCAAGATCTTCCGCGTGGCGCATCTCGGCTTCTTCGACTACCTCGACACCGTCGCTTTGCTCGGCGCCATGGAACACATCGCGAAGGACACACTGAAGCTGCCAGTGGTCTATGGACAGGCAATCGAGGCCGCGCAGCGGGTGTACGCAGAAGCGGCGAAACAGTGAACAGTGTTCAGTGGACAGTGGGCAGCAGATTTGTGCTGCGTCGAGTTTTCCACTGATCACTAATCACTGTCCACTCAGAACTACGAACTGAGAACTGATTTATGGCGGAACTGACATTCGGAGAAAGGCTGCTGGTCGCGCGCAAGCAGCTCGGACTCTACCAATACGAGATGGCCGAGCGGCTGGGCGTGCATCCCAACTCGCTCACTAAGTACGAGAAGGACGAGGGCAAGCCTCATGCTGCGGTGGTGCGCATGTTCGACCTGCTCTGCGAGCAGGAAGGCATCCGCTTCGACGAGTATGAAGGCGGGCAAAAAGAGAAGGGGAAGGCGATGAAGATCGTACTGGCGGAGAAGGTGTCTCCGGCAACGCTGGCGGTGTTTGCGGCCGAGCCGGGATGGGATGTGAAGACGCACGATCAGTTGACCGACGGTTTGCCTGCCGCGCTCGCTGAAGCGGATGCGCTCGTGGTGCGCTCGGCCGTGCAGGTGGACGATGCGCTGCTGGAGCATGCGCCCAAGCTGCGCGTCATTGGCCGCGCCGGCGTGGGCGTCGACAACATCGATGCCGAATCGGCCACGCGCCGCGGCATCGTGGTGATGAACACACCCGGCGCAAACGCCGTCGCGGTCGCCGAGCTCACACTGGGCTTGATGATCGCTTTGGCGCGCAAGCTGCCCGCAGCCAACTCGACCATGCACGCCGGCAAATGGGAGAAGAAAAATCTGCAAGGCACGGAGCTGCGCGGCAAGACGCTGGGCATTCTTGGCCTGGGCCGCGTCGGCCTTGAAGTGGCCCGGCGCGCGCGCGGATTCGGCGTGGAGATCGTCGGCAGCGATCCGTTTGTCTCCGCGGCTGTGGCCCGCGAGAACGGAATTTCTCTGGTTTCCCTGGACGAACTTTTTGTCAAAGCCGACTATCTCACGCTGCACGTGGGCCTGACGCCGCAGACCGCGGGCATCATCAACGCAAAGACACTGGCGACGATGAAGAAGGGCGTGCGCATCATCAACTGCGCGCGGGGCGAGCTGGTCGACGATGCAGCGCTTATTGCCGCGCTCAAGAGCGGCCACGTGGCCGGCGCAGCGCTCGACGTGTTTATGCAAGAACCACCCAAAGAATCGCCCTACTTCGGCTTAGACAACGTGATCCTCACGCCGCACATCGCCGGCTCGACTGGCGAGGCGCAGGAGGCCGTGGGCGTGCAGATCGCCATGCAGGTGCGCGAGTACCTGAAACTCGGCGTCGTGCAGAACGCCGTCAATCTGCCCTCGCTCACGCACGAAGAGTACGTGCAGCTCGCGCCGTACATCGATCTAGCCGGACGCCTCGGAGCCTTTCTCGCGCAGGCGGGCAAGGGCGGGCTTGAGGCGATCCATCTTGTCTATGGCGGCACGCTTACCGAAGTGAAGACGGAGCTGATCCGCAACGCGGCCATCGCCGGCCTGCTGCAGGGCTCGGAGAATGTAAACCGAATCAACGCGGCGGCTGTCGCGCAGGAGCGGGGCATCCGCGTGCATGAGGAAAAGCAGGAGAGCCATCGCGGCGGCTCGGCTAGCGTGCTCACCGTTGCGCTGCACGGCTCGGCCGGCTCTAGCCGCGCGAGCGGCACGGTGATCCACGGCGAGCAGCCGCGGCTCATCGAATTTGACGGCATCGATATCGAGACGCCGCTCGAAGGCAATCTCCTTGTCTGCCGCAACTATGACGTGCCGGGCGTGATCGGCAAGATCGGCACTATCCTCGGCCAGCAGGGCGTCAACATCGCCAATTTCGCGCTGGGCCGCGAGCGCACGGGCGAGAAGCCGGTGAAGGCGCTGGCCGTTGTGCAGGTGGACGAGCCAGTTTCGGCCACGGTGCTCGAAGCACTCAAGCCCATCGAGGCCCTGCTCGAAGCCAAGCCGGTTACGCTGCCGGATGGCGCCAACTGAGCCGGTGATAAGGGGCAGATAACCTGTCCATTAACCCATCAGGCCCTTGTGACCCAGCCAGCAGCGCAGATACGAGATCTGGCCTCCGTGATAGGTCTCGTGAATCGCCAGGAAATTCACGATGCCGCTGATCTTGCCATCTGCGCTCGGCGGACCCTGCGTGACGGGCCTGGCGAGCACTTCCTCGGTGACATTGTCCAGAGCCGCGGTAAGCACGTTCGCCGACTCGCGCCAGGTATCGAGCAGCGACGCGGGCGAGGGGTAAGCGGAATCTTCCTGCAGCTTGACGCCGCGTGCGTACAGATCGAGCGCGGGCTGCAGCCATTCGCTGCCGATGAAATGGAGCAGCCGGCCCCGGGTCCAGGCCATGTGGCCCACGATCCAGGCGGCGTGGTTCATATGGACAGAGGGGCGGCGCAGCCATTCCTCGGGCGAGAAATCCTTTACCAAGTTTTCGAGAGATTTCGAATTGAATCGATAATTCTCTGCTGCTGCAGCGATCACTGTGGGAACGGGCATGAGCGATCCTCCTCCGTGCCATACATCACTGATACCGGATCGTCAGGTGGCCGGTCAACCCAAGCTGCGCAATCAAGATGGCGCCCGAAGGCGCCATTTTGGCGCAGCAGGATTGGCAAGCTTAAGCCCGGCTCATGTACGCCCCTTCGCTGGTGTCTACGCGGATCTTTTCGCCCTCGTTGATGAAAGGCGGCACCTGGACCACCAGGCCGGTTTCGGTCTTTGCCGGCTTGGTCACGCTCGAAGCCGTCGCCGACTTGAGCCCCGGCTCTGTCTCCACCACCTCGAGCTCAACGAACGAGGGCAGCTCGATACCGACCGCCTGCCCATCGTGGTAGCTGACTCTGATCTGCAGGTTGGGCGTAAGGTATTCCACTGCGTCGCCCAGCGTGGAGCTTTTGAGCACCGTCTGCTCGTAGTTTTCAGGATTCATGAAGTAATAATCGTCGCCATCGGAGTAGAGGAACTCCATCGGCACTTCATCCACCACTACTTTTTCGATCGCATCCGCGGAGCGGAAACGGTGCTCGAACATTGCGCCCGATTTCAGGTTGCGCAGCTTGGCCTGGATAAAGGCGCGCAGGTTGCCCGGCGTGCGGTGTTCGACCTTGAATACCAGGTGCAGCGTGTCGTTATGCTTGATGATCATGCCGGGACGCAGTTGAGTGGCGGGAATCGCCATAGACGTATTGCTCCTTGGATATGCGTGCGGAAGTTACGCAGAAATGTCGGCCTTGGCCCATCTACGATTGTAGCTTAGCCGCGATTCGGTGAGCGCTGGGCATCCTGCCCTGACTCTGGAGCGGAGTGCTCTATCGCTGGCTCGCCTCGCCCGCCGCAACCCGGCGGTTAAACTCCGCCGACCGGTTCCTCGGCACGCTGAGCGTCTGCCAGTGATCGCAGGCGTAATGCTTGGCCAGCAAAACAATCTGTCCCATGTGCTCGGCATAGTGCGCAAGCTGCCGGTTGATGGCCTGCATGACTGAGTGCGCCTCGCCGCGGATCGTCACCGTGCGGCCCAGGTCGGCATCCGTCAACGGCTCGAGCGCTCCGAAGAGAATCGCCCATCCGCTTTCCCATAGCTCCAACAGCGCGGCGCGCGTAGCCGGCGGGTCCACGAACTCGCTGTCCCGGTTGCGGCTGGGCTTCTCGCCGTCGGTGGTCAGAAAATCGGTCCAGCGCGAGCGCATGTTGCCGGCCATGTGTTTCACGATAATCGCGATCGAGTTGGATTCCTCATCAAGCGTGAGGAAAAGCTGCTCGTCCGCAACCTGCTGCATGGCCCGATCCGCACGAGCCTTGTATTGGCGGAAGATCGCCAGCGAATCTTCAACGTAAGAGGTGGTGAACTTGAGCGTCATAGAGTCAGTGTAAGACGTCCATCCAGTCCGGAACAGTGCGACCAACCACCAATCCGCAAGGACCGGACTGCCTGGGTCGAGCAAGAAATAGCCGTGTGATTTTCGTCACAGTCAATCAAAAGCCTTCGAGGCACACTGTTAACACTAAAGGTGGGGGCAATTATGACTATCAATATCCTGCTCGAAAAACTGATTGAAATCGAAAGGTCCATCGGAGTAGAAACAAATACTGCAGTTCGCAAGCAGGTACTCGAAGCGCAGGATTGCCTCCTCGCAATGCAAAAGGAGATGGTAGAAAAACTCCGCAAGGGCCCTGGGCGCTTCGTATTGGAGCCTTTTCCTTCCTCCAGATTTGCCGCGTAGCTGGGAGGGATCTGATGACGGACCTCACCGAGAAAACCATAGCTCTGTTGAAGAAAGCCTCTGATTTTGCGGCTGCCGCTTACGACAATGATCTAACTGAAGTCGAGATTGACGGCGCAAAGGTCAGCTCAATCTCTCTCGAACTGCAACTCAGGACTCTTGCCGCCAAGCTCGAACGCAAATCAGCGACAGTCGCCATGCACAAGCTCGCGGACGCCTGAACAGGGCTTTTCCGCAGCGGAGTTTTATCCATCTATACTGTGGCACCCAGCGCTGCGCAGATGCAGAAAAGTCCGCTCTTGGTTGTGAGCGAACCTTTCTGTGCTCAATGACTAACGCTATCTGTGGCCATGCACGGAGTATCCGGGGCGGTGTTCATGACCTCCATCGTGATCCGCCTGTTCGCGCATTCACACTGACGCCTCCGAAGAGGCACATGAGACCAAGCAAACCAAGAGACTTGAGTATGCACATTTTTTACCTCTGCACGAGGCCACCAGAACGTAAATCCTTCAGCGATGAAAAGACCGAAGGCTCTGGATAAATGGCTGAGGGAAGGGGGCTTTTGGTGGGCGGTCAGGGACTCGAACCCCGGACCTCTTCCGTGTGAAGGAAGCGCTCTAACCAACTGAGCTAACCGCCCGAAAAAGAGGAAGAAAAGACCGCGCTGACGGGCTATCCGTAGGGTAGAGTAACACCAGCGGGGCTTGAGGGCCAAACTTCGATCGAAGTGGACGACACAGCCGCGCGAATGACCCGAATGTTTCGGAGTTTCCAATCAAATCGAAAGTCTGGCACGACTGTCGCGGCGTGGACGCGGGCTCTGTGCCGTCTGTTTCCATCCGACTGCGGGTTGAGAGGACTCGAAGTTGCACGGCTGGCGATGTCTGCCAGCGGGGGCAACGAGACCGGCTTCGGGTATTCCGGTTTTCCCTCTGCTTCGGCTCGATCGGCGCGGCCTGGATCGGGCTCGAATCGTCCCGTCAATGGGAGCCCCGGGGAAGAAAGTTCCGGATCGGAAACGTCTCAGGAGGCGCAACCTTTGCCCGGAGATCGGGTTCCAGAGGATATGGCGACCATGGTCCTGGACAATCCGGCCCTGGGAGCGGGTTCAGCTCTGCGGACAAACCCGGCTGAAGCCGGTCTGGGCGTGCGGAGCGATGTGGATCCGGCAAGCGACGCGGCGGTGATGCTGCGCGTCGCGGCGGGCGACGAGGCCAGCTTCAACTTCCTGGTGGGAAAGTATCACCGGCCGATGATTCACTTCCTCTACCGGATGGTTCACAACCAGTCGGTTGCCGAGGAGTTGGCCCAGGAAGTGTTTCTGCGCGTCTATAGAGCCAGGGACAGCTACCGGGCTGAGGCGCGGTTTACGACTTGGCTTTACCGGATTGCGACCAACCTGGCTGTAAACCACGCGCGTGACACCCGGCACGAGCGGGCGGCCCAGACGGTGTACCTGGACGCTCCGGATGAGGAGACCGGTACAACACCCGATCTGGCCGACGATGAGCCGACGGTAGAGCAGCGGCTGTTGCGGGATGAACGCATGGCCGCCATTCGCAGCCACGTGATGGTATTGCCGGAGCGCCAGCGGATGGCGGTGTTGATGCACAAGTATCAGGGGATGGATTACCGGCAGATCGGAGAAGTGCTGAAGCTCAGCGAATCGGCGACGAAATCGCTGCTCTTCCGCGCCTACCAGACATTGCGAGACAAGCTGAAGGATTTTGTGTAAGAGGGTGTAAGTGGAAAGAAGCCGGGTTTAACCGGCGGAGAGTGGGGTGGCAATCATGAATCGTATGAAGTCGAATTGCAACGGAATGGAATCGAAGCTGGCTGATCTGCTCCTCGATCCAGGTTCCGTACCTGCCAAGGTTAAGGTGCATGTTGTCGAGTGCGAGGGCTGCCGGGGCCAGCTCGAAGAGCTGAAGGCAACTATGGCGTTGCTGGATGCCTGGCAGGCTCCAGAGCCAAACCCCTACTTTCTGACCCGGATGGAGGCGCGAATGCGCGAGGAGCGCGCGGCCGCGCCTGCCGGTTGGCTGGCCCGCTTGTTTGCGCGGATGCGCGCTGGGTTTGCCTATGGGCCCGGAATTCATGTCCGTCCGCTCGCCGCGATGGCCCTCACAGTGGTGCTGCTCATCGGCGGCGGAACGTATCTGGATCTTACGGACTGGAACAAGCCGACCCAGCCCAGCGGCCAGGCGTATGTAGTCCATGATCTGCAGACTTTGGATAACAATGCCCAGTTGCTGGATCAGATGGAAGCCCTTTCCACGGGCGATAACGGAGATTAGGAATCGAGCAGGCTATCAAGGTACTGCTATTGATGATTTTGCGGCCAACTGGCCAGGGGAAAGACCGTGAACAGGAAAGCGAGCGCGGAAGGAATGCGTCCGGTGATCTGGGGCGCGGCGATCCTGTTCCTGTGCCTGTCTGCGGCTTCAGCGCGCGGCCAGCACAGGGCAGCACCCCGCTCCGCCCCGGCTCCGCGTTTTTCCGCGCAGCATCCTGCCCGGCAGCAAAACCAGCAGCGGCAGCAGCCGAAACAGAATCCAAACGCCAATTTCAACGGCGACTCTGCGCGTCCCGCCTACCCCGGTGCTGCCCGCCGGGGCAACAACTCTTATTCCGGCTATGCGCCCAAGGGGCACCTACAGGACTGGCTGAACCAGCATCGCGATCTTCCACCCCAGGATCAGGAGCGGCTGCTGCGCAATAATCCCGCTTTTAACCGGCAGGCTCCGGCCGAGCAGCAGCGCGAGATACAGCAGTTGCACCGGCTTAATCAGATGCCCGAGCAGCAGCGGGAGGCCCGCATTGCCCGCAATGAGATGCTGGAGCGCCTCACGCCCCAGGAACGCATGAATCTCAACACCGCCAGCCGCAGCTATGCCGCGCTGCCACCGGATCGACGGCAGATGGTGAATCGCGCTTTTCAGGATTTGCGCTCCGTGCCGCCGGATCAGCGGGAGACGGTGCTTAATTCCGCGCGATTCCAGGGCCAGTTTTCGCCCGAGGAGCGCGACATCTTGAACAACTTCCTCCGCGTAGAGCCCTACGAGCAGCCGCGCTGAGAGGTTCAATGCGGTTCAATCTGCAACGGCGGCTTCTTCAGTTCTCTGCAGTGCCGCATTTACTTGCGCTTCGATCCACGGATACGTCTTTGCTAAGCCTTCAAACAAGCTCTGCGTCGGTTCCCATCCGAGTTCTCTGCGAAGCAGCCGGTTATCAGAGTTCCTTCCGCGCACGCCCGTTGGCCCGGGAATGTTCCGGATCGCGATTTTCTTGCCTGCGATCTTCATGATCATTGCGGCCATCCGGTTGATGGTGACCATCTCCTCCGAGCCGATGTTCACAGGTCCCGTGAACGAACTCTCCATCAGCCGGCGCACGGCCTCGATGCATTCGTCAATGTAGAGAAAAGAGCGTGTCTGCCGGCCATCGCCCCACACTTCGATTGTGCCGCCGTCTTCCTGTTCGGCAATCTTGCGGATGAGGGCTGCCGGGGCTTTTTCCTTTCCGCCGCACCAGGTTCCCTCGGGACCAAAGACATTGTGAAAGCGCGCCACGCGCACGTCGAGCCCGCAGTTGCGGGCGAAAGCGAAATAGAGCCGCTCGCTGAAGAGCTTCTCCCAACCATATTCACTATCCGGGGCAGCGGGATACGCGGTCTCTTCGGCGCAGTTTGGATTGTCTGGGTCCTCCTGGTGATACGCCGGATAGATGCAGGCCGAGGAGGAATAAAAGATTTTTTTCACGCGGCGTTGCACGGCAAATTCGACTGCGTGCAGATTGATGATTGCCGAGTTGTGCATTACTTGCGCATCGTTGTCTCCGGTAAAGATGTACCCCGCGCCGCCCATATCCGCCGCAAACTGATACACCTCATCCATGTCCTCGTCGAGAATCGCCTGCCAGCTCTCGCGCCGGCAAAGATCGGCAATCAGGAACTCGTGCGCGGCAGAAGGGCTGAACTCCGGATACTTGAGATCCGCTCCGCGCACCCAGTACCCCTCCGCACGCAACCGCCGCACCATATGGCTGCCGATGAAGCCCCCGGCGCCGCACACCAATGCTCTTCTCGCTTTCATGGTGCCTGCTCCTGGCACCTCATCGTAGTTGGCTTGCACAGCAAGGTTGTTTGCAAATTGTCATCGCTCTGTATTTGTTTTGCCCGGGAATTTCAGCGGAATCGAGGGTAGTGGGTCAGTTTGCGTAAAACCATCCCTCAGGGGCTAAAGCCCGCACACATTTTGATCTGTTTACGGCACGGCTAAAGCCGTGCCCCTTCAAACTGACCCACTACCGAATCGAGAGCTCCGTTGCCGGAGTTTGCGGAATCGTTTACCATCAGACAGTTGTCGGATCAGAAATTGAGGATCCTCAATTTATTTCAAGACGCACGTCCCTACTTCCATTTCCCCCATCGTTCATCCGGATGGTTTTGATCCCTGAAGGTTGAGGATCGGCCAGTCCTCCGAATCGTGGGAAACGAGGATGATCGGCGCATGACAGAGCCAGTTTCCATCTGCGTAATCGGCTCAGGCTATGTGGGCCTTGTCGCGGCAACGTGCTTTGCCGAAATGGGCCACCGGGTTCTCTGCGTGGATAACGACGAGGCCAAGGTGAAGACCCTGTGCGAGGGCGGAATGCCGATCTTCGAGCGGCATCTGCCTGAGCTGCTGGCCAAGCACAGGAATCTCAGCGTGGCGTTTACGACAGACCTGCCGGCAGCCGTCGACCGCAGCGAGGCTGTTTTTATTGCTGTTGGCACCCCGCAGGGCGACAGCGGCGCTGCCGATCTTTCCTTCGTCGAAGCCGTAGTCTCCGAAATTGCGCGCTCCATCCGCGGCTATAAGGTCATCGTGGAGAAGAGCACGGTTCCGGTCTATACGAACGAGTGGATCAGCCGCGTGTTGCAACGCCACGGCGTCGCTGCGGCGAACTTCGACGTGGTGTCGAACCCGGAGTTTCTGCGCGAGGGAACGGCGGTGATGGACTTTCTCCATCCCGATCGCATCGTAGTGGGCGCCAACTCCGAACGTGCGGCCGACGTGCTGCGGCGTATCTATGCGCCGCTTGCCGAAGGAACATATTATGCGCAGCCGGATGCTCTTAAGGGATCGCACAGCAGTTCTCATCCGGCTCCGCTCCTGGTCACCTCGGCGCAGAGCGCGGAGATCATCAAGCATGCTTCCAACGCTTTTCTGGCTCTGAAGATTTCGTTCATCAATGCGGTTGCGAATCTGGCCGAGGTAGTGGACGCAGACATCGAGGACATTGCGGCGGGGATGGGCCTCGACAGCCGCATTGGGCCGAAGTTTTTGCGCGCGGGGCTCGGCTACGGCGGTTCCTGTTTTCCGAAAGATGTGGCCGCGTTCCATTGGGTGGCGCAGCAGCGCGGCGTCGATTTCCATCTGCTTCATGAGATCCGCAAGATCAACGAGACGCAGAAAGAGATCTTTTATAACAAAGTGCTCTCCGCCCTCTGGACCTTGCGCGGCAAGCGTCTCGCGGCCCTCGGACTGGCCTTCAAGGGCGAGACCGACGATATTCGCGAGTCTCCGGCCATCGACGTGATCAAGAAACTGCTCGCCGGCGGCGCCCGCATTACGGCATACGATCCAGCGGCTATGGACCGCGCACAGGAAGTTTTGCCGGCGAACGACAAGATGCGCTACGCGGCCAATGCCTATGAGGCTGCCAAAGGTGCCGATGCTGTGCTGATCCTTACCGACTGGAAAGAGTTCGGCAACCTTGACCTGGTGCGGCTCAACCAGGCTGTTCACTTCCCAATCGTTATCGACGGCCGCAATCTCTACAGGCCTGAGGTGATGCAGCAGCACGGTTTCACCTACGTAAGCGTGGGCCGGCCTGCCAGTTACCGGGCGCAGCAGGGCAAGCCGCGCAGCGCCGTCATCTGATGCATCTAACACGGAGGCCAGTTAAGCCGCGTCTGTTATCGTTGCAATCGGAGCGGAGCTTTCACTATGCACATTCTCATCACCGGCGCCGCTGGATTTCTCGGCTCGCACCTCACCGACCGCCTGCTGCGGGAAGGCAATACGGTTCTCGGCGTCGACAATCTTGCGACCGGCGACCGGGAAAATCTGGCGCATCTTGTGAACGAGTCCCGCTTCCGCTTCTTCGAGTGGGATATATGCCGTCCCCTGCCCGCGGATTTTGAGGCCGGGCATTTGGACTACATCTTCAACTTCGCTTCGCCGGCGAGTCCGCCCGAATATTTGCGGTTGGCGATCGAAACTCTTACAGTAGGATCAGCCGGTACGCAAAACATACTGGAGCTGGCCGCCCGGCATGAAGCCGGATTCCTTCATGCTTCCACCTCGGAGTGTTACGGCGATC
The DNA here is from genome assembly GCA_030037705.1 of Acidobacteriaceae bacterium. GTDB lineage: Bacteria > Acidobacteriota > Terriglobia > Terriglobales > Acidobacteriaceae > Telmatobacter. The sequence continues at coordinate 13,636 of JASHQE010000113.1, read as the reverse complement.
CGCTTGAGCACCCGCAGACTGAAGACTACTGGGGCAATGTCAATCCCGTCGGGCCGCGCTCGGTCTACGACGAAGCCAAGCGCTACGCAGAGGCGCTGGTCATGGCGTATCACCGTTCTCGCGGGGTGAACACGCACCTGGTACGCATCTTCAACACCTATGGACCGCGCTTGCAGCCAAGCGATGGGCGCGTAATCTCGAACTTCATGATGCAGGCCTTGCGCGGCGAGCCGCTTACGATCTACGGCGACGGCAACCAGACGCGCAGCTTCTGCTATGTTGACGACCTGATTGAAGGCATCGTGCGCCTTTCGCGCTCGGGCGTGCATCTGCCGGTGAATATCGGCAATCCGAATGAATTTACGATCCTCGAATGCGCGCAGACGGTGCTTGAGATCACCGGCTCGAAGAGCGAATTGTGTTTTGAGGCGCTGCCCGAAGACGATCCGATCCGCCGCCGCCCGGATATTACGCGTGCTCGCAAGCTGCTCGGATGGGAGCCAAAGATTGAATTGAAAGAGGGTTTGACTCGCTCGCTCGACTTCTTCAAAGGCAAGCTGATCATGGCAGCTTGAGATTTTTCTCGGCGCGTTGCACCCTCAATGCACAAGGCAGGGATTGTCGAGACCCCAGTTCACATAAACAGGATTGCCCAGGAGCCACAGTTTCCCATCCGGCCCAGTCACCTCGGCGCGAAGCCAGTGCCGCCGGCCGTCGCTGGTCCATGTCAACGGAAAAGATGCATCGGCCGAGGTAATTTCCGCGCTGCCGGCGGCAGGAATCTCCCGTCCGTCTTCGACCCAGCGAATCTCTCCACCCGCAGCCTCTGTCACGTGCAATTGAAAATGCACCGTCGCGCCGTTCGCGGCGTTCATCTCATCTCCGGCCTGCACTTTTGCGCGATCCGCGTTCGCGGTGAGTTCAAGGAGCCGGCCGCGGGTTCCTTGCGTATCCATGAAGACGTGACCGGCGCGGATACCGTCGAGGATCGCAGGTACCGAAAGCTCATTCGCGTAAACAACCGTCGTCGGGCTTCCGACTGAGCCAGGCTGATCCGGCGGTTCCATGGGGCGGTGATTGTCGCTTCCGCCGACGCCGGTGAGCCGGCAGCCGTTCTTCAATTGCTTATCCCAAAAGGGAATGTCCGAAATTCCATGCAGCTCGCTGCCGCCGTTGACGGCTTCCACAGCGGTCAGCAAGCGCATATCGACTTTGGTTGCCGGTGTCCATCCGCAGCCCAGGCAGATCTCGCCGCTCGGTGCGGAGGGATGGTTGATGGAAGTGAGCCCGCCGAGGCGATCGGCATTCCGCAGCAGAGTATTCACGTCAGGAACTTCTTTTGTACCCAGCCGGAAGTCAAGGAAATCCGTTGTGCCGAGAAAGTTGATGTGGCCCTGAAAGGTTGTGATCTCGCGGCCGGGAATGAGCAGAACCTTGTCGAAGTAGGGCTGCAGTTCGCGCATTGCATCGTACTGTGAAGTCGCATTGTGGTCGGTGATGGCGATGAAGTCGAGTCCACGCCGCGCGGCCGCATCGACGGTGAAGAAGACGGGGCAGGGAACCATCTTGCCCGTCTGGCTCGGACACTGGCCGTCGCTGTGCGCGGTGTGCATGTGTAGGTCGCCGCGGAACCAACCCGGGGTCCCCACGGACTGGTTTTCGTCCGTGGGGTGGGAGGCAGGCCCGGTTCGAAGCGGCTCGCGCAGCAGAGCGGGCTGCTGTGAGACCGCACCCGTCTTCGACAGATACACATGAATCGTGTAATGCGATTCGATGTTCGGCCGAATGTTGGGCACGCCGATCAGCACGTTCCAGATGCCCGCGGGAATTCGACCAGGCAGGCAGGAGGGCGTCGCGTCCGAAAGGCCCACCGTGAGCATCGACTTGTTGCCGCCGCTCCAGCAGCGCAGCTCCGCCGGATCGAGCATTCCGAGATCGAGCGTCGTGTGCTGCTCCTTCTCTGTGTAGGTGAAGGTGATGGTCACGCGCTCTGTGCCTGCAGCTACTTCAAATGGAACCTTGACATAACTCTGGTTCTGCTTGCTGCGGATCACGCCTTCGAGTACGCGCTCGGTGAAGGCCGGAGTTGCAGACTGTTGTGTGTTCCCGCAGAGGGCTGCGAAAAAAATCAGGCAGAGGAGCGGGAGCGGGATGAAGGAAACCGGCAGGGAGATCTTTTTCTGCATGATCTGGAAATAAGCACGCTTGAAGGCAATGGCCAGTATACGGTCTAAAAAGACCAGCCCGCATCCGGTGTTCAGATGCGGGCCACGTGAAGCTGCCGGATTCCCGGCCGGCAGCTTAGTAGAACAGCTTCAGAGCCAGTTGCAGTGTGCGCGCACCGTTGTTCTCATTGCTGTTTTTCGTTGAGGTTATGCTGCTGAAACCCCCGCTGGTGAAGTTCAACTGGCCGGGGTTTTCAAACGGAGGCGTATTGGTGGTGTTGAAGGCTTCGGCGCGGAACTGCAGATACGCCGATTCTGTGAATTTGAAGTTCTTCAGGATCGATGAATCGAGGTTCGCGAAGTCCGGGCCTTTCACCTGTTGTATGCCGCCGCCCAATGGCGCAAAGTTGACCTGGCCAATGGTCGTGGCTTGAGGCGGATTAACGAAAGCGCTCGGGTTGAGCCACTCGGTATAGTTGTGCGGACCCGCGTATTTATTCTGCCCTGCCACGACGTCGGCCGCGCAACCGAAGTCGGCGCTCGTGGCATTCGGGCAAGTGACGGTGAACGGCTGACCGCTCTGATAGGTATAGAAGAAGTTTACTTCCCACCCGCCCAAGAGCGTGTCTGTCGCATGGTTGATTGTGGAACCGAACTGTTGTCCACGGCCAAAGGGTAGCTTGTACGTGCCGGAGAGATGCCAAAGGTCTCTCGCGTCGGAGTCGCAGAGTCCGTAATCGCCCTGAATGCCAAATCCGGGCAGCCACTCGGCGCGGTAACTGTCGTTGTATTCCGAGGCCTGGGTGTGCTGATCGCTCCGGCATTGGCTCCAGGTGTAGTTGCCCAGCAGGGACAGGCCAAAGCTCATCTGATGCTGATATGTGATCTGCATCGAACTGAACATGCTGTCGGCATTGGTGGTTTCGTAGGTTGCGTTGCGGGCAAAGTACGGGTACGGAATGTAGAGTTGCTGGTTCGTGCCCGACGGCAGGATTTGCGTGTTGCCGTTGTCGTACCCGAGATTATCCAGGTGACGGCCCTGCGTGCCGACAAATCCCACCTGGATCGCGTCGTGGGGCGTGAACTGATCCTCGACGGTCAGGTTTTCGGTCTGCACAAGCGGGGTCTGGTAATTGTATTGGCGCCCATAGAGGTTGACGCCCAAATAGTTATCCCCAGTGTATTGACCGCCCGGGCAGGATGGACAGGCAACCGGTGTAGTTGAATAGGGGGTCGGGCTTGCCAGTACAGCCGGGCTCTGGAAGTTGACCGTGGTGAAGGCCGTTTCCATGGTCGCCGCCGCATTGGTGGGGTAATAAAACGGTTGATAGGAGTTAGGGGCGGGGATCTCCTGGGTATAGACGAAGGGATAGTTGGTTCCCAGCGTCCCGCCGTACCCAAGGTTGCCCAGGGCTCCGTACGCCGTGCCAAATCCACCGCGCAATACGAGCGTTGGCTTGAGCCGGTACGCGAACCCGACGCGCGGCGCGAAGTTGGTCTTTTGATCGTTGCCGAGATCGAGTCCGGAAACACACTGAATATTGATATTGCTGAGGGCGGCCACTGTATTGAAGATGGTGGCCCGCTGCGTCTGGCATCCCTGGTTTGAGATGTAGTAAGTGCCGGTCGAGCCATTTCCGCCCTGCGCGACAAAGTTGGCCTGGTAGCCGCGGGTTTCGGCGTAGGGCGTGAAGAGATCCCAGCGCAGGCCGAGGTTCAGCGTGAGCTTGGGATCTACCTTCCAGTCATCCTGAAAATAGGCGCCAATGTACCAACGGTGGTCGTCGGTGGCCGCAATGTCGGAGCCGGAGAATCCGCTCATGCCGCCTACGTCGTTGAAAGCAGTAACCCCCGTATAGCTGCCGGTAATCTTCGAGCCGATTGGCGCCACCAGCATATCGCCAATGCCGTTCAGGCCGTTGGTTGAGCCGTTTTCAATCCCCGAGGTAGCGCTGATCCGATTGGGAACATCGGTATACATGCCGTTGAAGGTGAAGTCGCCTCGGCCCTCCGGCGGCTGCTCGATGTTGCCTTCAAGGTCGTCCACCTGGATGCCGGTCTTGAAGGTGTGGTTGCGAACCACCTTGGTGACGGCGTCGACCCCTTCGAGGCTCCAGACATACTGCAGCGTCGGGGTGGAGTTGCCCACGCCGATGTGCGTCAGACCGGCAATGATCATCGGCGGAAGGCCGCCGTTGTTGGCCACCTGCGGAATTCCCTGGATACCGAACTGCGCGGGAATACCGAAGGTATCTCCGTAGAAGGACTGCTGCAGCTTATCGCTGTGAACCATGCCCACGTGCATGTCGTTGGTGAGCGTGGGAGTGAAGATGCGCGTGTAGCCGACCGCCCAGGCATAGGCAGGCAGAGTGTCGTTGCGGGCGTCGGTTTCGCCCACGGCCAGGCCGGGCAGATATCCAGGCACGTTTACCGCAAAGAGGCTGCGGTCATAGACGCCGAAAATGCTGTCCTTGGAGCTAGGGTTAGCGTCGATGCGGATGTCCCAGGTGTCGGTGTTCTTGTGCTCGATGGGAACGTAGCTGGCGAAGTTATTCACTAGCCCGACACCGGGCGTAACGGTTGTAATCTCCGGCGCCGGATACACGCCCAGCAGGGCGACCGCATTGGGATCGAGCCGGGAGGTTGGAATGATGTTCAACATCGCCATTTGGGCCGTCGTGGCAAAATTCGTAACCCCCGACAGTGGACCGGCGGCAGCGTAGTTGGCCGCCGGGCAGCCGCTCGCGGAGCAATTGTAGAAGGGATCGCGGACGTAGACAGTGCTCGCGGAATTGTTCGTCAAATTGCTGATGGGGTCGGTTGCACCCGGAGCGACTCCGCGGGTCGTAGCCGGATCGAGGATGGTGCCGTTGGGAAAGGAGCGTCCCAAACCATCCGCATAGGTGCTCGGTGTGCCGCTCGTCTGCAGGTTGCCGATGATGTTGTCTTGAAGATTGGTGAACTTACTATTGATCATGTTCTCGGTGGGCACGCTTTGACCGCCTGGCGCCAGAGGCAGCACGTAGCGGCCGCCCTGATAGTCGGCGAACCAGAAGAGCCTGTCCTTGCCGTGGACAAAACGTGGGATGATCACTGGACCACCCGCCGTAAATCCGAACAGGTTCTGATGGTATTCGGGGATTGGATTGCTCTTGCAAACGCCGCCCGAGCAGACCCTGTTAAAGAAGTAGTTCGCGTTCAGATCGTTGTTGCGCACGTACTCCCAAAGATCGCCGTGGATTCCGTTGGTGCCCGATTTGATGGCCGCGTTGATGACGCCGCCGGTGGAGTGCCCGAACTCGGCGTTGAAGTCGCCGCTCTGCAACGTGAACTCCTGCACCGCGTCGGGCGGGGGAACGATAGCGGCGTTGGTTAACGTATAGTTGCCGCCATAGACCTCAATATTGTCGTTGATGCCATTGAGACGGAAGTCGTTTTGCCAGTTGTTCACGCCGTTCACTGAGAAATAAGCGGAGTCTGTGCTGCCCGCGTCGGGCGTGACACCCGATCCCCCGGTATTTCCCGGCGGGGAGGTAAAGACGCCAGCGGCGAGTTGCGCCAGCGATCCCCAGTCGCGCGTGGCCAGCGGCAGATCGTTGACGGCCTGGTTGGTGATGGTCTGGCCCACCTGGGCGTTCTCCGCCTGCAGCAGCGGGGCGGCAGCGGTGACCGTCACGCTCTGCTGCACATTGCCGGTGGCCAGGTGGACGTCGACCGTCAGCACCTGCTGCACGTGAACATAGAGGCCGTTCACGACATATTTCTCGAATCCAGAGGAATCGGCCTCGATGGTGTACTTGCCGGGAATCAGGTCATCGAATACGTAGGTACCTGTCGCCGTCGATTTGGTTTCCGCCTTTACGCTGGTGTCGTCATTGGTCAGGATGATTCTCGCGTTCGCCACCACTGCGCCGGAGGGATCCTCTACCGTTCCGGTGATCTCTCCGCGATCGAGCTGTGCCGCCAATTTACATGGGACGCAGAGCACGATCAGCAGGCCCACAGCCACCAGCCATAAGCCGGCGCTTCTGAACCGTATTTCGGTTTTCATATGTCTGTCTTGCGACCTCCAAGATTGAAAGATTTCCATTGCCGTCCGGGGATAATTCGGCGGGCAGCGCCACAGTAGAGCACTTGAGCGCTTCGCGGGAGTGTTTACCCTAGGTGAGGGACGGTGTATACACTAGTGATGAGCCTGGGTAAGCCCCACAAAACAGGAGATGTGACCTGACTTTGAATTGTTGGTGAACTGTGGAGAAATACCGGTTTCTCGACGCTTTCTGCTGCCTTCGATGCGAATTCATCCTCGCCGGTAGCTTCCCTGAATTCCGCTGGATTAAAATCAGTTTGCAAGTTTTTTGAGGGTGATGGAAATATCCATCGCGAAGAGGACGATCCCGCCCCGGGCGATCGTTGTGAATACAAGGTTACAGGCAGAAAAGACAGAGCAAAATCGTGGACCGTTGTACCTCTCTGGTGGGCATTTGCTTCCTGCGTAGGAACATTGCCTGGAGATAACCCTCATGGACCGCTTGACCGACCTCCAGCATAAGCAAAAGGCGCCGCTTCTTTCAGATGGCCGTTCGTCTCTCCTTCCAGACGACCCGCACTGGGAACTGGCGCAACGCGTGGTGGCCGGCCCGCATTTTGCCCGGTCGCCGCTGCTGTCGAAGTTTCTGCTGTTTGTGGTGGCAGAAACTCTCGAAGGCCGCGCGGATGAGATTACCGAGCACCAAATCGGCGTGCAGGTCTTCGATCGGCCCGCGGATTACCGCACCCTCGAAGACAATATCGTTCGCAACTACGCGCGCCAGCTCCGCAAGCGTCTGGCCGAGCATTTTGCAGGTGAGGGCAGCGCCGAGCCGGTGCGCATTGACATCCCTGTTGGCGGCTATGTTCCAGTGTTTCTGCAAGCGGAGGAGCAGGGTGTCGAGCAAGAGCACGATGCGCAGGTTTCCGTCCAGGCCCCCGCCCATGCGTCTCCAGAACCGAAGCCTGCGCCTGCCCAATCGAAATGGAGAAGCAAGTTCCTGGCCGTACTGACGGCTGCCGTCTATAGTGCCGCGCTTGTGGCACTCACCTGGTATGCGGCGACGCATACCCGCGCACCGCAATCACCTCCTGAACCGGCACAGGCGCTGTGGGCTGCGCTCTTCAGTGGTCCTGCCAACAGCTATGTTGTTCCCTCAGACGCGGGATTTAATTTGCTTGAAGACCTCGCCCGCCGCCCGGTGCTGCTCGCCGAATATATCGAAGGCAGCTATCAGGAGATGCCGCTCGGCGGGGTGGATGCGCATAGCGCCGCCGACCTGCGCTCGCAGCAGCTTGTGCCCTTCGTCGATCTGCAGATCGCTGCTGCGCTCTCGCATCTCAAAGAAGACAACCCGCAGCGGGTTTTTATCCGCTTTCCGCGCGACCTGCGCCTTGACGACCTGAAGAGCGCCAATGCCGTGATCATTGGCTCGCCGGGCAGCAATCCATGGGCCGCAATTGCAGAAGCCAATGCCAACTTCCGCATCGTGGATCGTCCCGGCATGGAGGGCGCGGCCATCATCAACATGAAACCGCAGCCCGGCGAAGCCTCCTCCTACGCGAGTCATTGGAACGAACCCGCGCATGAGACCTTCGCGCTTATCGAATTTCTGCCCAATCTAAGCGGCAACGGACATCTGCTGGTGCTGGAAGGTCTGGACGTGGCCGGAACGCAGGCCGCGGCGGAAATGCTGCTTCATCCCTCCGCTATCGCGCCCATTTTGAAGCGCGCCATGCGGGCCGACGGCTCGTTGCACTACTTCGAAGTCCTGCTGCGCTCGACGAGCATCGAATCCAATGCCACCGGCACGCAGGTAATCGCCAGCAGGATCTACTAAATCGCTTCGTTTGGATGGGCTATTCCTCCCCTCATGATCTATATTGGCCAAGGAAGCAAAGGTGTATGCCGGCGGGATCCCGGACCGCGCGAATCTAAGCCGGCGCAACCGGGCGTATACGGCCGGAAGAAGAGGGAAAAAACTGTGAAGCGAGTGAGCGGGTTTGCAGCAATTACATTTGCATTTGCAATGGCGCTTTCAACCGTTGCGCAAGGAGAGGTGAAGATGTCGATTTGGGGTCATACCGCGGATGGAACGCCGGTGCCGATTTACACGCTCAAGAGTGGGCAGATCGAAGTGCGCGTAATGGCGTATGGAGCCAAGCTGGTGAGCATCAGAACCCCTGACCGCTCCGGCAAGATGGCGGATATCGTGCTCGGGTATGATTCATTGCAGGATTATCTGAACGACGCAAAAACGCACTTCGGCTCTATCGTGGGCCGCTATGGCAATCGCATCGCGTTGGGCAAATTCTCGCTCGACGACAAGACCTATCAGATTCCGGTTAACAACGGCCCCAATGCTCTGCACGGCGGCACCATGGGCTTCGACCGGTACGTCTGGCAGTCGAAGGAAGTACCGAACGGCGTTGAGTTCACTCTTGTCAGCCCGGACGGCGACATGGGCTTTCCCGGCAAGCTGACGGCGCATGTGAAATACACGGTGGAAGGCAACACGCTGCGCCTCGACTACTCGGCCACCACCGACAAAGACACGGTGCTGAACCTGACCAATCACGCTTACTTCAATCTGAACGGCGACGATCAGGGCAACATCCTCAACCAAAAAATCCAGCTCGATGCCGAAAAATACACGCCGACCGATGCCGGCCTGATTCCCACGGGCGAACTGGCGTCCGTTGCCGGCACGCCGCTCGATTTTCGCAAGCCCGAAGTCATTGGAGCGCGCATCAACGCCGACAACCCGCAGCTTAAACAGGCCGGCGGATACGACTTCAACTTTGTGCTCAACGGCAAGATGGGAACACTGCATCCCGCGGCCACCGTCACCGACCCAGAGAGCGGGAGGAAGATGGCGGTGGAAACTACCGAGCCGGGCGTCCAGTTTTACTCCGGCAATTTTCTCGACGGAACCTTTACCGGCCGCCACGGCGTGAAGTACGAGAGGAATACAGGTTTCTGCCTGGAGACGCAGCACTTCCCCGATTCGCCCAACCATTCCAACTTTCCCAGCACGGAGCTGCGCCCGGGCGAAACCTTCCACTCCACTACGACGTTCACCTTCGGCATAGAGAAGTAGAAGTGCAATTTCGCCTGCAGCACAAAAACGGGTGCCCTAGGTTTCGCACCAGGGGCTCCAAGAAGCCGGATGCCCCAGGCCTCGTTTCTGAGACCTGGGATAGCACAGAAGCTTACCGCAGTCCCATCGGTTGCCGTTTGAACCATCCCAACCCTGCGCTTGTCCCGGCGCGTGGCGCATACTCGCAGCCGACCCAGCCCTCGTGGCCAAGCTCGTCCATCACGGCAAAGACGTATTCGTAGTTCACCTCACCGGTGTCGGGTTCATGCCGCTCGGGCACGCCGGCAACCTGGAAGTGGCCTACGCGCGTCCGCTTCGGGTCGGCAAGGTACTTGCGCATCTTCATGGCGAGATCGCCCTCCTCCACCTGGCAATGGAAGAGGTCCATGAGGATTTTGAGATTCGGTGCGCCAATCTCCTCAGCAAGGTCGTGTGCTTCATCCTGGCGATTGAGAAAATAGCCCGGTATATTGCGCAGCGCGATCGGCTCGATCAGCACATCGACGCCATCGGGCTTTGCCAGCTTTGCTGCCCAGGCAAGGTTAGCGATGTAAACCTTGCGCATCAGCACGCGGTCTCCGCCAGCCGGAACCAATCCCGCCATGCAGTGGATGCGCGGGCATCCAAGCACGCGCGCATACTCAAGCGCCCGCTCGAAACCGGAGCGAAACTCATCTTCGCGCCCCGGCAGAGCGGTGTTGCCCCGCTCGCCCGCTTGCCAGTTGCCCGGAGGCGCATTGAACAAGACCTGGCACAGTCCGTGCTGCTTGAGCAAAGCCGCAATCGTCTGCGCCGGATACTCATAAGGAAACAGAAACTCGACCGCAGTGAAGCCATCTTTGGCAGCGGCAGCAAAGCGGTCGAGAAAGCCATGCTCGGTGTACATCATGGTCAAATTGGCGGCAAAACGAGGCATGAGTCTCTCCGTGAAATTTCATCATGTGTGGTGTCGGATCATTGGGCGTGCGTGTTCAGCGCGCTGAGTACGCGTTTCAGATCGTCCAGCTTCTGCCCCGCTTCCGCGAGCTTGCCTTCTGATGTGAGCCGCTGGTAATCGTCGAAGTCGCGATTGGCCTGCGTGATGAGCATAGGGATATCTGCGGCGGGCTGCGCTGTCCCGGTGGTTGCGGGCGGTTGCGCAGAAGGCGGCGTCTCCGCTGCCGTTAAGGAAGATGCCGCGGAGCCGAACAGGGAGGCCAACGCCGTCTCGAAGTTTGGCCCATAGGCGAGCCGGTCCTGCAGCGCCAGCACAACCAGGCGCAGTTCCGGCATCGGGCTGCGCTGCGCCTGCAGATAAATCGGCTCAGCGTACAGCAGCGCCTTGCCGCAGGGAATGACAAGCAGGCTGCCGCGCAGCACGTGCGAGCCCTGCTGGTTCCAGAGTGTAAGCTGCCCCGAGAGCTGCGCATTCTGGTCAATGCGCGCTTCGATCTGCTGCGGCCCATCCACCAGGCGGGTTTTCGGAAAATCGTAGACCACCGCAGTGCCATAGTGCTCGCCGTCGCTGCGTGCGGCGATCCAGCCGATCATATTGTTGCGATTGATGGGCGTAAAGGGAAGAATCTCCACAAACTCCAGCGAACCTTCGCCGGGCAGTTTCATCAGCACGAAGTTCGGTTCCATGGCTTGCGCAACTTGCTCGCCCTGATCGCTCAAACCCGTTTGCGTAGCAACGGTCCACTGATCCTCGCGGTTATAGAAGACCTCCGGATCGGTCATGTGATACAGGCCGTAAATTTCCGCTTGCAGGCTCAACAGCAATTCGGGATAGCGAATGTGCCTGCGCAGCTGCTCCGGCATTGCCGCAGCGTCTTGGAAGAGGCCGGGATAGATCCCTCGCCATGCAGCCAGAATCGGATCGGCGTTGTCGAAAACATAGAACGCCGTGGTGCCGTTATAGGCGTCAACCACGACCTTCACGCTGTTGCGCATGTAGTTCACGGATGCGCCACCCATATTGCTGTGCGTGGAGTACGGATAAGTATCGGACGATGTGAAGGCGTCGATCATCCAGTAGAGCCTTCCGTCATCCCCGAGCACAATGTAGGGATCTTGGTCGAAGGTCAGGAATGGCGCCAGCGCTGCCACGCGATCGCGCACGTTACGCCGCATCAGCAGACGGCTTTCGGATGTAATATCGTCGCTGAACGGCACCTTGGCAATATCGCCGCGATCGAAGGCGATCAACGCCCGGCGCAGAAAACCGCCCAGCACGATGCCGCCCGCGCCCTCATACGAATTGAGATTGTTCGACTGACCCTCGGGATAATTGAACTCCTGCTGGTGCGTCTTCACATACACGTCGCCGTTCGTCATCTCGCCGAAGTAGATCTCCGGCCGCGTGACCGCGAGCCCAGGCGCGGTGCTCTGCACGGGCATATTGCTCAAATACAGTGTCGGTAAACCCTCCGCGGTAAATCCGTTCACGGGATTCATCGTGATGCCGTAGCCGTGCGTATAGATCAGCCGGTCGTTGATCCAGTTGCGGCTGCTCTCAGGCAGCTTATCCACATTCAGTTCGCGGTCGGCGAGCATCACCTCGCGCAGGCTGCCGCCAATCTCGTAGCGGTCGATATCGATGTCGGGAAAATCATAGTAAGTGCGAATCTCCTGCACCTGGCGCAGCGTGTCTTGCAGGGCCTGTACATCCCAGAGCCGGATATTGACGAGAGTGGCCTGATTGGCGTCCGGATCGGCTGCGCCGGGCGTAGTCTCGGCGGGGAACTCGCGCTGTGAGAAGCGGTCGAGCCCATAGGCCTGTCGCGTGAAGGCGATGTTATCGGCGATATACGGTCGTTCCCGGTCAAGCTGGTTGGGCTTGACCAGAAACGTAGTGACATACCATCCGAAGACTCCCGTCACCGCATAACAGGCGAGCGCCGGCACAACGGCCGCAATGAGCCAGCGCCCACGCGGACGCGCGATGCCGCCGATGATCGCAATCATAGCCCCAAGCAACAGGGCCGCGCTTATCAATAACATGCCGATGAGATTGATGTGTGCGTCCGTGTAAGTCACCCCATCAAAGATGGTGTGGTGTTCGAAGAGAAGCTCATAGCGGGCGATGTACTCGCGCAGAGCAAGCGTCAACAGCAGAAAGCCGAATGCCATGGAGACGCCGCGCCACACGGAGGCGCCGGACCGGCCGGAAGAAAGCCGATCCAAGGCGCGCGAGCCGCCGGAAAGAAGCAGGAATACAGCGGCGGCGATGCACAGCAGGATCGCCAGCGTCATGAGCCAACCGCTGATGAGTTGCCAGGCGGGTAAAGTGAACAGGTAAAAGTTCAGAGGCCGTCTGAAGATCGGATCTGCAATGATTCCTGTTGCATTGGGCGCGTTCCAGTAGAGAGCGAGCGAAGGCCACTCGGACCCGATGGCCGCGCCGGTCGCAACCGCAATGAAAAACGAGAGAAGGACGGCCGCGAAGTGCAGGGCGCGGCCTACGGGAAGGCTGATCGGGCGGCCGGCAAAGTAGATCGTGTAGGTCTCCGGGAGATCGGCGGCGTGCGCATGCTTAAGCGCGGCCATCCCTCCATAGACAATAAGAAATGTAAGCGCCGCAAAAGTGGCAAAGGTCCCCCACTGCAAGCCCCATGTCTTCCAGAAGACCGCTTCGTAACCAAGCGAACGGAACCACAGCAGGTTAACCCACCAGGAAATTGCAGCGCGGCCGCCGAAGAGAACCAGGGCAACGATGACGGCTATGACCAGAAACACACTGCGCAGGCCGCTTGGCTTGGCGTGCGGCGGCCAATCGATCGTCTCGGGCATCTCCCACCCCGCTCAAACCAAACGAGCAGCCTGAGCTACGCAAGAATTGTACAGCGCATGGCGGGATGATTCTTGTTGCACAGTTCCGGCGATGGTAGGATTGGGCAAAGGAATGTCGACGAGCGAGATTATCTTCGAGGTCTGTGAGGACGAGGTGGACGGCGGCTACACCGCTCACGCCTTGGGCTATGGCATTCACACGCAGGGCGACTCTTTGGAGGAGTTGCGCATTATGGTCAAAGATGCTGTCGCCTGCTACTTTGACGATCCAACGCAAGCCCCGAAAATCATCCGTCTGCACTTTGTTCGGGATGAAGTCCTGATCCAGTGAAACTGCCTCGCGATATCACCGGGGCACAGCAGGTAAAGGCATTGGCAGCATTAGGCTATGAGGTCACGCGCCCGAAGGGCTCCCATATCCGCGTGACTACACAGCGCGACGGTGAAAATCACGAAGTAATTCCGCATCATCATCCCATCAAGACGGGTACACTATCGGGCATCCTCAAGCAAATTGCCGCGCATCACGGAATAACGGTCGAAAATCTTCTAGAAATACTCAAGCTGTAG
>JASHQE010000112.1 GCA_030037705.1 Acidobacteriaceae bacterium | reverse complement strand
AGAAGACAGAACACCCAGGACGGACGCCAACTGCGCCGCTATCGACGGCGATGGAAAGTCGAACGGCTCTTCGCCTGGATGCATAACTTCCGCCGCCTTGTCACTCGATGGGAGTATCACGTCGAGAATTTCCTCGGTTTCGTTCAACTTGCATGCCTGCTCATGATGCTCAGGCATTTATGAGACTGCTTCTAGTGCGTCTCTGGTATCTTGCGGAACGTTGGTTGCACCGTTGATGCTCTTGTCGAAGGTGTCCAGGCGATCAGCAGACAATTTGTCGAAGCTGGCCTGTTCAACCACCACTCTCGCGCTGTCGGCGTCGGCGCTGAGGGCCAATTGAAGCTTGTCGTACTTGGCTTTAATGTCGTTTGCATCGTTTATGGCCGTCTCAACCTTTGACACGATGGGCTTGAGCTGGTCGTAAGCTGCCTTTAAGTTCGCGAGTGCGCTGGAGGCATCGGATGCAGCCTTGATTCCCGTCGTTGCCAAGGACCCGATGGCCGAATAGGCGGCAACTACAGACGTACCTGCTGTATAAACAGCACTGGCAACCGCGATGACGGCTGCGACTACTGCTAAAACCTGAGTCAGGCCACAACCTCCGGAAGCTGCCATCATGACTGCCTGATCAAATTGCGCTTCGGCGTTGTCAACAATTTGCTTTTGCGCGGCAATGTCGGTCGCCAAGTCACTCACGAACTTCAGAAGCGCGGTTGCCTTGTTACGGTTTTCATCAATGGTGTTCATTATCCGACTCTGCACCTGTTGGGCTGCAGCGATAGCGTCATCATAAGTGCGAGCATTAGCGATCAGGGCATCCGTAGCACAAGTAAGTGCTGTGATGCTGTCAGCCACGATCTGATCATTCTTAAGTATTTGGTCGATGGCATTAGAAATCTGAACTCGCGACCAGAGTGTTACCCAGTTCCTGGGTTGTCCGTAGTAGCCATACCCGTTCTTGAGCTGTTGCAATAGTGTGTCAGCTCGAAGGGCCAGCAGTCCGGGGTGCTTCAAGTAAGCACTTGGCGCACTGGATTGGACGGGAATGGCCGGGGCACAAACTTGCCCAAAAGCAACGGGAATGCTGGCCAGATCCGCAAGCAGCCCGCCAGCAACGGCCAAGGTCGCACCCTGCAGAAATTCACGCCTAGGTATGCTGGTCGCAGATTCAAACATGATCGGCTCCTCGATCAAGGTTACCTAGTATAGAGCCCATCGTTGACACCCACACCAACCGTGGAGTCGCATCGTCGTACTTCTCGTTGAGATAGAATTTTTCTGCCTCTTGCAATATTTTCCACAGCTGTTGAGTAGAACATTGAGCCGCGAATTCGCTTTCAGACACTGTGCGAAATGTTGGCAGATCGCCACCGTTCACGTCTTCATCGCCCCATTCCTGCCCATTGAAAAGGGCAACGCGATTAGCCATGGGCATGGGTATCGGAGGGATGTCTGGAGGTGGTCCTGGCGGGCCGGTAGGCCCAGTGGGTCCCTGCTGAGAAAGGACGCCAACTTCGCGCGAATTCTCTTTAACTCCTTGACGTCGAGAGGTAAAACAGTAACCGCCCGGACCACCAGGTCCGCCTTGGCCCGGTTTGCCAGGGATCGCTGATTCGGGAACGACTCCGCCTTTCAGCAATAGTGTGACATCGAGGGGGCAGCTGGCTTAGAACTCGCAAGGAGCCAGATATTTAAGCTTCCACCGAATCCAGATTTACCTGACGGACCAGCATAACCGGGTTGCCCGCCCTGGGGTCCTTGTCCGCCAGCCGGAGGAGAGCAAGGTGGTGACTCACCCCGAATTCTCGGACCTGGGGGGCCAACGTCAGTAGCCGGTTCCCCGTCGCCACCGTCTTGTCCCCGGCCACCTGCTCCTCCTTGAGCCTTTATGAGGATCGGACCCGTGATTTCCGCAGCATAAAGTGCGATGCTGCCAGCGTTTGTCCCGTCGCCCCCCTGTGCTCCAGGCTGTCCTGGCGAAGCCTTATCCCCCGCTCTGTAGGTTTTGGGCGCGTCAATTCCGCTACCGTCGATTGCACCGCCCAAGAATGCCAATTCCTTTGCGACAATGGTGAGATCCTGGCCATAGGTTTTGACAATACCGTGCACTTCTACTCTCCATGCGCGGACCAAGTTCGGCTGTGTCCCCGACAAGGAGACCCCCCCGGTGGCTGAAGATTCGGAAAGAATTACGGTGTCTGCCTCGATAGTGTTCAACGGATCACACTCCTGAAATGAGCTCTTCCCTGATCTCTGGAAGACACGGGCTCGTGTTCATCTCTGGTGCTGCGAACGGTGAAGGTTCCTAATTCATGGCTGAATGTTCTGGCACAGAATATTATCGAATAAGCGGCTTTTTGTGAACGGGCGTGGATTGACCTAAAGCATTCTTCTCGAAGAACGATGGCGGGACCGTGTTGACTCCTGCGGGCTTGAAGGATGCTCATCGAGCGAAAAAGTATTTCCTAATTCCAACCTGGCTGCCTTAATAAGTCGCCTCCATCGAGGAGAAAGCAATGCAAACTGCACGGAAAGTTTTCCCCCTATCGGTGCTCAGCCTCCTGGCCTGCACCTTTTTGGCAGCTCCAACGCTGTCGAAGAGTCAGAGCGGAAGTGACGCCCCACCGGTTTTTCACTGTAGAGTTGCATCCAGCCTGGAGTGTGCTTACACAATCCATGACGCGAATGGAATCATAAATCTCGTGCTTGCCGGAGGTGAGAGCCACGCCTACAACGTGACATTGATAGGCGCTCAGGTATGTGCGAACTATGGGCCACCGCATCAACCGACCCCTCCTTGGCCGCAATGTCTGGATATCCCGAATGGATCGCCAAATCATAGCCACGGAGTTGTAGTCGCAGGTGACGGCAACGGCTAGTTTGCGGAAGGTTAACAGATGTAAGGCTGATGCGTGCGTTTCGCGGCTAGGATGTCGACACGCCTTTCTTGATGAGTGCTAAATCGCCAATGCACTGATCGAGGCCGGATTAGTAATGGAAAGCCGGATTCCCATCATTGAGCTGTGGACGGATTACCGGCTAACCGGAAACTACCAGCGAACTGTCCGCATTGCATACCGATACGTCCAAAACAATTCACTGACAGGCCCGCGAGTTTCACTTTAAAGTGCATTGCATTGGCGTGATGAGTGTCCTATAGTGAGGGCGGCGAGGGAATCCGCCTTTAAGTGCCGTCCGAAATGGAACGGCTGATGACTCCTACTAGTCCGGTAGGGGTCTGCATACCCTACCCAAGACCTGTACCAAGCAGCTTCATGCCGACCGCATGGCCCATCCCCGAGGTCTGCATAGATCCCGCTTGATGATGTCCGCTTATATTCCCGGCACTGAAGGCCGGAACTGATTCTGGACCGGAGGCTCCATGCAAGTTGCGATGCCCTTGATTTACATGGTTGCGGCACAGGGAGGCGACACCACGTTCTCGTCGGCGCGACGCTTCGGTTTGCAACTTGCCATCATTCTCGTGTACTTCGTACCCACCATCCTGGCTCAGAAGTATCAGCACCCAAAGCAGCCCGCGATTCTTCTTTTGAATATTGCTCTGGGATGGACGGTCGTCGGCTGGGTAGTTGCTCTCATTTGGGCTCTCAAAGGCAGGAGCCAAGCATAGACCAGGTTCAACTAGACCTCCGTCTCTCTCGTGTGAAGCTTGATTTTTGCGCTTGCGCCCCAGGAATGACGCAAGCGCTGTGGAGTGAAATCCCTACGATTCCCAGACGAGGATCTGAAGCGGTGTTGGATTGAATGCGTTGCACGGGTTATTCAATTGAGGACAGTTGCTAATGAGCATGAGGACGTCCATTTCCGCTCTGAGCTCAATGTATTTTCCCGCAGAAGAAATGCCATCCGCGAAACTGAGTCCTCCGTCCGGGTTCACCGGAACATTCATGAAGAAATTAATATTGCTCGAAACGTCTCGCTTTTCTAGTCCGTGCTTCCAGAGTTGAATCCCCTTGATAAAACTCTGCCTGCACGCGTGCATGTAACGCTTCTCAAGCGCATAGCGAACCATATTACTTTCTGTTGAACAGGCACCTCCGAGTGTGTCGTGGCGACCACAGGTATCGGCGACGATCGATAGCAGGATGTTCCCTTGACTTGATAACAACTGGGAACCAGCGGTTAGATAAATGTTTCCCTGTTCGCGAATGGTGTCCTGCGCACTGTATCGATCCGAGTAGTCATGTGCGTTGAAGAACATTGTGTCGGCGGATTGATTTCCCTTGAGGTCCACGATTCGAACAATGTGTTTCTTATGGATCTCATAAACGAATGGATCACCTGCTTCGATAACGAAGTTAGCTACGGCCGATTCAGGCGACAGAGAACTGACTTGGTAATTGAGACCTTTCATGATCTTCACTCCTCGACGTGAGAGCCACGAACACCGAATCGCGGCGTGTTACAAGCGCTTGAGTGGGCACTTGCAGTCAACGTGCAGGCCGAAACCGCGTGATTCTCGCAATATGAGCAGGATTGAACAATCACTGCTCGAGACCGCATTCCCCAAAAATAGGGGGTGCAGCTTAACAGCGGAACATGACGCCATCCATCACACGGCGGATGGGATCAATCTCGGCATCGACCTGAAAAGGACTTGGATTAGAGTGAAGGGCTAGATTAGCGGTGGCCCGCAACACACATCCATGTGTGTAATGCGCAGTTGCACTCGGAGAGAGGTCCGTCGAAATGCGCGCCGCATGACCATATTCGCAAAGAGTAGCATAGAATTTCGGAAGTTGCCATGAATGACTCGGCTTCGGAACGCTACCACAGCCGGTTGATCGCATAACTTCTCCCGAATCCAATCTCTATTTGCAGATCGAATAGACCAATAGGCGAGCCGATCTTGTTCCGCTCGAAGGAACGGCTACGATGTACTCCCGTTCAGATTGGATGAGAGTGCCAGTCCTGGCTCCTACTCCGGTCTCCAACTGTTGAAGCAAATGAATCTCGCCCACCTTTCCGACGGAATAGACATTCAAAAATCCATCTCCCGGTACATAGATCCGCTTTGTTGATTCATCGAAATCTATGTCGTCGGGGTCTGGTGGTGTCTGCGCTGACGCGATCAGGGTTCCCGATGTGGAATCGAGCTCAAGCAGGATTCCAGGATCGATGGCAATCACGAAGAGACGGTGGTGCTCGGGATCTATCGCAATCGGAGAATTCCTATGCCCATCAGGCAATCGCCACGCGCTTATGCGTTCCAATGTGTCGCTGTTGTAAATCGCGATGACATCGTGGTCCGCCACGTTTACAAAAAGACGATGTGTCGTTGCATCAAGCGCCATAGGCTGCAGATGAAGTGCAGCAACGGAGACAGACTTTGCGATTTGCCCTGTAGAGCCTTCGATTGCTTGCAATGTTGAACTGGTCTGCTGGACTCGATCACCTCCTGCCGTGACATAGATGAAATGGTTCTGTGAGTCATACAGAAGGCAGTTCGCCCCGAGCGCTAAGGGAATCCTCTGGATGATCCCTAGCGTTTTCGTATCGACAAACGCCGAAGCCCGATCTCCGCTGTCGGTGACAAAGATCCTCGAATGCTCCGGCTGCACGAGAATACTGTGCGGATGAACAAAGCCTGGAATTGTTTGAATTTTTTTATCCCTGAGGTCGACGGCTAACACAACCCCTTGATCCTCGGCCGTAACAAACAAACGATTCAGCGACGAATCAAACGCGAGATGATCGAATCCGCCCTGTACTCCCGGCAATTCGATTACCTGTTCAAGGTGGAGAGGTGTAAGGGCATTTTGCGGATAGATGTTGGAAGACACGAGAACTGCAGCGAAGCCACATATCCCGACCTTGAGAGCAATCCTCACAGGCCCCTCCTGCGAAGTGAATAGAATAGTGCGGGCGTGATGACCAACGATAGAACCATGGAAATCGTGACGCCACCGATGACTGCAATCGCCAGCGGTTGAAGCATCTGCGCTCCCGAGCCGACCCCAAAAGCAAGAGGTAGCATGCCACAGATAGTGGCAAGCGCGGTCATGAGAATCGGTCTGAGGCGGCGCCGGCCAGCGTGAAAAACCGCATCACGTAACGCGAGGCCCTTCGCAGTGAAATGCCCTTCCGCGTCGAGCATGAGTATGCCGTTCTTATGGACAATACCGATCACCATGATGATCCCCATGAAGGAAGAGATATTCAGTGTGGTCCTGGTGATGAAGAGGGCCAGAAGACTACCAGATGTGCACAAGACAGTGGCGATGAGAATGGCGATGGGATGCGAAAAAGATCGAAACTCGAATACAAGAATGATGAAAATCAGCAACATCGATGCGAGCAAGACGTGTAGCAGCCCCGCAAACGCTTCCTGCTGAATCTGGTATAGCCCACCAAATTCAACTTCAGTGCCGGGAGGAAGACTAACTTCGCGAAAAAGTCGCCTTTGAATTTCCTTCATAGCTGAGCCAAGGTCGCGTCCTTCGAGTTGGGCAGTCACCGCATCGAGATTGCGAAGATTCTCGCGGCGAATCTCCGTTTGATCTGGTGCCAGTTCCTTATGGGTTATGGCAGAGAGGGCGACTGTCTGACCAGTTGGCGAAGTGACGAGTTGATTGTTG
>JASHQE010000111.1 GCA_030037705.1 Acidobacteriaceae bacterium | reverse complement strand
CATCGATGTGCCGGAAATCCACACGGGTGTCGTCATTGAAAAGCTCGGCCCGCGCAAGGGTGAAATGACGAAGATGCACAATCACGGCTCAGGTCGTGTGCGCATGGAGTTCCGCGTACCCAGCCGCGGATTGATTGGCCTGCGCAGCGAGATGCTCACCGAGACACGCGGCACCATCGTGATGAACTCGCTCTTCGACGGCTACATTCCTTATCAGGGTGAGATTCCGCAGCGGCCTACCGGCGCGCTGATCGCCGACCGCCAGGGCGTCACCACCACTTATTCACTCAACGGCCTGCAGGAACGCGGCATTCTTTTTGTCGGTCCCGGCGTGGATGTCTATGAAGGCATGATCGTCGGCGAGCACTCGCGCGACAACGATCTCGACGTGAACGTGGTGCGGGAAAAAAAGATGACCAACATGCGTGCGTCAACCGCGGATGAAGCCATCCGCCTGGTGCCCTACACCACGCTCAATCTCGAACAGGCAATCGAGTTCATCGCGGATGATGAATTCGTCGAAGTCACGCCGAAATCGCTGCGCTTGCGCAAGAAGATTCTGCAAGCCAATCGCAGGCCAAAGCGCTGGGAGAAAGCAGAAGTCAGTTAATTGAAGTTGTCATCCTGAGCGGAGTCCGCCGCGGCGGACGCAGTCGAAGGATCTGCGGTTGCTTTTTAGCTTTAGCTGAATACGCTGAAAGGTCTCCGATAGCAGCCCGGCTCGTACAGATTTCAGCGACAGAAGAACAACCACAGATCCCCTTCGACTATGCTCAGGGCAGGCTTTCAACTCGTCGCCGCGGCGACGAGTTCAGGTGACAGAGTTAAGAGCTAGAGCCGCCGTTTCGCCTCCAGCACGCGCTCCAGCGCCTCTTCCGCCGTTGCGCCAATCGATGACAGATGCCCCATCTTCCGTCCTGCGCGCGGCGTTTGCTTCTCATAGAGGTGCAGCCGCACACCGGGCACCGCGAGCGCTGCGGGAAAATCGGGCTCGCCGTTCAGCCACAGGTCGCCCAGCAGATTCGCAATCGCGCAGGGAGTCATCAACTCAGTTGAGCCCAGCGGCAGGTTACACGCTGCGCGCACTGCCTGCTCAAATTGGCTCGTCGCGCAGCCACGCTCGCTCTGGTGGTAACTGTTGTGCGGCCGCGGAGCAAGCTCGTTCACGAAGAGCTCTCCCTGCCGGGTCACGAAAAATTCAATGCATAACAACCCTTCGATGCCGAGCTTGGCAATCATCGCCGCAGCCAGCTCTTCTGCGCGCGCCTCGAGATTTGTTGGCACACCAGCCGGCAGCGCACTCCACGCGAGAACCTGGTTTTCGTGGTGATTGCGTGCGGCAGGATATGTGCGGATCTCGCCTGCAGGATTGCGCGCCGCCATTACACTGATCTCGCAATCGAGATCAAGCGCCTTTTCGGCGATAGACGGCCGCGAGCCAAGGCTGGCCCACGCTGCCGCAATTGCCTCTTCCGTCGGCGGACTTTCGCATCCAATGCGCGCCTGCCCGCGCCCATCATATCCGCCACGGCCAATCTTCAAAAACACATTTCCGCCCAGAGCCGGCACCGCATCGCGCAGTTCCGCTTCGCTTCGCACTACACGAAACGGTCCGACGGGAAATCTGTTTTCGGCGAGCCACGTCTTCTGCAGGGTCTTGTCCTGGATGACGCGGATTGGCTCAACGCCGGGACGCAAAGGTGCGAGGCGCGCTACTTCTGCGAGCGCGTTCACCCCAATCTGCTCGATTTCGAGTGTGACTGAATCCACGCCTGTTGCCAGTTGCCGCGCCGCGTCCACATCGTCCCAGCGGCCCGCGATCGTTTCATCCACTACAAAGCTCGCCGGGCATGCAGGTTCCGGATCCATCACGCGCACACGATAGCCCATTGTGCGTGCAGCCATCGCCATCATGCGCCCTAACTGCCCGCCGCCGAGAATGGCAAGCAGGCTGCCGGGCCGCACAATCGAAGAATCCTTTGAACCGGGAGCTTGAGAGGGACTGCTCAATCAGGTAACTCCTGATCGAGCACTTCCTGCGCGCGGGCCGCGCGCCAAGCTGAGAGCCGATCATAGAGCGCTGCATCCGTTGCGGCAAGAATCTCCGCTGCGAGCAGCGCCGCATTCGCTGCGCCGGCCTTGCCAATGGCCAAGGTCGCTACGGGAACGCCCTTGGGCATCTGCACGATCGAGAGCAGAGAATCAAGGCCATTCAGCGGTGCGGCCGGCACCGGTACGCCAAGCACGGGCACGAGTGTCTTGGCCGCCAGCATGCCCGGCAGGTGCGCCGCGCCGCCGGCCCCGGCAATGATTGCGCGTAATCCCCGTACGCGCGCCGTGGCAGCGTACTCAAAGAGCAAATCGGGCGTGCGATGCGCACTGACGACCCTGCTTTCGTAGGGAATCTCCAGCGTGCGCAGCACCTCTACGGCCGCAGAGAGCACTTCATAGTCGCTCTTGCTGCCCATCACCACGCCTACCAGCGGCTGTTCGCTCATGCGCTGATTATACGAGGAAAGACGAAACGCAAGTCGCAACAGTAGATGGGTTTCTCGCGCTGTGCTGCTTAAGCGTTCAATGCCGGCGCCACGCTTCCATCGTCACCTCAATCACCGCGAAGACCACGCTCACCGCCGCCAAAAATCCCTTGGCTCGCTGCCAGTTCTGTTCATGCCGTTCCATGCGCCGTTCCAGCTCCGCTAACCGCCCTCCGTTGCCGTCTCCCAGCAGTCCGGACATCTGCGCCTTCAGGACGCTTAAATCGCTGAGCACCTGCGCTTCGAATTCGTCCATGATCCGCATCTATAGGCTCCAACCGTGAATGCTTCGGCAATCGATCCCCATTTATGAACTCAGCGGCAGATTGATGAACAGTGCCGTCGAAAACTCTGAATAGTTGGGCGGCGTGGAACCGTCGTACATCCGGATGTAAAACCGGTCGCTCGCCGAAACACGCGAGAAAGTCAGGCTCGTTTCTGAGCCGCGCAGGACCAAAGTTGGATCTTCACCCGGCATAAACGCAAAATCGCGCAGCCGGATCTCAAATCCTCCGCCCGTGGGCGGCGTTACACCCGCATTGATGGTGACCGTACTGCCGCTCAACGCCGTCACGGTCAAACTGTTGAGATTCGCAAGCACTGTCGGAGCAATCGGCGCGGGCAGCCATGCATTCACAGGAACCGTGGCGCTGGTCTTGATGGCCAGATCATCGGCCCAGTCATTTGCGAATGCGATTGCATAGTCCACAAAGTCGGGACAACTCGGGCTGTAACTCAGCTTTACTGTGCGCACCACAACCTGCGCATCCAAGTTTGCCGAAGGCGCGTTCAAGAGCAGTGCGTCACCCGGCCAAACATCCGCCGCAAAGCTCATTTTGGTTCCCTTGTAAGTGCCGCTCCACAGCGCGCTCACACTGGCCGCCGCTTGCTCCATCACGCCAGCCGCATTGCGACAATCCGCGGAGCTGCGTGCCGGTGGACGAGTGACCGATCCGATCCACGCAGAGACTGAAGGGGAGCCTGCCGCTGCAAGCGCTGCCTGGCTCGCTGTATTCACCGCGCGGCCCACAGCGCGGTCGATGGTGCGATAGTTCACGGCAATCTGCTCGCCCGAGACGGGTGTGTATCCGGTGTAGAAAGCAATCTTGCCCGTACGTTCCAGGTGGCACTCGGCCGCTTCGGCTGTGGTGCCCACGCGCCGCGTATACGGGCTGCCGCCCGGCGGCGTACTCACTACCCAGCCCGATCCGAGGCTTGTCAAATTCAGCGCGCGCATGGCGCCGTTCAGGTTGATGCTGCTGGCCGCGATCAGCGTACAGACACCTGGCAAGTTGGCGACGCTCCCATCGTAAAGGGTGACCGGCGTGGCGCCCACTCCGCCCACAAACTCCTGAATCTCCATCTGAATCTGGCCCGGCGCGAGCACCCACTCGCCGCCTGCGCTGATGAGACCGCTGTCGCCGAACGAATAATAGACCGCCTGCGCGCGCGCGCACTCCGGGCAATGGACCCGCACGCGCAGCGTGTATTGATTGGCCGGATTGATCGCAAAGGTCGTGCCCGCAGCCGAGCCTTCAATGATGGGCTGCAAAGTAACGGCTCCGGTGCCCGATGCAGCGGTTGCTTGAAAGCCCGCCGTGCAACCGGCCGCGGTATCAAGGCCGGTAAAGAAGCCGGCCAGGATTCCGGTGCTTCCTGCTGCAAGCGTCACGCCCACGGCTTCCAGCAGCAGTGTACCGCCCATCTCGATCAGATCGATCCAGGTGAGCAGTGTTTGTCCGTCAATGCCGCTGCCTCCGTTCATCGCCAACCCATTCGGGCCCAGCGCAAAGTAGACTGCGCTGCCGGCGATGCTCCAGAGACTCTGGTTGATTTGCGGCTCATTGAAGAGCTCACTGATGAGGGTGGATTTGGAGGCGGAAAGAAAATACGGATCAACAGCGAGATCAAACTCGGTCGTCACCCCGTCACCCAGGAAATACTCGGTGACGTAGACAACCGGCTCGTTTTCACCGCATACCGTTACGTCATTTGCCAGTGCGCGCTTCACGCTGGCGGTGAAATCCAGGCTGGCAAGCGTCAAACTGCCATCCGTTTCATTCAACGGATGCACAGTGGTTTGCACCGGCGCGAGCGTGAGTGTCCCATTGAGTGCCCGATACGCGGCCCGCGCCATGCCGGCAATCTGGCCGGCGCTGGTGCTCCAGTTTGCTCCATGCTCGGGAACAAAGCTGCCAATCGCCGTATTCAGTGTGAGCCCTGACGCAGAGAACGCCGCCGAGCCGGAGTGCGCGACGAGCGAAGCAAGCAGCGCACCAGCAGTTTCGCCGGCTGTGCCCGCGCTCGGCGGCATCAGCAATTGATCCAGAATCAGTTCATCACTCATGGCCTGAATCGCCGTTCGATAGCGCGGCCCTTCGAGGCCCAATCCGGAATACTCGGGCAGCGGACTCACGGCGATATAACCGGTGAAATAGAGCGTGCCGTCGTCACCGGTGACTGCGAGTGACTGAAAGCGCGAAGGCGCGGCCAGGCTGCCGTTGGCCGGCATGCTCAGCCACAACTGGCAGATCGATGGCTCATTGAGTTTGCGTTCGATGGTGAGCGAATGCGCCGCGTCCAGAGCGCTTGAATAATCCTGCCCTTGAATCGTGATCTTCATCGTAGTTCTCTGGTCCCTTTAGTTACATAAGCGCGTTGACAGCCGGCAGGAAGCTCCGATAACACACTGCGCGCTCGCCATCCAACGGATCGGTGACAGGCAGCGCAATGAACTGCGCCTTGAGCAACACGCGCGACTGGCCCTGCGGATTTTTTCCATTGAGCGGGAGGGTCGATTCTTCCGCGCCAGCCATGGCTTGCAAGCGCGGATAGTAAAAAAAGATTCGCTCACCCTGACTGCCTTCGAGTGCAAAAAGCGCGGACCACTCCTGATAAAAGCTGCCGCCCTCGCGATCGACGAATCCTGTGAGCGCCTGCAGCTTTGCGCCTGTCACGGGTGCGCCGCCCGGCAGCGGTTCGGCAAGAGTGAGCCCGCTTGTGCTTACCTGCGACACTAGCGCAACGTTGAACGTAATGCGCCGGATGTAATCGACATCTGTCAACGCCTGGCGCACATACGCGCCCGCAACGGGCGTGCCCACGAATCCTGTCTGCCCGGTGTAATCGATGTCTAGCGCAATGATCGACCCCGGCGAAAATTTGGCTGCATCTGTCGACGTCAGTAAAATTGAGGTAGCCGTCGAGCCGCTCTGTGGAATCACGGCCGGCGCTGCCTGTGCGCCATCGGCAGCAGCGGCGGCTCCCGTTGCGGGTGCGAGCAGGTTCATGTGCTGCGATCCGGTCGCCAGCGCCATCGTCAGCTTGGTCCAGCTCAGAAATTCGAAGCTCACCTGCGCCTGCAATGTCTCGCGCACCTGTTCCAGTATCGCGGCCGGAATCCCGGTTAGCACCGGAGCGGTCTTGCTCATCGGCTTGCGCACAAAGTTCTGAATCCATCCCAGACTGATCCACGGGGCAGGTGGGGCATCCAGGCTGAATCTGCCTTGTTCCGACGGATCGAAGAGCGCAGGTGTTTGCGCGGCGCGATTCACCGGCGCAAAGTACGCTCTTGCCCGCCGCGCCACTGGCGCAGGGGCGGAAAACCACGTGGTGGCCATTTATTCTCCCTGCTCCTGATAGCTGTACACCGTGACCTTCGCCGATCGGCTCAAGCGATCGCGCTGCACGACGATGGGCGTGAACCCCGGCTCGTCCCAGAAAACCTTTGTCAGCATGGTTGCCGGCGGTGTTGCCGTGTAGTTGAGCTTCGGTGTGAAAAAGGGCTGGATCATTGCGAGCACTTCCTCATCCATCTGGCTGAGAGCGCGTCCGCGGTCCAGCCCGCCGAAGCTTTGCGTGCCGCAGGTCTGATAGAGAATTTCACACTCTTCGGCCGCCATTGTGTCGGCAAGATCCATATCGGCCCCAAGCCCCAGCCAGCGCAATACAAACACGTCGTTCGGGAGCTGCGGAAACGGTGCTTCCGCTTCTTCCACGAGAATGCCGGGGCGCACGGTTCCGCGCAGCAAGATCGTCCGCGAGGGATTGATCGTCGTCAGGCGCGTGCGCAGCGCCATGTAAAAGGAGTCTTTCGCATTTTGCATGAGTGCTCCGGAAAGCGGACAGATGCGGGTTGTTAAACCCCTTGCTGATGCGCTTCGCGCAATAACAGACGGTAGAGATATACCTGACCAAAGGCTTCGTTCGAAGCAATGGACTCAATCAGATAATCTTGTCCGGCTACGCAGACCACCAGCGTCATCGAGAAGAGAGACTGCGCGGAAGCTAGATCCAGCGCGTTCACCTGTTGCTCCACGCACGTGGCTGACACCAGCAATTCCCATTTCGACTGACCACCTTCCTGCCACGTCGGCCGCAGCTTGCGCATGAGCGCCGGGCTGAGTGGAACTTCGGCGAATGTGGTGGCCACTAATCCTATTTCCGACATGCTTGTATCCACATTTGCTCCTGCTACACGCAGAAGGGCCGTGGTTCCGGTCGCGCAGCGCAGCAGGGCATCAGCCAGCATCTGCGGCGCTCCGGTCGGGTTGCGCGGCGCCGTATCGCTCATAGATCACCCCAGCCTGTTCGCCACGTATGGGTTCAGCCACGCCTGCACCGTCTCATCGATCAGTGAGCTCGAAAAATACTGCATCTGCATGGTGTCGATCTTCGTCTTGCTGGCATTCAACGCCGGTGTCGACTGCGCGTTGCGCACAATCTGCGCGCAGGCCGCCATCACATCGGAGCCGATCGTCGCCAGCCCTGCCGTGTAGGTCACCATCACCTCGTTGTAGGGCAAACCCAGCACATTCCACGGCAACGTCAGCTCGCCGGTGCAGGGATCATAGTCCACGGTTGTAGGATCGATGGCCGCCCATTGGCCCGGCAGCGAAAACGCCCATGCAATATCCGCCAGTGGTTCGTTCGGCAACTCGCCGCGCCGTGGCCGTATGTACCGCCCTTCCAGGCTCACCAACGGCGACGTTGCCGTGCCTAAAGGCGCAAGAGGCAGATAGCTCAGATGCACCGTCTGCGCTCCGGCCGTTACCCGCAGGCGCTCCGTGTACTGGATGACGCTCAGGTCCGGCCGTCTGCAGTAGCTGTTGATCAAAGCCGTAGCTGCCGTGATCCAGTCCGCCGTTGTCCCAGCCGGTAATCCGTAGTTTGGGTAATCGGTTGGCTGCAGATAGGCCATCGCGTGTCCTTTCTAAATACAGTTCGCAGTTCATAGTGGACAGTTCACAGTTCAACGATTTGCGCTGACTGCTCAGATAGCCGAAAGCAGCAAACTGTGAACTGTGAACTACGAGATGTCCACTGATCACTGTCCACCATTCACTGAATTACCGATCGACAAGCACCTGGTAATGCGCATAACTCGCGCCTTTCACCACCGGCGCGCCGAACTTGACCGCGACGTACTGGTAAGTCATCGAGTTAGGCAAGCCGAGCTGGAAGATACGCGGCGCAGGATCGCCGAGCCAGTGATATTCGATCAGGTCTTCAGTGACAACGTAGGCTGGCAGTACTGCGCTGCCCGATCCCGGTACGCCGGTATAGCTCAAGCTCCAGTCTGGAATCAGCGGCAAATCGCCGGCTTGCGTGGAAAGCATCTTTACCGTAAAGCCGGCCGTGATCTGCGTGGTGTTCAGCACCACGTTGTAATCCGTCTTCATCTCTTGGTCGATCAGGTCGAGAAGGACCGGATTGCCGTAGATCGCCGTGGGGCGCACGCGGAATCCCGTGTTCGCAACCATCTGCGCAATCGTTGTTTTAATGGTGTCGACGATTTTCATCGACGTTGTGACAGTTACCGTATTGCCTCCGGCCGCGATTTGCGCCGTCACACCCATATATTGCGTCGTGGTCGGCGAGCTAAGGCTGGTGTCGTTGCCGTTCCACAGGGCAACATCGTGCGTCACCATTACGCCGCTTACCGTGTCCACAAGATCCTTGGCCTGCAAGTAAGCAAATTGTTGTTGCTGATTGCCCAGCTCGATGTCGAAGAGGTTGTAGTTGATCTGGGCCACGATAGCCTTGAGCGGCACGCTCAACTCCACGCGCGTTGGGCTCACAACCGGAGGAACGATGCTGCGCGGGTTCACGAAACCTGCCGTGCCCGGATTGGGAATCGCCGTTTCCTGAAAGAACCTCGATGGATGACCGGTGGCTGGCACCTGTTTGATGCGCTGCCCGAAGGGGCTTGAACGGCGGCAGATGTCGAGGATCTCGGTTTGGTACAGTGGAACTTCGATGGCGCCCGGCCCGATGTAATCCGCCGCCGCGTGAATGTCTGCAAAAGTTGCGTTCATAACTTTTCCTCCCCCTCCATTGGGGCTCCTAAAGCTACCAGCCATTCGCTGAGAGCCAGCGGCTGAAAGCCGAAAGCTGGCTTTTACGCGATTGCGCCGGCGCGCAGCAACTGGCTCTTCACTGCAATCCGCTGTTCAAGGCTGAGTCCGGTCAGCGCGGCATCCAGCGTCCGAACGTCGACAGGTCCTTCTCCGATGCCGTGTTTGGCCAGCATCTCGGTTGTGGATGCCGGCATGGTCTTGCGCAGGGGGTGCAACGCATTCTGTGTTGCTGCCGATTTCACCTCGGCTAGCTCGCGCTCAACCGCTGCGAGCTTTTCCGTCAACTCGGCTTCGCGCCGGCCCTGCTCTACCGTTGCGCTGATCCGCTCCACTTCACCCGATAAGGCCGCAGCCGCAGCCACGCGCTCTTCCAGCCGGTTCAGCGTCCGTTCCAGCAAGGCTGCCGCAGTTTCCACCCGCTCCATAACCGCTTGTTCATTGTTTTCCATCTGTTTTCCTTTCTCCGGGACATAGCACAAGCCCGAACCGCGCTTGCCGCCAACTTGCCGACTCGCTGACTCGTTAACCTGCGGATTTGCCACTTACTAGCTCGCCATCCGAAAGCTCGTTGCCCGGTAAGCGGCTTTTTCGCGCAGCAGGATGGCGGCTCCAGTGAAGGTGACGCGCGTCAGCTTCCAGATTTCGGCGCGCATGTCTTCCACGCGCGCATCGGCTAACTCATAACTCATTCCCATGACCTCAGGTGAGTGTGCCTGGATGGCCTGGGCCACCTCGGGAAAATCCCGCGCGTACAGATACCCACGCACCACCAGGCGCTGGCCGATCACATCGGCCTCGGTCAGCAGGCCAATTTTGCGCCGTGCGTCATGGCCGTCCCAGCCAGGCCGGTAGTCCACGGCCATGCCAAGCAACGAGGGCAGGGCTTTTTCCGCAGCTTCCTGTGTCAGGATCACGCGATGACCGCGCGCTCCGGTCGGCGCCTTATCGCTGGGCGCATTCACAACGGTCAAAACGCCTTCGAATGGCACTCGATTGGGATGCCCATCCACGTGTGGAATCTTTACCGCCATTGCTTCCAGTCGCATGCACACGCTCCAAAAACAGGGACTAGGGTCTAGGGACTAGAAATGCCGCTTCGCTGATAGAGTCGATCTTCTGTTCTCCGATCGCTGTTCTCTAACCTCTGACCACTGACCGCTGAAAACTGACCACCGTTCACTAACCACTGTTCCCTAGTCCCTAATCCCTACGTCTCTAGTCCCTGCTTCTAACGGTCCCAAACCCCGCATGGCACGCACCTCGTTCACGGTGAGCACGCCGGCCTGCAACAACTGCACCTGCACGGCAAGCTCGGTGGTCTCATCGCGCGCGCTCAGCTCGTTGAAGACAAATTCGAATTCCCGCCATCCGATACACTTCGCAAACAGATCGCGCGTAATGTGCCCGGCCAGGAGCATCGCCAAAGGTGAAATGGCTCCGCGAAATGCTTCATCGGCCATCTCGGAGGCCGTGGATTGATTCACGTCGTTCTCGAGTCCGAGCATCAGAGGGGACAGCCCGAAGGCATTTGCCACCATGCGAATGAGGAATTCCTGCCAGGCCAGCCGCAGGTCCGCGTCCGTGCCCTGCGCAAAACGCAGCACTTCCGGTTTCTGCTCGGTTGAAAGCAGCGGCACGCGGCCGGTTCCCTCAATCTCGTCCTGCCACCAGCGGATCAGCCGGTCATGCTGCGCGGGCGTGGCTTCATTCAGCCACAGCGCATACTGTGCGACTGAGTTGGCCGCGAGCTTGCCCGCGAACCGGTGCGCGCTCAAGAACTGATTCACAGTTTCGAAGGCCACTTCGAGCGGGCCCAATCCGAACGGCGTAAAGCTACGCGGGTTCGTCCGAATGTACATCAGCTGGTCGTCGCGCAACTCCACGGCGCTGGACTCAAGTTGACCCGGCACGGCCTGCGCGTAGCGCGGCGAATCTTCCTGCCCATCCCACTTTGCATTGATGCGGATCGAGGCGCCGTCCACGGGCCACAGCATCGCCGGCCGCTCGGGATCGCCTGTTGGCTCCATCTCGATAGCTCCGAATCCGCCGGTCAACGTGTCTTCGATCGCCTGCTCCATCAGCGTGCGAAAGCTGTCCACGGGATTGGGCTCTTCAAGGGTTCTGCGCAGCGCCCGCAGTTTCCTTTCGAGAAAAGCCACGTCCTCCGGCGCCACGCCGCGCCGCACCCGCACCTGCCAATCCATGGCCGCGATGCGGTCTTTGATGACGTTGATGGCCCGGCGCACGACCGGCGTCTCAGCGAACCGGCGCAGATTCACCGGGGTCGGCTTGGGTAAATGCCGGCCTGGAAAATGCACTGGGCTCAGGATCGCCGGCAGCGCCAGCGTCTTCCGCTCCGCTTCTGCAGCAACGGCAACATCGGTCTGCTGCGTCTGACTGCCGCGACGAGTCTGCCGCCAGATCTGCCTCAACTGCTCACCCAGCTTCACGCGTACCTTCCTTTGTTGCTGTCCCGAAAAAGAAGAGGCACAGCCCGCGTAGGCCATGCCTCTTTGGATTCGCCCTGTTTTTCTACCCCTGCCTTTTAGAGCAGCTCCCGAATGAATGTTGACTTTTTAAAAGTCGTGTAGGGTAGCGTGCTTCGGACTACACTCATTCGGGAACCGCTATAGCCGTCTTTACCGCTCAACAAAATCGATCCTATCGCGAACACGGAAAATTATCTGCAAATCGCCCGGAAATTCTTTTCTCACCGAATACGGCTTGCGTAAGCGAGTCTCTGGCGAATGCTATTGCAGCGAAAACCCCTGTTACTATTCCTGCATGACTGCGCCTTCGGCACGCATGTGGCTTATCCAGGCTCTTCTGGTGAGCGGGACGTTGCAGCGCCCCGTTTTTGCGCAACAGGCTCCCGCCGTGCCGTCTCCCGCGCACATTGAAGAGGTGCTTCGCAGCGCCAACAGCGGCCATTCTCTCGAACAGGTGGCTATTTCTCCTGATGGCAAGCGCCTGGCCTGGATCGAAGACGGCAAAATCCTCGTGGCCACGCTCGATAAACTCGATTCGAGCCAGCGCGTGACGGCACGCGGCGAAAACTCGACCGATTGGGATTGCGCTGAACACGACCTTGCCTGATCGCCCGACTCGAGCGCGCTTGCGTTCTTTTCCGATTGCGCAGTTTCGTCCGATCGATCCGATTTGCAGGATGATCTTTTTCTCGCTCGCTTTGACGGAAATCCTCCGCGCCGCCTTACAGCTCTGCACGGCTATGTGGATGCGCCTGCCTTTTCACCTGATGGCAGCCGCATCGCTTTCCTCTACGTCGAGGGAGCCACGCGGCCTGCCGGCGCTCTCGCTGCAATGAAGCCTCCTTCGGGAGTGATCGGCGAAGAAGGCATTGAGGTGCAGCGCCTCGCCGTGGCAGAGACTGGCGTTGCGGCGCCGGCAGAACCGGACATCGTCACTCCGGCCAATTTGCACGTCTATGAGTTTGATTGGTCTCCTGATGCGAAGTTTCTTGCCTACATCGCCGCCGATCCTCCCGGTGAAAATAACTGGTGGACGGCCAAGCTCTACACGCAACGCCTGCCGGCTGCGCTCGATGGTGCGTCTTTCTCCCGTTCTTTGCAAGGCGGGCTGAGAGCGGAGCCCAAGCCAATTCTCGCGCCGGCCGAAATCTCAGGCCCGCTGCACGGGTTGCAGATTGCCGTGCCACGTTGGTCTCCGGATGGCAAACGCATTGCCTTCATCGGCGGGCTCATGAGCGACCAGGGCGTAACCGGCGGCGATCTCTATGTGATCGATGCGGAGGGCGGGCAGCCCAAACGGCTGACGGAAAGAAAATCGAGTGTCGTCTGGTTCCACTGGGCCCTACACAGTCATACCCCAGGCTCACCGGGCGAGGACTCTATCGACTTGACCGAAGTCAGCAACGGTTCAGTGCATCTGATTCCCGCGCTCGGGATAGGGGCTGGCGCGGCCGGCGAAACCGAAGCGGGCGGCGAAGAGTTCGATGCCACGATCGGCACGGGCGGGCTCATGTTCTCTCAATCGGTAGCCCGCGACGGTAAAGAGGCATTCATCCTCAGCTCCTATTCCAAACCGCCCGAGATCTGGATCGATCCTGGCGGCGAGGCCCGCCAGCTCACGCATAGCAATGACGGAATCGAGCCCGCATGGGGCAAATCTGTCTCCATCGAGTGGGCCAGTGACAGGTTTCATGTGCAAGGCTGGCTGATGCTGCCCAAGGACTACAACCCAGCCCAAAAATACCCGATGATTGTCCAGGTTCATGGAGGTCCTGCAGCGGCCGTTGTTCCATATTGGGGCGCGAGTGGCCCGCTCAGCCCTGAAGTTTTTTCGGCCCTTGGCTACTTCGTATTCATGCCCAATCCCCGCGGCAGCTATGGACAGGGCGAGGCTTTCACGCAGGCCAACCGCAAAGATTTCGGTTATGGCGATCTGCGCGACATCCTCGC
>JASHQE010000110.1 GCA_030037705.1 Acidobacteriaceae bacterium | reverse complement strand
CAATTCAACGGAAGGGTCGGTATTGGAACTGCAAGTCCAAATGCAATGCTTGATGTGCAGGGCACCTATGACGGCAATGCTCCAAGCGTCAATACCGTCCCTGAGATGAATCTAACTAATGGCGGAGCACTATCTCTGTGGATGAGTAACTATGCTTATAGCGGATCATGGATACAATCGATCCAGCAATATGATGGCGCAAACTACTTCAAGAACTTGTACCTGCAGCCTCTTGGTGGCTACGTGGGCATCGGTACAACGAGCCCGAAAGGAACTTTGGATGTTCGAGGTGCTTATGATTCGAGTCCTCCAAATATTTCAAGCATTCCGGTAATCAGAGAAAACGGCGGGGGGGCTCTATCGCTTTGGATGAGCAATTATGCCTATAACGGTTCCTGGATACAATCAATTCAGGATGACGGCTCAAACCTGCTCAAATCTCTTTATTTGCAACCCCTTGGCGGCTATGTAGGAATTGGAACAAATAGTCCTAGCGCGACGTTAGAGGTCGACGGGGGTATCAAGCTTACTGCTGGCAGCGGCGGGGTGATTACCTTTCAGGACGGAACCACGCAAACAACAGCGTTTGTACCTGGCGGCGCGGATTATGCTGAGTCGGTCGACGTTACGGGAGAACGGGCGAAGTATGCGCCCGGTGATGTTCTCGTGATCGATCCCAAGGCGCCTGGAAGATTCCTCAAGTCAGATCAGCCATATTCCGCCCTAGTGGCCGGCGTCTATTCGACTCAACCAGGCTTTGTGGGCAGACTGCATCCAACTGATCCCAAAACGAGCAAAAGCGAAGTACCGATGGCAATGGTGGGGCGTGTACCGACCAAAGTAAGCGCAGAAAACGGACCCATTCGCGTGGGTGATCTGCTTGTGTCATCTTCCAAGCTTGGTTATGCCATGAAGGGCACCGACCGAAGTCGGATGTTGGGCGCAGTGATTGGCAAGGCTCTTGGCTCGCTAGATTCTGGCGTTGGGGTGATCGAAGTCCTCGTAACCTTGCAATGACGGATCTGCGCTTCGGGTTGAGCAAAGCAGTTTATTCAGAAATCGGTCCTCTGTTGCAGCTTAGGATCACCACAAGTGCGCTGAAATCTATCAAAGTTGATGGCCTTAGCGCTTATGACTCGACCTTTGCCGTACAGAAAAATAGTGTATATTTCCGGTAGAGATTCCCTAGCGTCACGTGCTTACCGGATTTTGCGATCGTGGCACCTGATCCGCCGGTCCGTACAACCGCCAAGATACGGTTTGACGCATGAGCCGCGTTTCTCTATCTTCCGAGTTCTTGCGCTTCAGCAGCAAAGACGGAATACATCCCTACCTCCACCCTGCCTGGTTTTTCGGCTTTGGGGCAATGTAAGATGAGAGCATCTATAGGAATCCCAGCAAGAGACTCCGGCAGGAACCGATGACCACTGAATTCGCACCTTCCAACCTGAAAGAGGACAAGGGTTCTCCTCCCGGAGCACCGCCTGTCAGTCATGATACCGCAAAGGATGAAGAAATTTCGTTGCTTGATCTCCTTATCATTCTTGCGGAGCGCAAGTGCATCGTGTTGTCGTTCACTCTAGGGTTCGCGATTCTTGGGATTGTAGTATCCCTTCTCTTGCCTGTTCGATATACCGCAACGGTAACTCTTCTACCTCCGCAGCAAAATTCTTCAATCGGATCTGCACTTGCTTCCCAGCTTGGGAGCCTCGGCGGAATTGCCTCTCTCGCCACTGGCGGTCTCAGCCTCAAGAATCCTAACGAGATGTTTGTTGCAATGCTGAAGAGCGGTACAGTGGAAGATGCTATGGTCCAGCATTTTGACCTGATGCGCGAGTATCGACAGCATTACCTCTCCGATGCGCGCAAGATCTTCGAGAAGCGCACAATCGTTGACGGCAGCGGAAAAGATGGCCTGATTCACATTTCGATTGAGGATGGCGACCCGCGGCGCGCTGCCGAGCTCGCCGACGGCTATGTAAACCAGTTCCGCGACCTCTCCCAGCATCTGGCCATTACCGAGGCGGGGCAGCGTGCGTTATTTTTCAAGCAGCAACTTGAAGAGGCCAAAGATAATCTGGCCAACGCGGAAGAAGCCCTGGTTGAGACTGAAAAAGAGACTGGATTGATCGAAGTAAGTAGCCAGGCGCGCGCATTGATTGAATCGGCTGCTGCGCTGAACGCACAAATCGCTGCGAAGGAGGTCCAAATTCAGGCGATGCAGACCTACGCTACCGGTCAGAATGCACAGCTGATCCAGGCCCAGCAGGAGCTCGACAGTCTGCGTGCGCAGCTGGCTAAGCTCGGAGGCTCCCAAGACCTGTCAAACGGCGGAATCCTAGTTCCCAAGGGCCAAGTTCCAAACGCTAGCCTTAAATACGTCCGCAAATTGCGCGACGTGAAATACTACGAGACCATTTTCGAAATTCTCGCCCGGCAATTTGAGGTCGCCAAACTCGATGAAGCGAAAGAGGGCGCGCTTATACAGGTTGTCGATGCTGCAGCCCCTCCAGATAAGCGCTCTTTCCCAAGGCGGGGGCTCATCGTCCTCGGAGTTACTGCTGCTGGTGTCGTTGTCGGAATCCTTGCTGCTCTGGTTTTGGCCAGTCTCCAACGCTTCAAAGATGATTCTAATGTTGCTGCAAAGCTCCGTCTCTTGGGCACCGCGCTTTCCTTTAGACGTCATGGATCCGCTCGGTATGACACTAACTAGGGTGATGATCATGGAACTTGAGACCTTCAACGTGAGCTGCGGAACATGCTGATTCTGAGGCTGGCTCTTTGATCCCGATTCTTTCGGCCGCTCCGCAGCGTCTCAAGAACTTACT
Organism: Acidobacteriaceae bacterium; assembly: GCA_030037705.1. Taxonomy (GTDB): domain Bacteria; phylum Acidobacteriota; class Terriglobia; order Terriglobales; family Acidobacteriaceae; genus Telmatobacter. Next base: position 44,924 of record JASHQE010000110.1, on the reverse strand, counting down.
CGGGATCGACCGCGCGGTTGGTTTCACGGTTCTGGCCCGGAGTTGGAGTATCCTCTCCGGAGCGCTGACAGTTCTACTCATTGCGCACTTCCTTAACTTACAGGAGCAGGGTTATTATTATACCTTCGCTAGCCTCGTATCTCTGCAGACAGTCTTTGAGCTTGGATTCTCTTACGTGATTCTCCAGCTTGCCGCTCATGAAGGCGCGCAACTTCAATTTCTGCCAGGAGGTGCGATTTCTGGCGATGAGGTGTCGCATTCCCGTCTCGCATCGATCCTGCAAAAATCCGTAAGATGGTATTCATTAGCAGCGCTCCTTATGGCAGCTGCATTGTTGATCGCGGGCTTCCATTTCTTTTCGACGCACACGCAGCCTTCGCACGCCGTTGGATGGAGGCTGCCGTGGATATGCGTGGTGCTTGCCGCGATTTTTACCTTCCAGATGGATCCGATCTTCTCCTTCCTTGAAGGTTGTGGATTCGTTGCTCAAGTGGCGCGTCTTCGCCTCGCTCAGGCCGTCACTGGCACTACGTTGGCGTGGATCGCGTTTGCCCTGCACCGTGGGCTATTTGCTCCGGCGGCGGTGATTTTCGGGCAGGCCGTGGCGGGTCTTGTATTTTTGGTGTCGAAACGGCAACTTCTAATTCCACTCCTAAGACACAGCACTGGCAAACGTTCAGTTCGATGGCGCGCTGAGATCTGGCCTTTTCAATGGCGCATCGCCATCAGCTTCTTTTGCAGTTACTTCATTTTCCCGCTTTTCAGCCCCGTCCTGTTTGCTTATCGGGGAGCCGCAGAAGCAGGACGCATGGGCATGTCTCTGTCCATCGCGACCGCACTCGGCACGGTCGCATATGCATGGATCAATACTAAGGCCGCGCCTTTCGGCGGGATGATTGCCCGCCGCGACTTTACTACGCTCGACCGCACCTTCTTCCGTGCGTTGACACAATCGGGGACGCTATTGTTAGGTGGAGACGTGGGAGTCCTGGGCAGTCTGGTTGTAGTGGAGCGATATTGGCGGCCTCTGGCCACCCGCATGTTGCCAATTCCTGTATTCTCCCTGCTGATGTTTACCGTTTTCCTCAATCATCTTATCTCCAGTGAAGCCGCCTATCTTCGTGCGCACAAAAGGGAACCATTCCTGGTTTTGTCTATCCTTGTTGCTCTCCTCACTGGCGTCAGCACGTGGTTTACCGGAAGGTTATGGGGATCGACTGGAGTGACGATCGGCTATTTCCTGTGCGGAGGAGTTTTCTATCTAGCCGGAGGAACCTACATCTTCGCTCAATGCCGGCGTTTATGGCACCGTGCTCCCGGGCTGTTATAGGATCGTACGGATATGATACAGACAGAATCTCTGCACTGAGATTTGAGTTGTTCTCACTGCATCTGACACCGCAGAATCGAATACAGCCGGCTTAGAGTTCCAAGGAGGACGTAATATTGTTCAGGCATGTTCACATGATTGTTAATAAGCTCCTTGGTCTCAGGATCACTCGGATCTCAGCTGATAGCCGAGCGCGCCTGGTTGATATGTCACCAAGCATCCGCAACACAATTGAGAGTTCGCGTCCATATACAATGACTGCCCCGGAACGATTGGCTGCCGTTTGCATGGCGGTAGAGCACGTAGTAGCAAACAACGTTCCTGGATCCTTCGTCGAATGCGGAGTGTGGAGAGGAGGCAGCAGCATGGCAGCTGCCCTGACTTATCTTCAGCTGGGGCGGAAGGACACGGACCTTTTTCTATTCGATACATTCGAAGGAATGTCGCAACCTGGCGACGACGACATCCAATCCATGACTGGAGAATTGGCCACAGAGCTGCTCGCCGAGAATGATAGAAGCTCGGAGATTTGGGCTTACGCGCCCATCGCTGACGTGCGCCGGAATCTCCAAAGCATGGGTTATCCGGCAAATCATCTTCATTTTGTCAAAGGAAAAGTCGAAGATACAATTCCGGACAATGCCCCGGATCATATCTCGATTCTCCGTCTCGACACTGACTGGTACGAGTCAACCCGCCACGAAATGATTCACCTCTTTCCCAGGCTCGCCAGGAATGGCATTCTGATCATTGATGACTACGGAGCGTGGGCTGGTGCTCGAAAGGCAGTTGACGAATACTTCACGGCAAGGGACATGAAGCCGTTTCTCGCCAGGATAGACAACACAGGTCGCATCTACGTTACGCTTAGATTCTTCGAGGAGGCTGCACCTTCTTGCCCCTTAGCTCATTAGGATACGAATTACGGCATGGTATCGATCGATTACGCAACCGCGCGCGCTGCGAGAGCTTTCGACCCACATTGCTGAGCATGGTGGTCAATCCCGCCTATATCATTCGTCGCGGGCTATTTCTCGCCATAAGGGATCTGGGGCAGAATATCTCAGGTGACGTCCTAGACTTTGGCTGCGGTTCGAAGCCATATGAGTCACTGTTTCCTAGGGCCGCGGCTTACATTGGGGTTGATCTGGAGGGTACTGGACACAATCACAGCGATAGTAAAATTGATGTTTTCTACAATGGTAAAAGTCTACCTTTCCAGGACAGTCAGTTCGACGCGGTCGTATCCTTTGAGGTATTCGAGCATGTGTTTAATTTGCCTGAAATTATAAAGGAGATCCGTCGGGTTACTAAGGAGTCTGGGCAGTTGTTGGTCTCCATTCCATTTGCGTGGAATGAGCATGAGATTCCCTACGACTATGCTAGGTATACAAGTTTCGGAATTTCGCATCTTCTTGAGAAATGCGGCTATGAAATCGTTGACATTCGAAAGACCACGACATATTTGTGTGCTGTGTTTCAAATGCTCATCTCATATCTGACGCATCTCATTCCCGACAATCGAGCTCTGCGGTATTCGCTGCAGTTATTTGTGATCTTTCCATGCACATTGATTGCTCTCTGCCTCAATACGATTCTGCCTAAGAGATACGAGTATTATTGTAACTGCGTTGTGCTTGCAAGGAAACGTATGGAATGAATAGGCTGTAGTGTTGGCAAGAAGCGTGCGGGGGCTGCGGGTCATGAATCCAGAGCTTTCACAGCACATTTCTCCCGAGTTTATATCTAAGGTTGGCATTTCTCTTCCCAATGACTCTAGCCGGAATCCCGGCTGCTACGGAGAAAGCCGGAATATCTTTCGTCACGACTGATCCTGAGGCTACGACAGATCCCTCTCCGATCGTAATACCGGGCAGGAGGATTGAGCGATGGCAGATCCACGCCCGGTCCCCGACGACTACTGCCCCTTCAGTCATCACGAAATCAGGGGACTGGATATCGTGTTCCGCGGTCCAAATTGCAATTTCATCGGCAATGTTACAGTTGTTGCCAATGGTTAAGCTCCCTCTTCCATCTAGACAGACCCTGAGGCCAAGGATGGTATTTGATCCTATGGAGAGCCGCCATGGATGGAGAACTCTGATGCCCCGGCCAATCGCGACATTGCGGCCGATCTTGGCTCCCGAGAGTCTCAATCCTATGACGCGCAGCAGATGCGATGGCGCGAAGGATACCGACCACAGCCACAATTCAATCAGAAGGCGGATAAACCTTCTCCCTCTCGGTCCGATGCGCTTCTTGATCCAAGGCAAGATTTCCATAAGGCCACTCACTCAGTAATTTCTCTTAGAGTTCCGAATGATCATGACAAGCGCAATGGACTGAAGTTACTCACTTAGGCGAAGCGCTGAATCCAGTCAGAGCTTCACTGAATTGTCTGCCAAACCGGTCCTCATCCATGGCCATCGCCAAGCGGCGCTTAATCTCTTCCCAATATTCGGACCCATCCCCGCAGAGGGCCCGCGCGATGCATTGCTGCATGGCGATTGAGTCGCCGAATGGAAATCGCCATGCGGGAGGCAACCAGGATTTCATACCGTCTCGGTCGGTCGCAACGACTGGAATTCCCCGCGCCAGCGCCTCTATCATCACGAGGGGAACCCCCTCTGCTCTTGAGGGAATGAGAAGCAAATCCAGGGCACCATAGATTTCTGTCGAATCTTCACGCCATCCGGCTTGAAATATCTTGGCGCGCCAGGGCGACGACTCTATCAACTCGTTGAGCCTTGATCTATCTGGGCCGTCGCCGATAAAGACCAGCAATTTGTCTTCGAGGATAGTGCTGTCCTCTAGCGCTTCGATCAGCCAGTCCTGGGACTTTTGCCAGAAGCTAATTCGACCAACGACGCCCAGCACAGTAGAATGCGCAGGAAGCCCGAGATGCTGCCTGGCTCCAGGCGCGCACTGCGCGGTCGTCGCCGGACGCTGAATAAAGTTCTCAACCACTACAACCTGAGCATTACGCCGCCAATTACGAAGGCGTATCGCCTGTTGTTCGTCGATCGTGATATAGCGAGAAATGAACTTGAAGAAAACCCTAAGGATGGCAGCCCGAACTTTCGGCAGTTTATGCAAAGCCAGTTCGGTAGGGCTATGAGCAAGGGGGATGTAACTGCAAAAGGGAACACTGGCAAGATACGCCGCAGGGACTCCGTCGAAACCGTCCATGATCCATCCCTGCAAAAGGACGACAAGTTCGGGTTTTAGTGTCCTGAAAATTTGCGTGCATCGAATGATTTTTCTGAGAACGGCCAAGGGATTGCGGACAAGCCGCGAGAAAGGTTTAAGGTCCACAGCGATGTAGGCCAACCCAGCTTCGTCAAGCGCTGACGCAAGTCTATGATTCTCATCATTGATTAGCCAAGTAATGGCGATTGTCTGGTGATGGCGGAGAATCGCCCGATGCGCTGCCAGAGCCATCTTGTCATGCCCGCCAAAAAATTCAGATTCGCTGTAGAAAATGACGGAATGCAATCACCCGCACCATCGAAAAGCCCACCTAGGAAGGTAGGGCACGCACCTTTCAATGTCGTATTATAAACGAGAGAACACAAAATCGATGGGTTCTATTACTACGCTTTGTCTGTGTTGCGTCCCACCATTCGCATTGTACATACGTCGATCTCACTTCAACTGAGATGACAAGACCCGTGTCAGGAGAACCGCGTGTCCAAACCAAGTATTCTTGAGTCCATTCGTTCGCTCCACGGTAGCTGGCACCAAAGCGGCTCTCTCAATTTAGCGGTGGTGGACTACATCTTCCAATGCGCCGAAGGCGCGAAGAATACCGCCGAAACAGGATGTGGAAAGAGTACGCTTGCTCTCTCGCACGCTTCGCAGCGGCACCTCGTCTTTACACGCGATCTCGCGCCTGATGAGAATCCGGAAAAGCATTCCTATTGCCTGGTAAAAGGTTGCGATCTACTGAAAACCGGCGTGTGCGAGTTTGTGCTGGGCAGTACCCAGCAGACTTTGCCCACCTATCAGTTCGACCGCGAATTTGATCTGGTTCTGCTGGACGGGCCCCATGGCTATCCCTTTCCAGATTTGGAGTACTACTTTTTCTATCCGCACATCCGGGTTGGCGGATGGCTGGTAGTCGACGACATTCAAATTCCTAACATTGCCAACATGGTGGATATACTTCGAAAAGATACGATGTTCTCGCTTGACCGTGTCGTTAGAACGACCGCCTTTTTTCGACGGACAAAGGCGCCCCTGTTCCCACCATACGGCGACGGTTGGTGGGAACAGGGCTACAACCAACGCCACTGGGTCGCTATTCGCCATGTCGGACTCAGTTCAATACCTCGTGTTATCGGCTTGGAGATCATGAGGCGATTCGCGAAGCGATAGGGGATGATCACATATGTTCCCATGGTCCTTTTATTCCGAACCCGGACGGGCGCGAAGTACCGCGCTCTATTCATAGGAGGACTGATTCGTGAAGCGACCGCGCGTTCTATATGTTTCTCCGCTCGATATGTGCGCCAACAACGGAATGACCCAACTGCAACATCAGCTCCTTTCAACTCTTTGCTCGATTTACGGAGAATCGGTCGATCTGCTATCGATGGGGGCGAGTCCGGCAACCGCCCGCGAGTGGTTGGTCGAGGCCAAACTCCCGGTCAGAGTCCTTCAAGGGTTCTTTCCTTTCGCCGCACGGCTGAACACAACACTGTGGTATGGCGGAGGAGTAGTTCTCTGCAATAGACTCCGATGGATCGACCGTTTCTATTTCCCTTTGCGAACGCCTCTCCCGCGCAGTTGGGTCGACCGTTACGACCTCATTGTGTGCTATTATTCTTGGCCACATCGGCTCCTTCGTTTGGAGCGCGCTGGGAGCAAGGTCATCGCGGATTTAGGCGATATTATGGCCGATCGGCACAAACGAATCGGAACGCGCCGCTGGATTAGCACGACCTTTACCGAAGAGAAAGCAATCTTCCTTTCCAGAACCCGCTGTGTGGCGGTTTCCGAAGACGATGCGCTAGAATTCGAACAGCTCTATGGCATTCGCCCCTTTGTACTTAGATTCGTTCCGCCTAATTATTTGGATTTGATGGAGTTGGCGTCGGGAGAGCGACCCCAACGCATTGGTTTCATGGGCGCACCAAGCTATGCGAACGAGGAGATCCTGCGCACATTGGCACACTCTGAATTCCTCGCAGGCATTGCCGACGGCGGAGTCGAGCTTTTGGTCGCCGGCGGAATCTGCAACACAGTCTCTTCGTCGGTGCTGCGTGCTTTAGAAGAAGGAGGCGCTCGAATTCTAGGTCGTATTCGTTCTACTGCAGAATACTACCGACAAATCAGCACTGTCGTGAATCCTGTTGGGCCTACAACGGGCGTCAAAATCAAATCGGTCGAGGCGCTCATTGCCGGGCGTAGTCTCATCACTACCCGCTGGGGAGCCGATTCAACCTTGTCTGCTGCATTTCCAGGTCAGGTCGCATACACAGACTGGCCCGTTGAGCCGCAGGCTCTCGCGAGACTGGCAATAAATGCTACCAGAAACGCACCTTGTATTGATGCTTCAGCGGCGAAGACGTATGTAGATCAGTCCACCCAATCTCTGCGGAAGCTGCATACTCTATGAGCCGAATACCCCTGGGGTATTTCATGATTGGGGGGCTTCTTCTGTGGGGGCTTCCTGGCGCCGTGGTGGCTGGGCCGCGGGCGATACTCTACACGATCGCGGCTTCCCTGCCCGTGTGGTGGTTTTGCCTCCGCAGCGGACCTCCTCCGGTTGCTCCAATCAGACAGATTTCCACGGCAACCTGTACTGTTCTGGCGGGCTTCGCTTCGCTGTATCTCATAGGAGATGCGCTCTTTGGTAGACAGCTTTTGCGTACAAACATGTTTTTGCTTCACGGCGCAGGAGTGGCCCAGGAGATTGAAGGAATTAATGCGAGCATGTCAAAAGGAGGAGGGATAGCAGACCTGCTTGGCTATATCTTCCTTTTGTTGCCATTTGCATTGATTGATGCGACGGGGAGAACATCGCGGTACGGAAGGTGGATCCTTTGGGCGATCGCCGTAATGTTCCTTTTTTATGAGACAGGTTCGGGCCGCGGCTTCATGCTGATGGCCGTCATGGCCGTTGTTTTGGGGAGTACCTCCAATTGGAAACGGGTCCTTGTCGGCGCCTGTTTGGGACTGGCGGCGTTTGCTGCCGCTTCCGCGTTCCGCGGCGACTCCGCAGGGGGGCAGAACGCCTTGCTCACTGGCATCATGTGGCCATTTATCAATTTGGGCCTAATGCTGAATGGGAATTGTGGATCCGCCCCGTGGTACAGCTATATTCTAGAATTTCTGAAAAAATTCCTCCCTGCCTTCCTATTCCACAAGACAATATTCTCCTTCAATATGGAAATGACTCTGTGTCTAAGCTCAACCAATGATAGCTCAGTAGATGCGGTTTCGGTTTTTACATGGTTGGGCGAGATTTTCTATTACACGCCTTCCCTTCTGACCGCCATAATCGCCGGAGGACTCCTTGGAGCGCTGCTTCGTGTAGTCGACCGCCTCTTAGTCAAGTATCAGATGTATTCGGCACGTCTTTTCGCTGGCTTGATGTGCGTGCTTTTTCCGCGCTCGCGGTCTCAGGATACATTCACGTTTTTGATTGCACAAATCATACTCCTGCTGTTCTTCTTACCCCACCTTTTCAACCTGACGCGGACCTTACGTCGCCTCCTCATTACGGAGAGCTCTACCGGCATCGCATCTGAACCGCGAGGGGAATTGTCGTGACGGCAAAGGTTGCTCTTGTATCGCTGCGTTCCAATCCCGCGTTCATACAGTTCCTTCTGGCCTACGCAAAAGCACTTCGCGTACTTGGACATGAGGTCGCATTCCTGTTGGACCCGGCATATCGGCGTTTCAGCGAATTAGAAGAGACAGCGGCCGTCTTTGCGCTTGATCAGATTCCGCTCCCTACCTCTTGGACACATGCAGTCTTTCTCAATCCATCGGTCGAGAATAAGAAGTTGGCAATCAGACTCAGGTGCGAGGGCGCCAAGATCCTCTACGTGTTCCATGAGCCGTGGCAATTGTCTCTTCGCTATGTGTGGGGTGAGGGCCTTCTGGCAACCTGCAAGGCGATCGCGGCCCACCACGTAACAGTACCTAGCTTGAAACTCGCCGACACTGTGATCCTTGCGTCTCGCTATGGTCTCAATGAATATCGGAAGGGGGATGCCAAGTTCAACCGGAATTCTGTCTACTTCCCTCTAATTCTCGATGATGAGGCACCGGGAGATTTAGCGGAGCTGCAGGGTCTGAAGCGCTATTTCAGCTTTATCGGCGGCCTGTGCCGCGCTCATGGCTTTGACCATTACCTCGCCTTTATGCGCTATGCGCTGCAGCAAGACATGGATGTCCGGTTTCTGATTGCTTCCCGCAATCAGCTTTCTGAAAGTGTCCTTAAGGATCCGATTCTCCGTCAGAATCTGGACAAAGTCGAATTCCGATGCGGGCGACCACTGGGCAATGAAGAGATGAATCGCTGCTATGCCGAAAGCTTCTGCGTGTGGAACGTGTACCGCAGGTCGACACAAAGTGCGGTACTCCCAAAAGCCCTGATGTTTGGCGCCCCTGTCCTTGCAAGCCGAATCGGTTCATTTCCGGAGTTCATCACGGAGGGAAGGAACGGGAGATTCACATCGGGCAATGATCTGATCGGTATTTCCGATGCGCTGGTACACTTTCGTACCCACATCAGAACTTACGGTGAAGAATGCAGGAAGACCTTTCTCGAAACATTTTATTATCGGTCACAGCTGAAAGATCTTGAGCGGTTGCTGTCAGAGCAAGCCATCGGTCATGGCGACACTGAATCGGTATGTGCGGATTGACTGCAACGCGTGTCTGAGCGTACAACTGAACGAATCGAAGATCTCCAGAGGCCGCCCCGGCAACTCATTTGGATCCGAAGCCTGGGCGTGACTCGGCGCGCAATAGCGGAGTTATGCAGTGAGTGAAATATGTATAATCGGGGCGGGCTTCTCCGGCGCGGTTATCGCGCGTGAATTGGCTCAAGCCGGTTTTCAGTGTGATGTTTTCGAGGCGCGATCTTATATCGGCGGAAACTGCCACACAGCACGAGATCCGAATACCGGGATCATGGTTCACACGCACGGGCCGCATATATTTCATACGGACAATGCGCGGGTTTGGGATTACGTGCGTGAATTCGATGAGTTTGTACCTTTTACTAATCGAGTTAAGGCACTCGCTGGCGGGCGTGTTTATTCCATGCCAATTAATCTGCTGACAATCAACCAGTTTTTTGGCAAGGTACTATCTCCTGCGGAGGCAAGGAAATTTCTCGAGTCACTGAGCGATCAATCAATCCGCGAACCGCGTACCTTTGAAGAGCAGGCATTGCGCTTCGTCGGTCGAGAACTTTACGAGGCCTTTTTCCGCGGCTATACGGCCAAGCAGTGGGGCGTTGATCCGGCGAGATTGCCAGCGAGTATCCTAAAGAGGCTGCCTGTTAGGTTCGACTATAACGATAACTATTACAATTCGAGATTCCAGGGTATCCCACTTAATGGATACACTTATGTTATCGAACGAATGCTCGATCACAAAAACATCTCAGTCCATGTCGGAGCGAAGCTGCTGAGACCGGACACCCAAGGCTATAAACACACTTTCTATACCGGCCCTTTAGATCAATGGTTCGGCTATTCGGAGGGCAGGCTGACCTACCGTACGCTGGACTTCGCTGCCGAAGTCCATGAAGGAGACTTTCAAGGAAACGCTGTAATTAATTACTGCGACGAGAATGTCCCATGGACCCGCATCAGCGAGCACAAGCATTTCGCTCCATGGGAGATTCATGATCGTACGATTGTTTTCAGGGAGTACAGCAAGGCGTGTGAAGAAGATGACGTACCCTATTATCCGGTTCGATTACAAGATGACATGCGGGTTCTCGACCGGTATGCAAAATTAGCTCATCAGGATAAGAGGACAACATTTGCAGGCCGCCTCGGAACCTATCGATATCTTGATATGCACGTTACAATTGAGGAAGCATTGAATCTGGCCGCAACGTATATTCGGAACCAACCCTAACTGGTTCAATAGAGAGGAGCCCCCCTGCGAACATGGCTGATGCGCAAGTGCTGATAGGAATAGTGACACTTAACCGAAAGGAAAAGTTGGTCAAGACGCTGGCTGAATGCCGCAGACTCGGCTTTGCCGAGATTCTGGTAATTGACAACAAGTCCAACGACGGTACGCGCGAATATTTGAGCGAGCAGGCGGGCATTCGCACAATCTTTTCGGAAAAGAATGAGGGTGGCAGCGGTGGATTCAACAGGGTTATGCGCTACTTTGTTGAAAATACCTGCTGCGAATGGCTTCTCATGTTCGATGATGATGCATGGCCGGCATTTTCATACTGTAGTTTGCTTAAATACTTGCATTCAAAAGATTCCTCTGCTCCTCCAGCGTACGCCTTTCGCGTTACATACCCCGACGGTTCTTCCTGCAACATGAATCGACCCGGAATCAATGCGCTTGCGTACAACCCGTTGCGGCATCTTGGAAGCGACTTTCACATCGGAGAGTTCACGGGCGACTGTCCTGTGGACTTTGCGAGCTTTGTAGGCCTTCTGCTCAAAAGAGAAACGATTCAGACCGTTGGAATTGTTTCCAAGAAATTCTTCATCTACAGCGATGATACCTATTACACTCTGTCGATTTCACGCGAGATTGGCCCGCTATTATACTGCCGGGATTTTGTAATCATCCATGATTGTGCACGTTCCAGCCGAAAATTGAAGAACCATGACATGATGCGGATCGAAAAAGATGTTGTGAATAAAATAGTGATGATTAGAGAGTACAGTCAATTCACAATACTCTACATTATTCTTTACGTCATCCGCCTCCTCTTTATCAATCCAAAGCTCTCCATAAAGATTTTGCGGGCGGCCCGCAAAGGAATGCTGGCAGACCTCGTACAATATAGAAACGAACCGTTATAATGATTATGATTCGGGTTTTCGCGATAGCGCTTTACCTGTCCCATGGAGCGATCTCTCTGCAGGGTAGGGTGCCACGCGGCTCACCAGATTGATTGGGGCGTCAATTTGTCCGCACCTTCGGCGCTTGGTCGGGGATTAAATTACACCAGCGTCATCCAAATTGCAGATCTTTGGTTCAGGCTAATCCAACATGATGGCATCTTCAGCATCGGAACCTAAGAAACTGATCGCTACGGGCAGTAGCGGCTTTGTCGGTCGCCACTTCTGTTCCCTTTACGGTGGTGTATCTTTGGACGACCAGGAAGGCGTAGTCGACCTTCGCGATGTCCGGAGAGTCCGGAGCGCTATTGAGTTTGCTAGACCTGAGGTTGTTGTGCATCTTGCGGCGCAAAGCTCGGTGGCGGCGTCGTTCGACGATCCTGCAGCAACCTTTTCCGTAAATCTTCTCGGTACTCTCAATTTGCTTCAGGCGTTGAGCACAATAAAATTTCAGGGAGTATTTCTCTACGTCGGCTCAGCCGACGTTTATGGTCAGATAAGAGAGACCGAAATCCCTGCTCGTGAGGATCAACTGTTGCACCCGCGCAGCCCTTACGCTGTCAGCAAAGTTGCCGCGGAAGCACTCTGCTATCAGTGGAGTCAGACTCATGACTTCCGCATGGTTCTGGCGCGGCCTTTTAATCAGATTGGCCCCGGGCAAAATATACGTTTCGCTGTCGCAGACTTTGCACGCCAAATCGTAGAGATTCGCCGTGGGAGGCGCCCGCCATTTCTGGTTACCGGCGATATTGATGTGACTCGCGATTTCACGGATGTCCGGGATGCTGTGCGCGCTTACAGGATGTTGCTGGACGGTGGGCAAAACGGCGAAATCTATAACATTTGTTCGGGGCAAGAGCGCAGCTTACGGTCGATAGTTGAGGAACTTTTACGCATAGCCGGAATTCAGGCCGATTTGCAAACAGATACTTCAAGACTTAGACCGAATGAGCAGCGAAGGGTTGCGGGCGACCCGGATAAGATAAGATCCGCAGTGGGTTGGTCTCCGCAGATTCCCATCACAAAAACACTGGCAGATATTCTGCAGGCTGCAGAGGAGAATTAATGCAAGAGAAACGTGCACTAATTACGGGGATCACTGGCCAGGACGGCGCGTATCTTTCCCGTTTCTTGCTTGGTAAGGGATATAAGGTTTACGGCATCATAGCGCGCCGAGGAACTGATACACGATGGCGTCTGCGCGAATTATCGGTGATCGATCACGTTCAATTAATAGATGCCGACTTGATTGACCTTTCCTCCCTAGTCCGCACCCTCGAGAAGACCCAAGCTGAGGAGGTTTACAATCTCGCCGCCCAGAGTTTTGTTGCTACCTCTTGGGATCAGCCCCTGCTCACCGCCGATGTTACCGGAGTCGGTGCGCTTCGCATCCTCGAGGCCATCCGCATCGTAAATCCCAAGACCCGGTTCTACCAGGCATCGACAAGCGAAATGTTCGGCAAGATCCAGCGACCGGTCCAAAACGAAAATACTCCATTCTATCCTCGTAGCCCCTATGCTGTTTCTAAGCTCTTTGCACATTGGAGTACGGTGAATTATCGTGAAAGCTTCAATCTGCATGCATCCAGCGGGATCCTATTCAATCACGAATCGCCTTTGCGCGGTATTGAGTTTGTAACTCGCAAAGTCACTGATGCCGTGGCCCGCATTCGCTGCGGACTCCAACAGGAATTGCGATTAGGAAACATCGATGCCAAGCGCGACTGGGGATTCGCCGGCGATTACGTGGAAGCGATGTGGCAAATGATGCAGGAGCACGAACCTGATAACTACGTGATTGCTACCGGGAAAACTACCTCAGTGCGTGAAATGTGCGATATAGCTTTCAAGTATGTCGGCCTGAAAATGGAGGATCACTTGGTGATCGATCCCAACCTATACAGGCCGGCTGAAGTGGACATACTTCTGGGAGACGCATCAAAAGCGTACAAACGTTTTGGCTGGAAGCCAAAGACGTCGCTTGAGTCTTTAGTTCATATGATGGTCGATGCTGACATCAACCGCGTCAAACACGAGCCGCAACCTGCCATCAACGGCACACGTCACCCTTGACGGAACATTAAATCACGTACCGGGATTCCTTGTTGTTTGGCTCTTTGACATCCGTTGCTCTTCTCCCGCCTGAATGAGGCAGATTTGCCGCAATTCCCTGACATTCTGAGGCAAAACCCAAAAACTGTAGCATCGGAAACTGGGGTAATTTGGCATTTGAGGCCCTCTGGAGGGATAACCTGAATCTCTGGAAAGATGCTGCGTCTGGTAGTGTCCAGTTTTTTCGCACTTTCTGACAACATTGAAGATCAGGAAGGTTGGTCGGTTGTTGGTTTGGCATTGGACTTAATCCCGTAGCCGCCGTCGAGGCTGTGTGAATGTGGGACGCGTTCTGTGCGTTCCATATTTGCACAGCCTTTTTGCTTGGTTCGTTCAGGCAATGGCTCTGACCTCAGCCAGCCTGTTCATCTGCAGATAGCGTTTGGTCCCCCACTTGGTAGCTGCCACATACCGCAGTCTTGCCGCTACCAGCATCAGTGCGCTCTTTCCATCTGGAAACGCGCCCACGACACGCGTTCGTCGTCGGATCTCTCGCATCAGCCTCTCCAGCGGGTTATTGGTGCGCAGGCAGCGCCAGTGTTCCGTGGGCATCGCATAGTAGGTCAGCGTTTCGTCGATGCTCGCTTCGACAATCTCTGCTGCCCGAGCCAATCGCAACTCGCGTAGCTTTGCCGCCACCTGGTGGGCTTTCTCTCTGGCTGCTTGTGCATCTTCCTGAGCATGGATGGCCTTTAGCATCGCCGCCACACCCTTCACCTTGCCCGAGGGAACCGCGGTCCAGACGTTTCGATAAAAATGGGCAACGCAGCACTGCCACTTCGCTTCGGGATAGAACTCGGCCAGGTTCTCCACCAAACCCAGACACTTGTCGCTGACGAACAGCTGCACGCCCTTCAGGCCACGTTCCTTCAGCTCGCGCATGAACAGCGTCCAGCTGGCCTTGCCTTCTTGGCGCCTTCGCTTACCGCTAAGGTCTCCCAGTAGCCGGTCTGCGCAACACCGATGGCCACCAGCACCGAGACGTTCTTTACCTCGCCACCCCACGAGCGCTTCAACCACAATCCGTCCAGAAACACATACGGAAAGTCGCCCACCAAGGGCCGCAACCGCCACTCGTCGATCTTCCCGTAGGTCTTCTGGTTCAGGTCGCTCACCGTCGAGGCCGAGACCTTCGTCCCCCACAAGGCCTGCGTGATGTCCTCGACTCGCCGCACGCTCACTCCGGCCAAATACATCTCGATCAGCGCTTCCTCCACTGACGACTCACGCCGGCGATAACGCTCGATGATCGCCGTCTCAAAGGGTAGGCTGCGGAGCTTCGGCACCGTCAACGTCACCTCCCCTGCCTTGGTCTGCAGGTGGCGGTCATAGCTGCCGGCCCGTGTGTCCTTGCGTCCCTCGCTGCGCTCGTACTTCCTGGCCCCGCACAATCGATCCGCTTCGGCGTCAAGCAGCGCGTTCAGTGTCTCTTCCACCGTTGATCGCACCACCTCGTCCAAATGGGCTTGGATCCGCCCTTCATCGATCTGCACTACAGGGCCGGCTACTGGCTTCACTCCACTGCCCGGTCCTGTTCCCGCTTCCTTGGTTGGCTCCATCTTCCTCGCCTCAGAGGTCTCGCCCCTCCCGCTTGTACCAACCAGCCCCGTCCTCTATCAAATGTGCGAAAAATAGCCTACGTTATCAATTGTGCAACTCATGAAAAGAACTGCACTGATCTATCTTCTGAAGATTACGAGTGCAAGCTGGCCAATCTGGAAGGGTCGAAACGTATTGTGGCTCAATAAACGGCAGGATGCGAACACCTATAATGCATGAAGCGGGTATTCCGTATTATTCGCCTCCGAACTTTAGCATTATTCGGCCTAATAAAGATTTAGAGGTTTATCTTTCCGGTCTCAGGAGAGTGAATGAAGGCTAATTTTCTTATCGTTGTTTTGTCGGTCACAGTTGTATCACTCCATAATGCCAACGGACAAAGCACGAATCATCCGACGCCTCCCAATGTTGACTTTACCGGGGTTGATACTGCGGCAGCAGGTTCCACTTACGTACCAATGGACTCCTGGATCTACCCCGCTCTGGACCGGCTTCATGCCCTAGGCTATCTGGACACGGCATTTCTTGGCTTGCGGCCGTGGACGCGATTGAGCATCGCGCACATGCTCGAACGAGACGCCGACCGGATCGAAACTGACACCGGCAACGACGAGGCGCGTGACATCTACGCCGCAGTGCTGCACGAAGTGCAACCGGACCTGGACCGCGTCAACGGAACGTTGCATCCGCATGCGGATCTCGAGAGCGTGTACACCGTGCTGCGGGGCATCATTGGGACGCCGCTGCGCGACAGCTTCCATCTCGGCCAGAGCATTATTGACGATTATGGCCGTCCCTACGAGGGCGGCTTCAACAACTATTCGGGTTTCAGCGGACGCGCCGAAGCAGGAAGATTCTCGCTATACTTCCGCGGTGAGTTTCAGCACGCCCCTTCTGCGGCCGGCTATTCCCCAGCCCTGGCGGCCTACCTCTCCAACACCGTCGACAGCATCCCATTTGCTCAAAATCCGGTGCAAGACACTATCCCTGAGGGACCGATTGCGACTGCCAATGACACACGGATCATGGAGGCGTATCTCTCCTACCACCTTCTCGGGCATGAAGTGTCAATCGGCAAGAGTGACCACTGGATGGGCCCAGACCAGGGCGCATCGATGCTATGGAGCAATAACGCCGAAGACATCTATGATTTCGAGATCAATCGCGTAGAACCCTTCCGCATCCCTCTGCTTTCAAAACTGCTCGGTCCCTTTCGTTACGACTTTTTTGTCGGCAGTCTGAAGGGTCATACCTATCCCAACGATCCCTGGGTGCATGTCGAAAAGGTCAGCTTTAAGCCTACACGCGACCTAGAATTCGGCTTCGATCGCATGGTGATCTGGGGTGGCAAAGGACATGAGCCGATTACGCTGCACACCTTCCTGAAGAGCTTCTTCAGTTTTCAGAATGTCTCGGCGGCAGAGAAGAATTCCCCGCAGGATCCTGGTGCGCGCTTTGGAACCTTTGATTTCAGCTACCGGCTGCCCTTTCTCCGCCGCTGGGTAACGCTCTATACAGATTCTCTAGTGCACGATGACGTGAGCCCGATCAGTGCTCCGCGGCGCTCTGGCGTGCATCCGGGACTCTACCTTGCACGCTTCCCCGGCATGGAGCATCTTGACCTGCGCATCGAAGGTGCCAATACCGAGCCCACAAGTCACAACAATCCTGACGGCTCTCCGATCAACAATGGGCAGTTCCTGTATTGGGAGACCGTTCAGAGACAAGGACCAACCAACAAGGGGTTCCTGGTCGGCGACTGGGTAGGGCGCGAGGGCAAGGGCGGCCAGGCGTGGCTGACCTATCATTTATCGCCGCAGGAAGACATTCAGTTCATGTACCGGAATGCCAAAGCGGCCAAGGTCTTCATCCCTGGTGGCACGACGCAGAACGATTACTCAGTGCAAGTGCGCAAACGCGTGATGAAGACTATCGAAATTCTCGGCACGGTGCAATACGAGGGCTGGAAGGCTCCGATTTACCTCACAGGTCCACAAAGCGACACGACTGCTGCTTTCCAGGTCACGTGGTTTCCGAATCCGCGTTAACGAACCGCGACCAATCGGACGACTTGCACAATCTGCATGTTGTCATTGTCATTGATAACCTACCTTTCGAACGCCCAAGCTGCCTGGACCTGCAAACGGATTTTGAACGTGAAATCGGTACAGTAGCGGTACACTCGTCAGCTTCGACCATCTCACCCTAAATGGCCTAAATTACGGTCGCTCAATTATTTAAGCTTTCGCTCGCTTACGCTCTCATTTCCTTTATTATCATAGACTTAGGACTTTGGAATCGAACTCATAATCCCTTGGTTGGGGGTACAAATCCCTCCGGCTCGCCATTCGCCGTGAAGACGGTGCAGGGGCTGTGTATCTTTCATCCGGCCCTCGGAGAAGCATCTACTAAGCCATTTTTTCTCGCTGCTGCCGTGTCTCCGCGAATCTCGCAACGGGCATCAGACCTTTCAGCAAAGATATGAGCTCACAAGACGCGAAAGACGGGCGAGTGCAGATCGAGCTATACTGCTGTTCCGCGAAAGCACCGGCCGGCGGGTGGAGTGTACCCATTCTTGCGCGGCAGGCTCGCACCGGGAGGTTGCGATGAAGATTACCGACACGATCGGATTGGTCCTGAGAAAGAAGGGCGCCACCACCATACTGTCGATTGCGCCGGAACAGTCCGTCTACGAGGCGCTCGAATTAATGGCCAGATACGATATCGGCGCGCTGCTCGTCTGCGCCAACCGCCGGTTGGTCGGCATTCTCTCTGAGCGCGACTACGCCCGCAAAGGCGTGCTGAAAGGCCATCACTCAAAAGAAACCCGCGTGAGCGAAATCATGACCAGCCCGGTGCTTTTCGTCAGCCCCCAGCATACGGTGGACGAATGTATGAGCATGATGACTGAACACCACTTCCGCCATCTCCCGGTGCTCGAAGGCGACGAGGTTGTTGGCGTGATCTCGATTGGCGACCTGGTGAAATGGGTAATCTCCGGCCAGGAGCACACCATCCAGGCGCTCGAAGGCTACATTACCGGAGCATATCCCGGATAACTGTGCCGTCCGTTCCGCAACGTGACACCGCCGTCCCTCAGCGACATATAATCGGCGCAGGCCGAATGGGTGTGGTTTCCCGCGCTCCAACAGGCCGGAGTCTCCGCAAAAGCGAGAAACCATTTGGCACGTGAGCTATATACCGCGCGTCTTGAGCGTAAAATCTGCATCTCGGAAGTAGCGCAGTGCTATCACTTCGACTTTGTCCTTGAAGGGCGGGAGAGTTTTCCGTTTACAGCCGGTCAGTTCATCTCCGCAGTCGCTACCGATAAGAATGGTAAGCAGCAGACGCGTGCCTATTCGATTTCGTCGGCTGCGCACGCGAACCGTTTCGATCTATGCGTAAACCGCGTAGAGAATGGTTTTTTTTCGAACCATCTGGCCGACCTGCCAGAGGGCGGCGCGGTGCAGGTACACGGGCCGCATGGCCATTTTGTGCTGCATGAGCCCGTCACCGACTCGATTCTTGTGGCTACCGGTACAGGCGTGGCTCCCATGCGTTCCTATACGCAATGGCTTTTTCCGGAGAACGGCCCCGACCGCAGCAACGGCAAAGAGGTTTGGCTCGTCTACGGCACGCGCTACGAGACCGACATTTATTACAAAGACGAGTTCGAGGCGCTCGAACGCCGCGTGCCCAACTTTCACTATCTGCCCACGCTGAGCCGCGCGCAGGATACCTGGCCCGGCCTGCGCGGCCACGTGCAGGTACATATCGCCAAAATCGTGGAGGAACGCGCGGCTCGGCTGGGTTTGCCGCTGCCCGCACCACTCGTCGATCCGTCGATCCCGCCTGCCGAGCTTAATTTCGATATCTATGTCTACATCTGCGGGCTCAACTTTATGGTCTCCGGCGTACGTGAACTGATGACGGGCTACGGCTGGCATAAGAGACAGATTGTGTTCGAGCGGTACGACTGAAGCGGCTCAAGCCTGCTTCCCGGGCATTCAAAAGGAGCGCTTTTTCATCTCGCGGAAGTTCCATCTGCACCCTGGGAAATCCCAAAAAGGGAATGGTGCACGGGACAGTAGCCGTAAAGTATGGCATTCCTACTTAGATTCATCTGGTCGAACTATTCTTTAGCGTGCATAATAGAGGACTACGGCAGATTTCCAGTTGCTGTATGGCGGGTCTACTACGCTTCAGTGCCTTAGGAAAGGCACGGTGCCGGAAATGCCACATGAACTGGAAAGCTGCTCAGATGAATCCCGTTCGTTCAAGCGCTTCCCCACTTGGAGCGGCCGGCGGACTGACCGACACGGCTTGCAAACGGGATCAAGATGCTTCTTTCCCGAGGTATCGGGAGTTGGACGCGCCCTGTCTTGGTCGAGTGATCTTTGTCACTTCCTTTTGAGAACACAAGCCGCACACTGAGGCTGTGAGCGATCGCTGCCTCTCGTGAAATCTTGTTGTGGACCCTGGGGTCTCTGCACTCCGCGCTTTGCCGGTGAGCCTCACGGAGATAGGGATCAGCTATGTCAGTTCAAATTTTGGAGAGTTCGC
Source organism: Acidobacteriaceae bacterium (assembly GCA_030037705.1). GTDB lineage: Bacteria > Acidobacteriota > Terriglobia > Terriglobales > Acidobacteriaceae > Telmatobacter. Next base: position 25,295 of record JASHQE010000110.1, on the reverse strand, counting down.
GGTTGGAACCGTTCCCGCTTCCGCTGCATGTGTCCGGCTGCGCCACAGTTGCGGCGGGAGCGAATGCGGAGAGACATAGAACGCGCAACCGGGGATCGGAAATCCCCACCGCATATGGATGTCTGCGCGGATTCTGCTGGGCCATCACGATTGAAGCTGTCGTAGGACTCTGCATCTTAACCCTTTGGCACCTTCGCTAGAACATCTGTCTTTCGTCCCGCCTGGAAGCCGATGAGAGTGGATGTCGACCACTCCGTCCGGCCACTCGGCTGCATCCATGTTTCAGTGGGTTTCTGCCCGGCAGGGCTCGATTTGTCCGGCGAGACCTGCGATGATAGAAAGAACGCCCAAAGGGCAGGGAATGCCGACCGAGGTGACACTCGCGATGCGCCGTGTTGCGCTCATTTACAACCCGGCTTCAGGCCAATACTCCGCGCGGCGAAAGGCAGCGGTCGAGCAGGTTCTGGATGTGCTCCGCCAAGCGGGAGTAGAAGCCGAAGCCTTCGTTACCGATACGCCGGGGAGCGCTACTATTCACGCCCAGCAGGCCGTGCGCGAAGGTTATGACGCTATCCTGGCCTGCGGCGGCGATGGCACCGTTCATGAAGTGCTGCAGAGCCTGGTGGGCACGAAGGCTGCGCTGGGCGTCATCCCGCTGGGCACCGCGAATGCGCTGGCCTCCGATCTGGGCCTGATCGCATCGCCTGCGAAGACGGCCCGCATTCTGCTGGGCGCGGAGCGGGTCCAGGTTCCTGTCGGGCGCATTCACTTCGAAAATGGCCGTGGTCCGGAGTCGCGTTACTTTCTGGTGGCCGCGGGCGTGGGTGCCGACGCACTGCTCATGGCCCGGCTCGATCCTGTGCTCAAACGGCGATTCGGCTACGTGCTTTACCTCATCGAGGCCTTCCGCATCTGGGCCACTGACCCGTTTCCGCTCTTCGAAGCAGCATTCTCCTCGAACGGCCACGGTCCCGACCGCGTTGCGCAGGTCTCGCAGCTACTCGCGGTGCGCGTGCGCTCCTTCGGCGGCGCGCTACGTGAGCTCGCGCCAGGCGCCACGCTGCGCAGCCGCACGCTTCGCCTGCTCGCCTTCGGCACGCGCAGCCGTTACCGGTATCTCCGCTTTCTGCTCGCCGTGCTCGCCGGCCGCCAGACCTTTGCCCGCGAAATCGAGCTGGTTGAAACGGCCACCGTTGATTGCCGACCCTGCAACGGCTCGCGCGAGACGCTCTATGTCGAGGCCGACGGCGAAGTCCTCGGTCACCTCCCCGCCAAAATGGAAACCGTGCCCAACGCGCTCACGCTGCTCGTCCCACCGGGCGCCGAGCCGTGAAACGTTGCCCGACTTGCTTTCGCGTAGGACCTTCAGTTCAAACCAGATCTGTCATCCTGAGCGAAGTCCGCTAGCTTACGGATTGGATTTGGCCGAATCCGGCGTGGACGGAGTGTCAGCCGTCTGAGCGGCTGCCTGTGGATTCTTGTCTGCTGGCGCACCGCTAGATGGGCTAGTCGACGGGCTGTTAGATGGGCTGGACGCAGTACCCGCGTGAGGGGATTGCGGAACCGTGGATGGAGCCGGGACAGACGGCGAGGCCGGCTGCTGTTTGGGTGCATCGGCGGGCGGAGATGCAGTGGAAGGCGCCGGCTCCGTGGCGGGTTGAGTAGGGCTTTGGAGTGAAGAAGGAACCGGGGTGGGGCCGGGCTGGGACTTGATCGCGGCAGCTTCCGCTGGCAGAGTGACGGGTATCACCGGCATCGTCAACGTCTGCACCGTCGCCGGGTCGTCGCGCAGTTTGAGGTAGAGAACGCCGCCGGCCGGATGCGGGACGACAAGTTGGGTTCCGGTGAACTCAGGCGGCACCTCAGTCGGGTTGCCGAAGTCCGGCGTAGAGGCAATTGCATCAGCCAGGAAAAGGTTATTCCCGCTGAGGACGCAAGGCTTTGAAGCTGCGTGCGGGCAACGTAAATCCTTGAAAACAGGCAGCCGGACCAGGGTCCCGAGCGAGAGCCAATCACCCGCAGCACCATCCGCCGAGATGGCGCGCACGCGAATCGGCCCGAAGGCCGAAGAACCAAACCGTGAGAGCGGCTCCACGGTACCCACAGCAGTCTTCGCATCCTCGAGCATCAGGCTGCCATCGGCCAGATCCAGCATGGTATGAAAGCTCGAGTCGGAGGCTGCCACTTCAACTTTCTCGTCTCGGGGAAAATTGACCGGAGAGCTGGATTTGAGGAAGAAAACCAACCGGCCGTTCACGGGCAGGTCGTCAGGACTGCCAAATTGCACCGGCGGAGGTGCACCGGCGGTCGCGTCCTGAACACCCTTGCTGAGTAAAGCGATCTCCGGGCGCGGCGGGTTCACCGTTACCGGTGCTTTCAGCACGCGGCCATCCTTCAGTTCAACCCGCGCGACATAGTCCTTCCCGGGAACCAGATCAGCGGTAGAACCTGTGGCGTTCATAACCAATTGATCCAGATCGTTCACACGCGTAAGGCTGGTTGGAGTCAAGCTGAGATTGCCGATCCGGGCCTTCGCCACCTGGTCGAGCCGTGTGCCTTTGAGCAGGACTTCCTCGTCGCCTGCCGAAAGGGTAAGACCGTTCAGCGATGCGGCCACGTCGTACGCAATCATCTTCAATTGGTCCGGCTGCCTGAGCCCGTACTGGTAGATCACCACATTCACGGAACCGGGCGCAGCGTCTTTGAGCGGCACCGACACCTCCAGCGCATCCGGCTTCGGAGACTTCCAGGTGAGATTCACGGGATGGGCGCCTTCGGCCAGCTCCTCCACTTTTTGAACGCAGAGCGCGCTTTGGCCTTCAAAGTGGAGCGTGTCGTCGCGGCCAACCACAAGGGCGGACTCATCCGCAGGTGAAAGAACCCATTTGCCGGGTTCGGCTACAACCAGGTGGAAACTGGGACCCTCCCAGTCGTCGAAGCCCCACTTGCCAGTGACCACCCCCGTGAGATCGCCTGCAGGCAACGGGGGTATTGCGCCTTGGATGACCAGTCCGCCCAATCCCGGATCGGACTTGACAGGTAGATCGACCGGGGCAGCCTTCTGTCCGCCGGCAGGCTCAATGCGGAGGGTAAGATCATGCGCAAGCTGAGTCGCGAAGACGAGCGGCGCACCTTCGGCAGACAAAACGAGGGAAGGCTTATATGCGCAGAAGCTGCCGGAGGGATCGACGGAATAAAGCGGTTCGGGCTTGGGCGGCCCAAGAGGAGGCAATGCAACCACCACGACTGATTTGGGGTTGCGAAACGATGGCGGTACATTCAACCGGAGGTTGAGCGTGTCGGCGGTGGGCAGCGCAAGGGCCGGAATGTACTGGAAATGCGCAGTGTGAAGCGATGACAGGATGCGGGCCGTATCCACAACTGCGCCGACGTAGGGACTATAAACGCCTCCGCCTGCCATGCTTGAATAGCTGAGCTGATTCATCAGGTCGGCCGTGGAGCCGCTGGTGAGTTGGTCGACAAGCGACTGGGCGTTTGCATCATCCAGAACTAATCCCTCAGAGTTTTGTGCAAGGCACGCAGCCTGCTGGTCGAAGGGCCGGTTGAAGCAGTCCTGGTTGATCTTGATGCCCAGGCTCCGGGCTGCCAGTTCGGCACGATCCTTCAGCGATTTGGGATCGGTCTGGGAAGTCACTTTGACGTCCGACAGGTAAGCCTCTAGCCGCATCCGCTCCCAACTCGCCGCCTGCAGGTCTTGCGCGGCGCGGACAAAGGCGCCGGGACGGCTGCGGACCGCGTTGCGCAGAGTATTGAAATCGCCACCGGTCTCCGGAGCGAGAAAGATCAAGGCCTGCTGAGCGCCGTCCGGCACGGTGACAAAGACGCCTTCCTGGCGCGCTTCGCGGCTCCAGGTCTCTACGCGGGTAAACCACTCCGGCGGCGGCGGATTCGTAGAGCCGCGCAGAAACGCAACCACCAGCACAAAATGAGCGGACTGGCTCTCGGGCAGATCGGGATGAATCCACAGCCGGTCGCCAGTCAGCAGGTTGGGTATCTCGGAGATAGGTAAGGTGACGTTTCCGCGTTTGACATGCACGTCTACCTTCGGTCCGGCTAAGTCGAAGGCCGGTCCATCGGCACACAGTCCGGCTGAAGCAAAGCACAAGAACAAGGGCAACAGAAACTGCAGACAACGGCGCATACCTATATTGTACGAATTTGCTCCTCTGAAGTAAGCACTGCCGGTCTGGCAACTTTTTGCTTGAAAACTGCTGGTCGGTACAGGCTGGCGGGGGTAATATCGAATACACTGGAGAAGCGTATAGCTTCAATTCGAGTAGGCTTTTTCCCGAAATCGCGCTGGTGAATGGAAGAAACAGAAAGATGGCTTTTGACAGTGAAAAGCCTTATGGATACCATGGGCCTTCTTACAATGATTCGAAAAATGCCATCGGACTCCTTTTGCTAGACCGATCAAGGCAAGGGTCTGCGGAATCAACCAATCAGTTGTGGCAACCAGCGCTGGTGAGCTTGCGCAACGCGGGAATCGGGTTAAGGTGCCAGCGGGCCGCGTATATTTCAGCCTCTGGCGAGCGGCGTATCAGGCTTTCAATGGAGCGGTTCTGTTCCGATAGGCAATTTGTACCGGGTCCCCCGAAGTAGCAAAACAATTTTTCTTAGAGCAAAGGCGGATGCCTTCGCGCGGCGTGGTTTTCCCCCGAACAGCCCGGACAAGGCTGTTGCCAAGTCCGACAGCGTAGCGCATCAGAATAACGGAGAGAAAGCAATGAAGTCGACAAGGGCTGCACAGAACAGCGTAGAAATCGGTAATCTTAGTATCCCTGCAGCAGAAGAGATTATTGAAGATGCATTAAACGAACTCCAATATTCATCTGACCCTGGTTTGGCGCGAGCCCTCCATTTTCTGGCGCCTCCGGGATACCAGGCGATTGTAGAGCTGTGCAGTGAAAACGGGCGCAGCAAGCGGAGAAATGCTTCGGCTGATACCTGGTCACCCGAAGATGATGAAGTGCGCATCTATTTTGAGCGGATCGGTGATGGCGAACCGCCAGCACGATCAGGCAGGTCTCCGCGGGTCTCGCTGAACCACACTGCCGAGGAAGAAGACCTGGATCTTGACGCGGGGCTGCCCGGCGACATGGACGCGCGTGTGAAGGAACTATGTGCGGCGCTGGCCGAAGCCGAGCGCGGCGGCCACGCCTTCATCGCGCTCAAGTGGTTCCGCGATTCATTCTTGCCGCGCAAGGCTTTCCGGTGGAATCAGCATCCGGAGACGCGCCAGGCGGTGCTGGCCGAAGCTATCCAACGCGGCGTGGTCATGACCAGCAAGATCGCCAATCCCAAGACGCCCGCCTATCCTACCACGACCATCCGGCTGAACCGGGCCGAGGCCGGCATTCCCGAAGAGGCACAGCGCTTTCATCCCGTAGCCGTGCAAGGCGATGCTGCCGCCGAAGCGATCGAGGTTGAACGGGGGGACGAGTGAGCTTCTACTTTCTCGATGCCACGGCATTCGTGAAGCTGTTTGTGCAAGAGCCCGGCACGGATGCGCTGATCCGGCGGCTGGAACTGGTCGAGGATAATCGCAAGTTGATCTCCGCAGCCACTCCGCTCGAGGTCTATGCAGCTATCCGCCGCCGGGAACGGACGGGAAACATTGCATCCGCGGACGCAGCCATGGCATTGGAGACTTTGCGCCTGGAGTCAGCGCGCACAGTCCAGCAGCCGCTGAATCCTGCCGTGATCGAATCGGCGCGGCAACTGCTCGACCGCACCGCTCTGCGCTGGCCAGAAGCTCTGCAGCTTGGTGCGGCTCTCACAGCGCGAGACATGTTTAAGGGCACACCCATTGTCTTTGTCTCATCGTCTATCCAGCTGCTGGAGGCGGCTGCAGTCGAGGGTATGGAAACCATCGACCCGGCGAAGGAAGCCGTGATCGCATAGTAAGCCATCCTCTTGCACGCCGGCTCTACAATTTTTCCTGCTCAGCGGTTCAGGTAAATCGATCCATGGCGGATAGGATTTTGGTAGTCCGGACGGATATCACGACGCTTGCCATGGATGCGATTGTGAATGCCGCGAACGAGACGCTCCTGGGCGGTGGAGGGGTCGATGGAGCGATTCATCGCGCCGCCGGACCGGAACTCGTAGCCGAATGCCGCACCCTCGGCGGCTGTCCTACGGGACAGGCGAAATTGACGAAAGGCTACCGGCTGCCGGCAAAGTTCGTGATTCATACCGTCGGTCCGGTATGGCGCGGCGGCCATCATAGCGAACCGGAGCTGCTGGCGAGCTGTTACCGCTCCTGCTTCGCCATCGCGCGCGAGCGCGGACTGCGCACGCTGGCTTTTCCAGCGATCAGTTGCGGCGTGTATGGATATCCGATTCCGCAAGCCGTGAAGATCGCCACACGCGAAACGCGAGCGGCGCTGGACGCACATGAGGCGATCGAGAAGATCATCTTCGCGTGCTTTGGAGACGAGGTGTACGAAGCTTATCTAAGCACGCTCACCGCTACGCGCGATGAACCCGTGCGATGAATCGTAGTGCAACCCACCCTTGCGGCAAAAATCCGCCGCAGCGGACCGCAAGGATGGGGCACTATTTCTGTGCTGCCTTTAACGTTAGAAGTTCACCGTGACCTTCGCCGTCATCACCCGCGGGGTTACGTAATGTGTGCCGCTGAACGTCGACAGGAAATTGTACAGCGCGTACTTGTCGGTAACGTTGATGGCAGTCAGATCGAGATCGGTCTTGAAATGCTCGGTGTGGAAGATGTTGTTCTTGCCAATCGACACGTCGAAGAGATTGCGCGGAGCAATGCGCGGCGGGTTGTGATCGTTGTCGCCGGTTCCCGGTACAGGGATCTTGATCAGGCTTGAAGTAAGTTGTGATGCAGGGCAAACGCTGGGCAACGGATTGGTGGGCGTCGCCTTCACTCCATTGCACGCGAGTCCCGCTTGAAACTCTTCATCGGCCGTCAAGGGAAGATATACGTCGGCTCCGGTTACCGGGTTGGTTGTAGGAGGAATGTTGTTGTCGACCATCGCGATGGCAGGTTGGCCGTTCGTCAGCGTGGTGGAGCTATTAGGGCAGGCAGTATTTGGATCGGTGGGGTTATAGCAGGGCGTTGAGCCGGCAACAAGACCCGAATCGTAGCGCCAGTTGAAGCCGGCCCACAGGCCCTTCAGCCACTTGCCGTTCGAATATGTATATTGCACGTGCGCATTCTGATTAAATCGCTCATCATGATCGATGCGGAAAGGGTAGTAAGTAACGCCCTGAGCAACACCTCCGGTTGCACCTGCGCCGGCCACCTGCGGCGGGAAGAACCGCGCCGCCACAGACGACATGACGGAATATGCACTGAAGTTGTGGAAGTTGGGAACTTCGATGTGCAGCGCGTAGCCGGGGATCTTGGAGTTGTGCCAGTCGATGGGGAAGGTAATGGGCGTATTGCCCAGCACGCTGAAGTCGAATGCGTTGTGCGTGTACTTCCAGATGTACTCGCCGCTGAAGATCACGTTCTTGCCGAGGGCCTGTTGCAGGCTGGTGTGGAACTCGTTCCGATAGCCGGGAGCCATCGTGGTAGAAACTCCAGAGGCGCAGTTGAGCAGCGGCGCCAGCACGTCATTTCCGCATCCCTGGCTCGATAACACCAGGTTTTCGTTGAACGGCGTCTCCAGTGTGCGCGCATAAGAGACGCCCATCACCGTGCCCGAAGGCTTGATGTTGTACGCAACCCCCAGGCGCGGTTCGGTCTGATTGGCGTCTGTTAGGCCGTGGTAGACGTCCTCGCGCAGACCGAGATTGAAGTCCCAATTACCGGTTTTGATCTCATCCTCGGCGTAAAGGGCCAGTTCTTTCACGTCGGTGTGGCCAAAATACGCGTAGTTGCTTCCGCCGCGCGTAAGATCGTAGGGCGCCAGAACCGGAAGATAATTCCCATTGGGGAGCACATTGGCTGACGTGCAGTCTGCTGGATTCGAGTAACCAGGCAGCGGATTGCCGTTTGCGTCCACGCAGGGCGAGTTATAGAGATCCCAAACAATGCCCAAGTTGTCGTGCTCGCGGAGAAAAGTCTGCCCGTACTGCACGCCGACTTTGACGTTATTGATTCCCCGGTCGTAGGAAAAATCCGAGTGAATCGCTGCGTTCGTCAACGTGCGGTACTGTGAGATCGAAGAGGTCTGGAGATTCGATGGCCCCAGATCGGCAAGAGGATCGCCGCTCGGGAAATATCCGTAGAGATCCTTTCTCACAAATGCCCCTAGATTGAAGACCGAGTAGTTATTGACAATCCGTGTATAGGTAGGCGAGATGTTGAACGTATTGATTTTGGAGTTCTGGTCGGTATTACCCACATCTCCAAGGACGGGACTGGCGCTGGTGCCCCCGCTCACCACGTTCTGTACATTCAAGTTCTGATACGCATTGGGCGTCTGGAACCAGGAACGGCTGTAGTTCAGGTCAAGATGGATCGAGTCGGCTTGCGTGAAGCTGTAGTCCACACGGTCGAAGACGTTCTCTTCATTTCCCTTGTCGTGAAAGACAGCAAACTCCGGTGCGTCGAGAAAGCGCCCGGTATTGAGGCCGTCGGCTTCCACGAAGTTGCCCCAGTTCTTGCTGCCGTAGGAAAGATCGTACCCTCCGGTCGTTGAACCGAACGATCCATACGAGCTGCTGATGCTGCCTGTCGGCTTAGTTGCACCCTGTCCGCTGCGCGTCGTGGCAACGATCACCAGGCTCGTTTTGTCGCCGTACTCGGCCGGCGGCGCACCACTGATCACTTCGATCGATTGAATGGAATTAGACGGAATCTGATTCGAGAAGACCTTGCTCTGCTGATCGGTGATCGATTGACCGTCGACCGAGAACGAGTTCGATGCGTGATCGCCCAGACCGTGGAACAGACCGTTCGAATCGGCTGAGACGCCAGGAACGGTCTGCGTCACCAGCGCGCTTAGTCCGGAGGACTGGCTTTCGAGCGGGACCTTCGTGAACATGTCGCGGTCCACATCGGTGTGGTACGTCGAGGTGTCCTCCACCTGCGGCCCCTCGGACTCGACGGTGACCGTCTGGCTGGCGCCCGCGACTTGCAGGACGAGTTTCAAGTCGGTTCCGATGGACGAGCGGATTTCAAACTCCTGGCTCAATGGAGCAAATCCAGCAGCCGAAACCGAGATGCGATATGGATTGAAGGGCACATTTGCGATCTGGAACTGGCCGGTGGCATCCGTGGTTGCGGTGCTCGTGTACCCGCTGACCCGGTTAGTCAGGCGTACGCTGGCGCTGGGAACGACTGCGCCGCTCGGATCGCTGACCGTGCCGTGCACGGTTCCGGCGTTACCGCCTTGTGCAGCCTGCACCGAAAGTGCCGCAAACGCAAGGTTGAGGAGGATGAATACGCGTAGCATTACGCCACGTGGGAACGGCATGATTGAGTCTCCTGAAAATCGGCTGAAGAGGCGGAACAGTTACCGCGCTTCGAATCGCACGGCAGCTTCTGCGCATCGGAGGCACCCAACCGCTTTCAAATCAGCCTGTCGAGATGCGCCAAGAACCCGCCGGCCTAACTTTGGCGAGGCATGGTCGAAATCAACGCTGAACGGGAAAAATCGGAAGGATGCCTAGCAGCCGAATGGAGGGGGACGAATGGAAAGCCTGGATTGCCGCCTGGGGACAACCGCATTCGGCTCTGTCTGCGGCGCAGGCGTTCCCACCTGCACCAGAACCACTGCGACGGCGGCGACGGTGACAGGCACCGTCGAATGCATGACAATGCAGAGGGGGCAATGATCCGCATCCGACTGAGTGGCATGTAGATGCGGCACCTGTACGACGGCAAGCAGCGCCACCAGAACTACGCACACTACCGCACCGGCCGCCCACGAGAAAGGCGCAGCGCGGCGTTTTCCGCCGGAATGTGGCTTGCCGCCGGTCAAAACAAGCTACCCCTAGCTAGCCATCATACACGTCTCTTGGACGTCCGCACCCGGGGAAGGTTTCATTTCTCCTCGGCGGGCGTCTCGTTATTCTGCGATATTCTGCGATTGGCGACCTACCGAAACGGTGCCGCGCTTTTTCTTCGCAACGGAACGGCTTGCTCTCAGGTGCGCACTCGCATTAGCTCAGAGTTCCCAATCCTCATGGTTTATTGCCACCAACACAAGCAATTCCGGTTCGTCTAAACTAGGTTGCCATGGCGCGTTCCTTTCATCTGTGGCTTCTTCTGCCGACCTGTCTGGCCGTTGCGCTGCTCCCTGCTGCCGGAGCGCAGACGAGCCAAAACGCGCCGCAAAGCTCGACGCCGCCCGTTCTCAAACCCGATCTGCCGGGAATGGGCAAGAATCATCGCTTGATCCTCAAAGACGGTTCCTATCAAATCGTGCGCGAGTACCAGGTGGTCGGTGACCGGGTGCGCTACTTCTCACAGGAGCGCGGCGAGTGGGAGGAGATTCCAGCGGACCTGGTGGACTGGGACGCCACGCGCAAATGGGAGCGGGACCATACCGCCAGCGCCGAACAGCCTTCGCCGGCCATGAAAGAGGCCGAGGATATCGATAAAGAAGAAGCCGACGAGCGCAATGAAGAGAGAGCACGCATGCCGGAAGTTGCCAAGGGCCTGGAGCTGCCTGATGAGGAGGGAGTTTTTGTGCTCGACACCTTTCAGGGTACGCCCGAACTGGTGGACCTCACACCCAAGGATGTGGATGTCGACGCAAAGGCGCATCACGGACTGGCAGCGTTAAATCCTCTGGCTGGACAGAAGGCGGATCTCGAGTTGCCCGGCCGGCACGCCAAAATTCATCTGCACGTGAACGATCCGGCTTTTTATGTCTCCCTCGGAGTTGCAGATCAGAAAGAGCCGGTTCTGTCCCATCCGATTACGGTGGATACGAGCACGGCCCGTGAAGCGCAAAACGGCAAACATGGCGCGCATTCTGCGCAATCGGGATTCGTGATCGTCCGTCTGGACCAGCGTCAGGCCGTGCGCATTCTTGGTGCAATCCACATGAGCGCGAACGGAACCGTGACGCAGCAGGAAGATGTGATTCCCGTGGACGTCGCAGCCCTGCCCGGCAAGCACTGGCTGCGAGTGCAAACCAAGGAGAAACTGGTTATTGGCGGGGAATACGCGCTGGTTGAGATTCTCTCGCCGAACGACATCAGTCCGACCGTGTGGGACTTCCGCGTCGACCCTACCGAGGGTGACAATCCGGGCTCTCTGGGGCCGATTCTGAAACAGGCGAGCGATCGATAACATCGATAACTTCGCTACGTTTCGGCCCACCGTACAAAGACCATCCGCGCCATTATGCCGAACCGAGCAGCTTTCTCTGCAGTGCTTCGAGCGTCTGCCCCTTTGTTTCGGGATAGACGAACAGCACCACGAGAAACTGCACAGCAGTCATGATGGCGAAGAAGACAAACGGCGTGGCGGTGCTCATGTCGTGCACCACCACCGGAAACATCTGCGCGATGATGGCGTTCATGAACCAGTGGCTGGCGCTGCCCACGCCTTGGCCTTTTGACCGGACCGACGTGGGGAAGACTTCGCCGATATAGACCCAGATGACCGCACCCTGCGAGACGGAGAAAAAGGCAATATACGTGACCAGGAGCCAGAGCAGCGCGCCAGGATGCGATTGCGTCGCAAAGACCCACGCCACGCCGGCAAGGCAGCTGGCGCATCCGGCAGCGCCGATCAGCAACAGAGTCTTGCGGCCGGCCTTGTCGATGAACGCCATGCCAACGATGGTAAAGAAAAAGTTGGTTGCGCCAATGGCGATAGCCTGCGCATCACTCGATAACTGGCTGAAGCCGGCCGAGGCAAAGATATCGGGCAGATAGTAAAGGATCGCGTTGATGCCGGCGAGCTGATTGAATGCGCCGATGGTAATGGCCAGAAAGAGCGGGTAGCGATATTTCCAGCGAAAGACGGGCTCATGGGCGGTCGCGTGCTCCTGCGCAAGCGCGGCACGGATATCTTCAAGTTCGGCCTGTGGGTCGGGATCGCCCATCAACTTAAGAACCGCGAGGGCCTCGTCGATTCTGTTCCTGGAAGCAGACCAGCGCGGGCTGCGGGGAATGCCGAACAGCAAAATCAGAAAGATGATCGCCGGCACCGCGGCCACGCCCACTTGCCAGCGCCACTCGGCCGCGCCCAGTTGCAGCGTGCGGATGAAGTAGTTCGACATGTAAGCGGCCATCACGCCGAACACGACGTTGAGCTGGAAGGCAGCGACGAGACGCCCGCGCCACTTGGCAGGCGCCAGCTCCGCAATATAGACAGGGCCGAGTACGGAGGAAGCGCCGATGCCCAGCCCGCCGATGAAACGGAAGATCATGAACGCGTCCCAGTTCCATGCCAGGGCGCAGCCGAATGCGGAGACTACGTAGAGAATGGCTGTAATGCGCAGGGTCTCGCGGCTGCCCAGCTTCTGACCCACCTGCCCCGCGCCGAGCGCGCCGATTACGGTGCCCACCAGGCCAATGGCTACGGTGAAGCCCTTGTTCTGCGGGCTCAGGTTGTAAAGCCGGACGAGCGCATCAATCGCGCCGGAGATTACGACAGTATCGAAGCCGAAGAGCAAACCGCCTAACGCGCCGGTGAGGGTCGCTCTCATCAAAGGAAAGTTCGGTCGCATGATCTGGTTTCTCGTGAATTTCTCAACCGGCTTCCGGAGTCCGCGGGCCGAAGAAACACGCTTCGGTCGAGGAACGGCCGCTCGCCGGTCTGGAGGGGCATTGGATTTCCGAAAACGCCGTTAACCATCCTACAGATTAGGTCTGGAAGCGGCAAACCGAAGATGGATCCAGAGAGACCGGTTTCAGGAATGCGACGACAGTTCAGGCAGGACCGCCAGTACCCGGCAGCGGCGCTTGTCGGCCGCGCTCCAAGCCAGGGGCATCTCACTCTCCATGCAAACGCAGTCGCCCGCTTCAAGCACCTCGTGCAACCCCCCGGCATCCAGGCGCAGCTTGCCCTCAAGCACATAGAGCAGGCCGTTAGCCTCGCGCGGAACGTTCATCGCGACGGACGAGGCGCCCGGAGAAAACTCGATCATCTGCGCCCGCAGATGCGCGCTCTGTCCCTCATTCAGCGGCGTCACCTTCACGGATTCGTGCCCACGCGCGCTCGCCTGAAAATGGGCCTTGCGCGTAATGGAGAGCGTGTGGCGCGCCGGCTCGGCAAAGAAGTGGCTCAATCCCACGCCGTAAACGCGGCAGATGGTTGCCAGCGTGGGCAGCGTGGGAATCATGCGATCGGTCTCCAGCTTCGAAAGCAACGCCGTAGAGAGCCCGGTTTCGGCGGCCAGCCGGGAAAGGGTTAAACGCTTCTGCGTACGCAGCGAGCGTAGCTTCAAGCCGATGCAATAGGGTTCCAAAGACCATTGTGCGTACGAAACCGCCTTGGACATCGTAAACTCCCTAAGTTGTGAATCAGTTGTTACAAACAAGTCTAAGTCAACACGCGGCCCGGAAAAACCCGATCTCGCCGGCTGCTGGCAAACTTTAGGAAGTAACTCGGGTCGCAGACAGACCCCATGAAAAGAGTAACAGGCTCAAAGCCGCCGTTCGGCATTAGCTAAGTTGAATAGCAGGTTCATGATGGCGGCCTCAGCGTTTACCATCACATGTGGGGAGCTAGTATCCTGTCCCTGAAGCTCGCTGCATAGATCAACGTCCCGAACCGCAGCTCCTTCGACTCTCCGCCGCGGCGGACCACGGCGAACGTCGCTCAGGATGACAGCAGTAATTATGCTCTGAACTTCAGAGACACCACGCTAGCTTTCCAGGTATGGATGAGGCCGGTTGTGATGCATCCGCGTTTGTGTGATTACGCTTGTTGCCGCAGAAATATCGCAGGCACGATGTTTCCCTGGCTGCATTTGCGAGAGACAGGCAGGCTCAAGCGGTTCAGCACGCCAACGCTCTCCGGCCCTGCACGCATCGAAAGGTTCAAGATCAGCCGTTTCATGGCGGGCGGGTAAGGCGTTCGCCTACAACCAACCTCATACATAAGCGGCCATACAGGCGGTTGGAAGCGATCACATCCCTGCCCGGATTGCCGAATCCATGGAGAAAACTTTTTTGCTATGACCAAACCCATTCGCACTCCGATCCTTTCTTTCTCGCGCGTTGTTCGCCATCTGCTGCGGCTGATGGTCTTCGGAAGCAGCATGGCTGCGACCGCGCAGGCCAAATCGGCAGCTCCCGCTCCGGCCCCGGATGTTCTGGTGCTCAGCAACGGCGACACGCTGCACGGCAAGTTTGTGAATGAGATCTCCGGTAAGGTCACATTTCATACAGACCCGCTGGGGGACATCTCGGTGCCATTGGACAAGATCAAGGAACTCCACGCAGCCGAGCGGTTTGCTGTGCTCGACAACCGTGTGAAGCCCAGCCAAAAACGTGGCCAGGCGGAGATCCCGTTGGGAACCATCGAAGTCAACAGCGAGGCCGTGACCGTTCAGCCGGTAAGCGGTCCGGCCCCGGCGCCCATCCCCTTGAAAAACGCGCAGTACATCATCAACGCAGCCACGCTGGAAAAGCAGATCAACCACGAACCGGGGTTCTTTACCGGATGGAACGGCGCGGCGACCGCCGGCGCAACCCTGGTGAGCGCCTCAACGAACCAGTACACCGTCTCCGGAGGAGTGGGCTTGGTGCGGGCGGTGCCTACAGTGCCGTGGCTGACGCCGCGCAATCGCACTTCGGCAGACTTCAGCGGCTCCTATGGCAAGATCACCCAGCCCGCTTATACGGTGCCGGCCACTCCCACAGTTCCTGCGCAGACGATCGGTCCGATCATCACCAAATCGGCGATCTCCCATTTCGATGCCGAACGCGATGAGTATTTTTCGACCAGGCTTTTCGCTCTGGCACAGACGGCCTTCGACCACAACTTCGGCCAGGATCTTTCGCTGCAACAGATCTATGGTGGTGGCATCGGATGGACAGCGTTGAAAAAAACAAAGCACCCGCAGGAACTGGATCTGAAGGGAACCATCCAGTATGAGAAACAGCAGTTCATTGCAGGATCAGGCAGTACCAACCAGAACCTGATAGGATCGACTTTTTCGGCGAGCTATGCGCTTCATTTGAAGCTCGTCAGCTATCTCCAGACGCTGGCCTATATTCCGGCGTATAACACCGCTTCCGCTTATTCAGCCAACGAGTCCAATACGTTCGCTTTTCCCGCCTACAAAAACCTGAGCTTTTCCGTGGGCACGCTCGACAGCTATCTGAACGACCCTCCCGCCGTGGTGTTGAGCTCCTCACAGGCGCCGGTCAAGCGGAACTCTTTCCAGTTCACCATGGGGTTGACCTATGCGATCAAGTCGAAGTACTAGAACGAGTTAGGAATTCAGGAGGGCCATTTTAAAAAGCACCAGGGTGCCGTTTGCCGCGGCGAACGGCGCTTGAATGCATGAATCGCCCCACACTGTTCTTAATTCGAGTTATGACCACTGCGCGCGCGGACGGGCCAAGGCTGAACCCTGTTCGCGCGCCTTCAGGTGAAACACCGTTAAGCTAGCGAACCAAGTGTTAAAACGTATCGGCAATATTAAGATGGCCCTGTTTACTTTTGTATAAAAAAGTAACCTATACAGATTACTTTGCGATAATAAAAATCGTACTGTCCGGCAGTCCTACAACCCTCCTGTGTAGATAATCAACTCTATATTCAAAATTACTGAGATCCACAGCGCCCTTAGGAAATGCTGCAAGTAAATGACCTGGCCCTGGGTTGACGCAACTTGTCGGAAACGGCAGGAAGTGCGAGTGCAAGCCGGGCAAACTTCGGCTTTCCGCGGCGCGTGAGAAGCTCAGACAAGTAGTTGGCGGTACGTTTCACTTTCCCCGGATGTTTGTGATGCGCGCTCGCGCTTGGCATGTGCACGAGAATCTCTCTCTGCCGTCCGCACAGGAGATCTCTAGGCACACACGTGCAGAGCTCGCGGAAATGCGTTGGCATGGATGGACAGGGTTAGTCCGGCATCGGCCGGTATTGCGGAAAAGGGTTATCAATTTAGTGGGTTTCGTCTGGAGACAGACGGGGCGTTTTTGCGGGGCAGCACGCCGGTGCCCCTGCCAGCAAAAGAGCTCACGGCGCTGCGGTTGTTGCTCGCGCGCCAGGGGCAGGTTGTTACAACGCTGGAGCTGAAACAGGCGCTGTGGGGCGACGAATCTGTAGCTGCCGACAGCGTGTCCAAATGCCTGGCCTCGCTGCGCAAGATACTCGAGCCGGAAGAGTGCATCGAGAACGTTTATAAACGGGGCTATCGCTTTTCTGCTGAGGCGCGGCCGCTCGGCGGCCCTCCTGCCACCCTACCGCTCCCAAGGCTCGCCATCCCGCCTTTTGCTACCGGCTATGGCGTTCCGGAATATCTCGGCTCGGCCATTGCCGAAGAAACCGCAACCCGGCTCGGCGCGGTGCAGCCTGCGCCAGCTCTGGTTCTTGCCCGGGACTCCGTGTTTGCGCTGGCCGCGCGGGGGCTTGCTCCGCAACAAATCGGCGCCACACTGGGAGCCGACTTTGTCCTCACCGGGAGTTTGCACCTGGTCTCGTCCCACTACCGCCTGCGCGCGCAGATGATTCGGGTGGCGGATGGCTCCGAGGTCTGGGTAGAGGACCGGTTGGTAGAACGGACGCGGTTGGCCGGCCTGGAAACGGAACTATTCCGTCTCGCTGTATTCCGGATCAAGGAAACTGCCTTCTCCATACCGGCTTCGGCAAAGCACTCCGAAGAACATGAATTGCCCCCATGGCGGCGCGAAGCGTACGAAATCTTCCTACGCGCCCGTCATGAGTGGCAGAGCCTGGAACGGCATCGGATGCAGGATGCTCTGCAGCACCTGTTGCGGGCAGTGGAACTGGACCCGGCACTGGTTGCAGCTCGCGTCGATCTTGCCCATTTAGGCGTTACCCAGGCGTTCTACGGGTTTATGTCGCCTGCCGTCGCCGCGGACCTGGTGCGCAAAGCAGCGGATTCAGCTCCGGATCTCGCATCCGGCGCAAGCGCGGTGCAGCCTGCGCTCGGCTGGATCCACTTCCATTTTGACCGGGATTTGCCTGCTGCGCTGCGATCGTTCGCACAGTCGGCGCACCTGCCGCACGACCCCTGGATCACACGCGCACGCTCGTTATTCGCATTGAGCCGGCATCGTTTCGACGAGGCAATCAACGAGTTACAGGCAGCCATCGAGATAGACCCCTGGTCGGCATGGCTGCAGGCGCGTCTCGCCTGGGCGCATCATCTTGCTGGCGACGCGTCCACCAGCATCGGGCTGGTGCGCGCAGCGCTGGATCGCTTTCCGCACCACGAAGGCGCACAGCTCTATGGGGCTATTATTCTGGCGTTCCACGGCGAAGCGGGCCGGGCGATCGAGCTTGCGCAGGGGTTGACGCAACGCCTGCCGTACTTCGATCCGGCCGCGGCCGTCCACGCTTATGCCCTGGCCATTGCTGGCCGTGCAGACGAAGCACGAAATATCCTGGAACGGCTGCAGTGGCTGGGCCGCGAGCGTTACACAATAAATGCGTTTGCGCCTGCCGCGTACATTATTTTGGGAGAGCCCGATATGGCCATCGCCGAGCTTCAGGCCGCCGGCGACAAGCGCTGTCCCTGGTTTTTTCAGATGCTCGCCGACCCGCGGTTGAAGCCCGTGCGCGAAAGACCGGAATTCCAATCGATGCTGAAGATTCTTTCCGGGATGGAAGCGGAGGCAGAACGCAATCCCCCACAGGGATGAGACCGTCCTTTCGGCGATCTACAGATCTTCCCGCCGTATCGCGTCGAGCAGCCCGCGATCCTCCGCGCTGAGAATAGCCTTTTCCAGCAGATCGGGGCGATTCCGGAGGGTCTTGCGAAGCTGCTGTTCTCGCCGCCAACGGCGAATCTGAAGATGATCTCCGTTGAGCAGCGTATCCGGAACGCGCAAACCGGCAAACTCCGCCGGCCGGGTGTAGTGCGGATAATCGAGCAGTCCGCCGGCGCCATGCTGCGAGCGCGGGACCCCTTCTTGACCGGCCGAAATCTCCGCGTCCAGGGCGCCGAAGCTCTCAAATTCACCCGACGCCTCATTGCCGAGCACGCCAGGAACCAGCCGCATGACCGCATCCATCACAACCGCCGCGGCCAGCTCTCCGCCACTCAGAACGTAGTCTCCGATCGAAAGCTCCATGTCGCAATAGAGCTCATTGATACGCTCGTCGACGCCCTCATAACGGCCGCAGAGGAGGATTACTCGTTCGAGGCCGGCAAGCTCGCGGGCTATGGACTGACTGAAGGAACACCCTTGCGCGGAAAGTAAGATCACCCGCGACGCCGACGCGACCGCACGGCCTTCCCGTTTTGTTTTGGGTGCGATGCCGAGCGAGTCCAGCGCGCCGGCCAACGGCTCGGCCTTGAGCACCATCCCTTCACCGCCGCCAAAGGGCCGGTCGTCAACGGTGCGATGACGGTCATGGGTGAAGGCGCGCAGATCGTGCATCTCGATCGTTACCAGACCTTCCGCCCGCGCCCGGCGCAGAATGCCGTGCTCGAAGATGCCGGCGAAGAACCCGGGGAAGATGGTGACGATGTCGAAACGCATACCGATAGATGATAAGCGTTGGCGCTGCAATGACGTTCTTGCGATGCTGTAGGCGCTTGCGCTTCTCAGTCACAAGCAAGGCCGGTCGTTCCAGCAGGCGCGAGAAATCCGCCGCCGCTCAGCGCGTAAGTGACGGTGCGGTTGGATCCATTGATCGAGCCTGAGTAATAGACACAATGGCCGCCGCCATCAATGTTGTTCACAGTCGTGCCGCTCAGGTCGAGTCCATTCAGCGTGGTCAGGTAAGAGGTTCCGGTTACGGACCAGGCGCTGCCCTTATCCAGCGTCAAGCTCACGGCCTTTCCCGCATCCTCGCTGTTGATTGCACCGGTGAGCGATGAACCTGTTCCCGTGTCATCTTGCGAAAGCGATAGCAGAACCGTGCTGGTGGCCCCGACCATCACGTTGCCGGTAAGCGCGGCGCCTCTAGCCAGGAAGGTTACAGTGCCGCTTGCGTCCGGCTTGCCCGCCGTCAGCAAAGTACCTTCACGGTTGTCGCTGGTTGCGGTATTGTTGGTGACGGCCACATCCGTGAGTGATATTCCCGCTTTCGCATTGGGTACCGAGAAAACGGCCGCTGGATCGTTTTGTCCGCCGCTTGAGCACATCGTGTTCGATGCGCCGGCGGCGCAGTTGTAGGTAATCGAGCCGCCAGTCATGGTGAAGCGTGCGAAGTCTTGCGTCGCCGCATCGGGCGAACTGTTGGACAACAGGATGCCGCGGCCCGCACCGTCTGAGCTGCTCAGTTCTGTGCCGTTCAGCGTGACCGAGCCGCCACCCTCCACCACCACAGCTTCGGCGTTTTCCGCGGTGTAGCTTCCGTCCGCAGCGCTCAAGGCGCGGATTGCATGGACGGGCGAAGACCCGTATGCGGTCGTATGGATGCTGTCTGCCGCAGCCAGTTGTTTACGCACCGACGAGCTCGCCGCGCTCACGGTCACCGCTACTGTGCTCGAGGTGCTGGAGGCGTAGGTGCTCGACCCGCCGTAGGTGGCCGTGAGCGATTGCGCTCCTGCGGTCGTGAACGTTGTGGAAAGAGTTGCCGTCCCGTCGCTCAGGGTTCCGGTGCCGATCGAGGTCGAGTCGTTATAGAAGGTAACGGTCCCGGTCGCAGCCGACGGCGAAACCGTGGCGGTCAGAGTTACACTCGCGCCTTCGGTCGGCGTGGTGGTCGAAGCCGTCAGTGTGGTGGTGGTGGCCGTCCCTCCGCTACTCCCGGTCGACCCTGGAGCCTGCCAGAAGTCCCCACAACCAGAGAACACAACCACCCCTGCTAACAACGCGGGGATCAGGATCATTCCTGCGGAAACCGATTTGTCTCTCATTCGCTTTTCTGTTCCTCGCTCTGATGTGGGTCTCATTGTGGGATGATCTTCCGGAGAAGAGGCACCAGTAAAAGATAGGACTCGGCCGCGCTGTCGATGGCGCCGAAAAGCCTATGACGCTAGACGCGCACTTCCCTCCCATCGCTCGCAGTTCAGGGTTTCTCTGGGGCGTTCAGGTCTGTCAGTCCTTCCGGCAGCACCATTTCAATGCGATTTTCATCAAGATCGGTCTTGCGCAGGTAGCTCTTCGCGAAGGGGATAAGGACTTCTCCATGCGCACCGCGGACGATGAGCAGCGCGACCGGACCTGCGGTCTGATCCACATCTTCGATTTCGCCCACGACAACCGGTTCAGGGCCGGCCACATCCACCAGCACGCAGCCGATGAGATCGCCAATATAGGCTTCGTCGTCCGCGAGCGGGGCGCGCTCCCCGCGGGGAACTGCAACGACAAGACCGGCAAGCGTTTCTGCGGCGGAGATGGAATCGATGCCCGCAAAGTGCAGCACAACGCCGCTTTTATGCCGCCAGTGCGCGATGAGCTTCATCTCGCGTGGAGCGGGGCACGACACCTTGGCCGGAACCTCTCCAGCCACCAGCCAGAGACGCCGGCGCTCGGCGAATTTTTCGGGGAAATCGGTCAGAATGTCGGCGAAGACTTCGCCTTTACGTCCCTGCGGACGGCGAATCCGCGCCAGCCAGACCCAGGCGTCCGATTGTTCATCTGCGGCCATCGCAACCCCGGACTCCGTAGAAGGCTGGAAACGCCGCCATGCCTACTCTTCGTCATCCTCTTCGAGGATATCGAGGGTGTAGCGATGGTGCAGCTTCATGCTGACGGCGCCGAGAATGGTGCGCACAGAACGGGCCGTCCGCCCCTGCTTGCCGATGACTTTACCTACGTCCTGGGGCGCCACGCGGAGCTTGAGGACCGTATTGTCGTCCCGGTCCACGGACTGGACTTCGACGGCTGCCGGCTCATCTACCAAAGCCCGCGCAATCTCGCGGACCAGTTCCTCGACTTGAACCATATCGACCTGGGTCATGTTCTTGCCTCTGACCAGCTGCGTTGCCAAACGGATTGGCACTGTGCGCGAATAGTATCAGCACATGTGCCCTGCCGTCAGCAACTCTCTGCACACCGGCCATAATCCGATAGCCGGGCATGGGACAGGAGCCGGAATTGGAGGGGGGAGATCAGGCGGCAGCCGAAGTTGCAGTTTCGCCATTCGCCGGAACCGGCGCGGGATGCTTGGCTACCAGCTTTTCGACCGTAGGGGTCAGTTGGGCGCCCACGCCGCGCCAGTACGCTAACCGCTCGTGCTTCAGGTCAACGGTGGCCGGGCTGGTGCGGGGATTATACGTGCCGACGACCTCGATTGAACGGCCATTGCGGGCGCGGTCCTTCTCGATCACTACGATGCGATAGTACGGCTGCTTACGGGCGCCAACGCGCGCCAGGCGAATCATAACCACGGGATAGAAGTTCCTTTCCAAAAGCTTCAGATCGGTTGGAGTCTTTATCAGGACTAGCAAGATGCCGCCCCTTCAGGCACGTCTAGCTAGCAGACCCTGGCAGACAGGCCGGGCCGCATAAGACATAACATCTAAGTATCGCCGAAAGTGGGCAGTGGAAGCAAATCAGGGCAATGGGTCGTCTGTGGCGGGCGGCTTGTCCTGACGGCGTGCGATCTCTGAATGCAGACAGGGATGGAGTGGCGAGGGCCGCTGCGATTGTGGATCAAAACTCGATGCCAGATGGAGTTCCTCGCGGCGCGGAGCTTCAGAAAACTGCGGCACGGGCCTGTTACAGTATCAAGAATCCGCACGGAGCGAACAATTGGATGAACCGCGAATATCACAAATGGCATTCGAGCCGACTGGATCGGGAGATGGAACTCCTGGTTTTTGGCCATGTGGGATTGCCGGTGGTGGTATTTCCCACTTCAGGAGGGCGGTTCTTCGAATTTGAGGACCGTGGGATGATCGGCGCGCTCGCGGGCCGCATCGACGAAGGCCATGTTCAACTTTACTGTGTTGATTCCGTCAACATGGAGAGCTGGTATAACCGGACGGTTCCTCCAAGATGGCGCATCGCGCGCCACATGCAATACGAGGATTACCTGCTCAGTGAGGTCGTGCCGCTCGTCCGGCAAAAGAACAGCGATCCGCGCCTGGTCGCGCTGGGTTGCAGCTTCGGCGGATACCACGCGGCGAATATCGCACTGCGCCATCCCGATCTTTTCACCGGCATGTTATCAATGTCGGGCGCGTTCGATTTATCCAATTTCCTTGACGGCTACTACGATCAGGATTGCTACTTCAATCTGCCCACTCACTATCTTCCGAATCTCAGCGATCCCTGGTATCTGGACCGCTATCGGCGGAACGGCTATGTTCTGACAACCGGCTGGGACGACCAGTGCCTGGGCCAGAACCAGAACCTCGACCGCATTCTCGAAGCAAAAGGTATTCCGCATCAGCTTTACATCTGGGACTCCTTCAACGCGCACGATTGGCCCACGTGGCAGAGGATGGTGGTGGAATATCTGTAAGTGGACAGGGGAACAGTGGGCAGTGGTTCGTGATCCGCTGCCTGCGGTTTGTTTATCCAGCAACTGTTCCCTGTCCACTGTTCCCTGTTCACTGTCCACTATTCACTGAAACACAGGAAAGGACAACGCAATGAGCAAAGCGAATCCTTATGAAGGTTTTCTCGACGGACGGCCGGTAGAGGCAATCCTGGCTTCGACGCCGGAGGCGCTGGCCGAGGCGATGGCGGCCATCGGCGATGAAAATCTCACGACCCCGCCTGCGCCGGGCAAATGGAGCGCGGCGGAGATCCTCTGCCATCTCGCCGACTGCGAGCTGGCCTTCGGCTTCCGTCTGCGGCAGACGCTGGCTGAGGATGGGCCGACCATCCAGCCCTTCGATCAGGACAAATGGGCCGCGACCTATCGCGGCGTAAGCGCCGGTCACGCGCTGGAGGTCTTTGCAGCACTGCGCGGATGGAACCTGCGGCTGCTCGAAGCCGCTTTGCCGGCAGCCGCGGCACGCCCCGCCCATCATCCTGAACGAGGCACGATGACCTTCCAGACTATCGTAGAAACCATGGCCGGCCATGACCTGAATCATCTGGGACAGCTAAAGCGCATGGCTGCGGCCTGACGCCACCCGGCTTGTTTTGCCTCTTTGCCATCATGGATCGATCGGAGTGATCGCAGATCAGAAGGATCGTGGCGTTGCTGTTGGGAACCTTTTTGCGTCTTGCGCGGTCCAAGGGAATAGAGCTCTTCCTGGAAGAATCGCAGTTGCCGTTTCCCAGCGCCGTTTCATGACGAGGGACCACTCTCCTGCAGCCCTCTGGGGGAATTTATGCGCTTTGTATCGCCAGCTTTGCTCGTTGCCGTCGCACTCCTCTCTCTTCCGCAAATTCTCACGCCGCAGTCCGGCACGGCGCCCTCTGCCCCATCTGCGTTCTCCGCGCGCACGGCCGCACCCGCGACGGTTTCCGCTTCCGTCAAGGACCTTCCCGTGCGCAAGGTAGTGCTTTACAAAAACGGCGTCGGCTACTTTGAACACGCGGGCACGGTCACCGGAAACCAGCGCGTGGCCATCGACTTTACCTCTTCGCAACTGAACGATGTGCTGCAGTCGCTCACCGTGCTCGACCAGGGCGGCGGCCGCATTGCCGATGTCGATTACAACTCCACCATGCCGATCGACCAGCAGTTGCAGACGCTGGCGCTCGGGCTGAAAGACTTTCCGCCGACCACCGCTGTTTACCAGGCCCTCCGCGGCCAACGCGTGGAAGTAACGGGAGCGGGCGCGAGCTTCACCGGCCGGCTCGTCAATATCGAATTCCGTAAGGAGACGGACAAGAATGGCTCTACCTCAGAGGACCACTACTTTCTGATCGTGGAAACAGATGCTGGAGCGCTGCGCACGGCGGAACTGACGGACGCACTCTCGGTGCGAATGCTCGATCCGGCGCTGGAAAAACAGTTCTCCGATTACCTTGCCATCCTCTCTTCCGAGCAGAACCAGCAGGAGCGCCATCTCACGCTCGAAGCGATAGGACAGGGCGAGCGGCAGATCGACGTAAGCTACATCAGCGCCGTGCCGGTGTGGAAATCGACCTACCGCATGGTCTTCCCACAAGAGGCAAACGGGAACGCGATCGTGCAGGGGTGGGCCGTTGTGGATAACACGGTGGGCGCGGACTGGGACAATGTGCAACTTTCACTGGTAGCTGGCGCGCCGCAGAGCTTCATCCAGCCGCTCTCGCAGCCAATTTACACCAACCGGCCCGAGGTGCCGGTTGCCGTTGCCCAGCAGACGATGCCGGAGACGCATGAGGCGGCGGATATGTCCGCGGAGGAGAAATTTACAGACGGGCAACTGAAGGCGCCTTATGCAGTTTCGCAGTCAATGACTGTAAAAGCACCCCCAATGAACGGGCAGGTGATGGGAAGCATCTTTGGAAACGGCTCAGCGGGCGGTTTAGGTTCAGGCATAGGAGGCAATACTGGCGGTGGCCTGTATGCTGTCGGCCACGGCGTCTATCGCGCCACAGATGCCCTCCAGGCAGGCGATGTTTCCACGAATGCCTTCGACGATTATTTCGAGTACGCGATCACGCAGCCGGTCACGATCCACAAGAATGAATCAGCCATGGTGCCCATCCTGCAGGAGAGCCTGCCCGCCGAGCACGTTACGCTGTGGAGCGACAAAAACGCGACACCGCTGCGCGCGGTCTGGCTCGAGAACAAATCGAAGCTCACCCTCGACGCGGGGAGCTTTTCCATCTTTGAGAACGGCGAGTTCGCCGGCGAGGGCCTGCTCGATCCGATCCATCCCGGCGAAAAGCGACTGCTCTCCTACGCTGTTGACCAGGCGGTGAAAGTGCATCCTGAAAAGACCGGTGACAGGCACAGGCTGCATCACGTTGCCATCCACAAAGGCATCCTCGTAGAGACAACGGATCAACTCACCGAAAATACGTACACGGTAACAAACGCCGCCGATGAAACGCGCACTGTGATCCTGGAGCATACGCGCCAACCCAACGCGCAGCTCGAATCCGATGCGAAGCCTGACGAGACCACGGCGACGGCCTATCGCTTTCGCGTTGCCGTCGCGCCGCATCAATCAACCGACCTGCGCGTGGCCGAGCGCGCCAAGCTGTTCGAGAAGGTGCAAATCGACCCCGACCAGGACCAGACCGATTTCCTGGTCACGGTGAGCAAGTACACGCCCGAGCTCGAAGAAAAGCTGCGCCCGCTCATCGATGCGGAGACCGCGCTTGCCGATCTCAATGGCAAGCTCAATGAGAATGACGCGACGCAGAAGACTCTGGCCGGCGACGAAGCTCGCGACCGC